>NZ_JBZUBM010000001.1:0-362500 GCF_058536345.1 Stutzerimonas sp. C6.4V
CAAAATGCGTGAGCGCAGCCTGGATGCCGATCTGGCGCTGGCGCTGACGCTCAATGCCCGTCAGCTGCTGCGCGATGAACCGCTCAAGTTATTGCTAATGTCCGCCACGCTCGAAGGCGCGCGCCTGTCGAGCCTGCTCGGCGACGCCCCCGTGGTGCGCAGTGAAGGGCGTATGTATCCGGTGGCTCAGCGCTGGGGTCGCCCATTCCAGCCGGGTGAGCGAATCGAGCCGCGTGTGGTGCAGACCGTGCTGCAGGCGCTCGATGAGGAGCCAGGCAGCGTGCTGGTCTTCCTGCCGGGGCAGGCCGAAATCCGCCGAGTGAATGACATGCTCGCCGAGCAGCTGGCGGATCGGGGTGAAGTGATGCTCTGCCCGCTGCACGGTGAACTGGACTTGCAGGCCCAACGTGCGGCCATCGACCCTGCGCCGGCCGGCAGGCGCAAGGTGGTGCTGGCAACCAACATTGCCGAGACCAGCCTCACCATCGAGGGCGTGCGCGTGGTGGTGGACGCCGGGCTGGCGCGGGTGCCGCGCTTTGATCCCGGCAGCGGTATGACGCGGCTGGAGACCCGTCGCATCTCCCGCGCCTCGGCAACCCAGCGCGCCGGCCGTGCCGGGCGTCTGGAACCGGGCGCGTGCTATCGGCTGTGGTCGGAGGACCAGCACGCGCAACTGGCCGCCTATGGCGATGCGGAAATCCTTCAGGCGGATCTCGCCGGCGTGGCCTTGCAACTGGCGCGCTGGGGAACCGAGCCCGATGAACTCGCCTGGCTGGACATGCCACCGGCTGCAGCTTACCGGCAGGCGCAGGATCTTTTGGAACGGCTGGGTGCGCTCTGCCGCAGTGCGCGTGGCGGCTGGCAACTGACTGCTCACGGCCAGGCCATGGCCGAACTGCCCGCGCATCCGCGGATTGCCCATCTGTTATTGCGCGGTCAGGCGTTGGGGCTCGCGCCGTTGGCGGCCGATCTCGCCGCGCTGCTGGTCGAGCGTGACATCCAGTCCGGCGGCCAGCGGGGCGGCGCCGATATTTCTACCCGACTTGGAATGCTCGACGGCAGCGCAGGCCGGCATGCCGGTGCGCAACGGGTGCGCCAGCTCGCCCGGCAATTTCGAGGATTGCTGCGTGGGCCTTCGGCGCCGGCCCCGGTGGATGCGTCCGACCACCGGTGGCACGGCGCGCTGTTGGCGTTCGCATACCCCGACCGGATTGCCCGGCAACGCCGTGATGGCGGTGGCGAATACCGCCTGGCCAACGGTCGCGCGGCGGTATTCGGTGAGCCGGATGCCTTGATGAAGGAACCCTGGCTGGTGATCGCCGAACTGGGCAGCCGTCAGGGCCAGCGCGAGGAACGCATCTACCGCGCTGCGGCGCTGGACGCTGCGCTGTTCGACGAGGTGCTGGCTGAGCAGGTCAGCCAGCGTGACGAGCTGGAATGGGACGAGCGTGAGGGCGTGCTGCGCGCCGAGCGTCAGCGGCGTGTCGGTGAGCTGATACTCAGCCGTGAGCCCTTGCCGGGGTTGGATGACGAAGCGCGTGGCCGCGCCTTGCTCGGGCTGGTGCGGCGCAAGGGGCTGGAGTTGCTGCCATGGACACCGGAGCTGCGCCAATGGCAGGCGCGGATCGGCCTGCTCAGGCAGCTCGATCTGCGCACGGGCGAATCGAGCGAATGGCCTGACGTCAGCGACATGGCGTTGCTGGAACGACTCGAAGAGTGGCTTTTGCCCTATCTCGGCAAGGTCTCGCGGCTGGCGCACTTCGCCGGGCTCGACCTGCAGGGCATGCTCGCGACCCTATTGCCCTGGCCGCTGCCGCAGCGCCTCGACGAGCTGGCGCCGGTCGCCATCGCCGTGCCGTCCGGCTCTCGAATTCGGCTCGATTACAGTGAGTCACCACCGGTACTGGCGGTGCGCTTGCAGGAGCTGTTCGGGCTGGCCGATACGCCACGCATCGCCGGCGGGCGCCAGGTGGTGAAGCTGCATCTGCTGTCGCCCGCGCGTCGTCCGGTGCAGGTGACACAGGATCTGGCCAGCTTCTGGGCCAACACCTACATCGAGGTGAAGAAGGACCTGAAAGGTCGGTATCCCAAGCATTACTGGCCCGACGACCCCCTGGTCGCCGAGCCGACGGCGCGGGTGAAGCCGCGCAAATAGCCCGCCGGGTTTTGCCGGCGAACGAAACGCTCAGTCTCTCGGCGCGCGGTAGAGGTGCCGGGTGTCCACGTTGTACAGCGCCGAATCGGCGAAGGCTTCGGCGGTCAGCACCCGGCCAACGAGAATCAGTGCAGTCCGGCGAAATCCCTTCTCGTCCACCTTGGCCTCTATGTCCGCCAGCGTGCCCATCACCCAGTCCTGATCGGGCCAGCTGGCGCGGTGCACCACGGCGATGGGGCAATCCGCGCCGTAATGCGGCAACAGCTCGGCCACGATGCGCGACAGATGCTGCACGCCAAGGTGAATGGCCATGGTCGCGCCATGCCGGGCCAGGTCATGCAGTTCCTCGCCGGGCGGCATGTCCGACTTGGTGGCGTAGCGCGTCAGGATCAGTGTCTGGGAGACCTGCGGCAGTGTCAGTTCGACGTCCAGCAGCGCGGCGCAGGCCGCCGTCGCGGTCACACCTGGGATGATCTGAAAGGCGATGCCGAGCCGGCGCAGATGACGGATCTGCTCGCCGATAGCGCCGTAAAGCGACGGGTCGCCCGAATGCACGCGCGCAACGTCCTGGCCCTTGGCGTCGGCCTGTTGGATCAGCGCGATGATTTCATCCAGATGCAGCTCTGCCGTGTTGATGACTTGCTCGGCGCTATGTCCTTCGAGCACGGCGGCAGGAACCAGCGAGCCGGCGTAGAGAATGACCGGACAGCTGCGCACCAGACGCTGGCCTTTGACGGTGATCAGTTCGGGATCGCCAGGGCCGGCGCCGATGAAATAGACGGTCATGCAAACTCCAATCAGGGAAGGCGGGCGACAGCCAGCGCGCAGGTCGCACTGGCGGAACGCAGCTTGGCGCCGAGCAGTCGAGCTTTCTGGCCGGTCCGCTCGGCCTGGGCAAGCGCGCTGGCCTCGGCAACCCCGGCACTGCCGGTGAGCTGCTTGCTGAGCGATGAAGCGCCACTGAGCGCGCCATCATAAGGTGCGAGCTGCTCGGCTGACAGCCAAACCAGGGGCAATCGCAGGTGCCCGGCCAGTTCCAGCAGCCCCGTTTCGGCTGCTTTATGGGCGCTGCTTGCCAGGCAGTCGATTGCACTGAGCGCAAGGTCATGCTGCTGCAGCACGCGGTGGAGAAGTTGTTCGAGCTCAGCCCGGCTGCAACCCCGGCGGCATCCCAGGCCTGCGACATGCAGGGCTCGGCTTGGCAGCGGGGAGAGAGGGCGTAGGGCGCTATCGGGCGGCATGACAGCTGACGGCTTCCGGGACTGCAAGCAATGCTCGCGGTCGGGTGAAAAAGGGGTGCAAGAACATCACGTGCTTTCCCGAGCGTCAACCGGGCGATTGACCCGCCCCCGGCCTCTGCGTAGCCTTCACGCGTCGAGGTTCTCTGGCGCTGCCAGAGCTAAGAGGGAACACGGAAAAGCCGTGGCTGCCCCCGCAACTGTAAGCGACTTGACCCCGGGTGTGCGTTGTCGAGCACACCAGCCACTGCGCAGGGCGCGGGAAGGCGAGGGTAATTGGCCGACGCATCGTGCGTCGCCCGGTCGTGAGCCAGGAGACCTGCCTCGCTACACATTTGCAACCGGGCGGGGTGCTCCGGTGGTGCTTGATGGCGCACGTCGCCACAAAAGTGTCCGCCTGCCTGCTCATCTTTTTTTCGATGCTTGCAGGGCCGCGATGAAAACCCTTTCCAAACTCCCCGTCACCATCGTCACCGGCTTTCTCGGTGCCGGCAAAACCACCTTGCTGCGTCACATGCTGGCCAATGCCGAAGGGCGGCGGATCGCCGTTATCGTCAACGAGTTCGGCGAGCTGGGCATCGATGGTGAGATCCTCAAGCAGTGCTCCATCGGCTGCAGCGAAGAAGAGGCCAACGGCCGCGTTTTCGAACTGGCCAACGGCTGCCTCTGCTGCACCGTTCAGGAAGAGTTCTTCCCAGTCATGCGCGAGCTGGTGGCGCGCCGGGGCGACCTTGACCATATCCTCATCGAAACCTCGGGCCTGGCCCTGCCCAAGCCGCTGGTGCAGGCCTTCAACTGGCCGGAAATCCGTAACGCCTGCACGGTCGATGCGGTAATCACGGTGGTCGACAGCCCCGCTGTGGCGGCCGGCACCTTTGCCGCCTTCCCCGAGCAGGTCGATGCCCAGCGCAAGCTCGATCCCAATCTCGATCACGAATCACCGCTGCACGAACTGTTCGCCGACCAGCTGGCCAGCGCCGACCTGGTGATACTCAACAAGGCTGACCTGCTGTCACGAGACGCCTTGGCCGCCGTCCGGGCTGAAGTGGCCGAGGAATTGCCCGAAGCGGTCAAGGTCATCGAGGCCCACGGCGGCGAGCTGCCACTCGGTGTGCTGCTTGGCCTGGATTGCGAAACCGAGCTGCACATCGACGGGCGCAAGACCCATCACGATCTCGAAGACCACGAAGAACACGACCACGATGTCTTCGACTCCTTCGCGGTCGAGTTGCCGGAAGTCGCCGAGGACAAGCTGCTGCAGGCGCTTAAGGAGGCCGTGGTCAAGCACGGCATCCTGCGCATCAAGGGCTTCGCCGCGATTCCCGGCAAGCCCATGCGCCTGTTGCTGCAGGGCGTGGGGCAGCGCTTCGACAAGCACTTCGACCGTCCCTGGCAGGCCGGGGAAGCGCGCACCACGAGGCTGGTCATCATCGGGCAATCCCTCGAGCAATCGCTGATTGACGCCGAACTGAACGCGGCATTGGCGGGCTGACCGGCCGTGCATCTGCTGCGCACCCAGCCCGGCCAGCAATTGCCGGCCGACAGCATCGCCGACCTGGGCCAGACGCCTGGCGAGATCGTCGTGCTGTGCACGGGTGATTCGCACCTGTCGCTGCTGGCCGAGGTGGCCGGGCAGTTGCCCGAGGATTATCCCAGCCTGCGGTTGGCGAGCCCGGCGCAGCTGGGCAACAACGCCTCGATCGATTTCTACGTCGAGCAGGTGCTGCAGCACGCCAAGGTCATCCTGATTTCCGTACACGGTGGCGTCAGTTACTGGCGCTACGGGGTCGAGCGATTGGTGGAGCTGGGCGAGCGCGGTGCGAAGATCATCATGGTGCCGGGCGATGACAGCCCTGACCCCGAACTGAGCGAGCTCGGCAACGTTCCGGCCGAGGATAGCCATCGGCTGTGGCAGTTCCTGCGCCAGGGTGGTGTGGACAATGCGCGCCAGTTCTATCACTGCATCGCCAGCCGCTGGCTGGGTCGTGACTATGCCTGGCGCGAGCCCGAGGCGCTGGCGCGGGTGGCGATCTATCACCCGCATCGTCCATCCGCGACGCTGGCTGACTGGCAGCGCGATTGGCAGACGGATGCGCCGGTGGTCGGGTTGATCTTCTACCGCACGCAGGTTCAGGCGGCCAACACCGGCTTTATCGATACCTTCTGCGAGCGGTTGCAAGCGCAAGGGCTCAATCCGCTGCCCATCGCCGTGGCCAGCCTGAAGGAGGCCGCGTGCCTCGCGCAGGTCGAAAACTGGCTGGAGCAGAGCGGCGCCGCGGTGATCATCAATACCACCGGTTTTGCCCAGTCCAGCCCGGACGCGCCGAACCTGCGACCCTTCCGGCTGGACATTCCAGTGCTGCAAGCCATCTGCGCCCTGGACAACCACGAGCAGTGGCAGGCCAACGCGCAGGGGCTGGGCTCTCGGGACCTGGCGATGCATATCGTGCTGCCGGAGCTGGACGGCCGGCTGATTACCCGGCCCATCAGCTTCAAGGGCCTGGCCTGGCGCAGCGAGCGCAGCCAGAGCGACGTGATCTGCTACCAGCCGCATCTGCCAGGCATGGACCACGTGGCCGAATTGGCCTGGCGCTGGGCGCGGCTGGCGCGCCTGCCAAATGCTGACAAGCGAGTCGCCCTCATCCTCGCCAACTATCCGACCCGCGATGGCCGGATCGGCAATGGGGTCGGGTTGGATACGCCAGCCGCTGCGCTGAACATCCTCCGCGCGCTGCAGGCGCAGGGCTATCCGGTGGCCGATCTGCCCGAGAGCGGCACCGCGCTGATTCATCAGCTGCTGGGCGGCGTCACCAACGACCTCGACAACCTGGATATGCGGCCCTGTGCCCAAAGCCTGGCGCTCGAGGAATACCGGGCGTTCTTCGAACGGTTGCCTGTCGCCAACCAGCAGGCCGTGACCGAGCGCTGGGGCACGCCCGAGCTGGACCCAATGTATCGTGCCGGTCGGCTGATGATCGCCGGGCTGCGCTTCGGTTCGACCTTCGTTGGCATCCAACCGGCGCGCGGCTATCAGTTGGACGTGGCGGCGATGTACCACGATCCCGATCTGGTACCGCCCCACGGCTACCTCGCGTTCTACGCCTGGCTGCGCACGCGCTACGCCGCCGATGCAGTAATCCATGTCGGCAAGCACGGCAATCTCGAATGGCTGCCGGGCAAGAGCGTCGGCCTCTCCAATGAATGCTGGCCGGACGTGGTGCTCGGCCCGCTGCCGAATATTTACCCCTTCATCGTCAACGATCCGGGCGAAGGGGCCCAGGCCAAGCGGCGTACCCAGGCGGTGATCATCGACCACCTGATGCCGCCGTTGACCCGTGCCGAAAGTTACGGCCCGCTGCGTGACATCGAGCGCCTGGCCGACGAGTACTACGAAGCCAGCCAGCTCGATTTGCGCCGGGCGGCCGAGCTGCGCAGCGAGATCCTGGTGCTGGTGCGCGAGGCCAATCTGGATCGCGAGCTGGGGCTGCAGTTGAGTGACGACCCCAACAGCTGGCTGCCACAGCTCGATGCCTATCTCTGTGATCTGAAGGAGTCGCAGATCCGCGATGGCCTGCATGTGTTCGGCGAGTCGCCCGAAGGACAGCTGCGGCGCGACACCCTGCTTGCGCTGCTGCGCATTCCCCGAGGCAACGGGATAGGGGCCAACGCCAGCCTGTTGCGGGCACTGGCCGATGATCTGGGATTGGATTTCGACCCCATCAACTGTGACATGGCCGCGTCCTGGCTGGGGCCGCGGCCCGAGGTGCTACAGCGCTGCGATGCCAGCCTCTGGCGCACCGCGGGCGATACGCGTGAGCGGCTCGAGCTGCTGGCGCTGAAGCTGATCGAAAGCGAATCCGCGGGCGTCGGGTCCGCCAGCCGAGCGGTGCTGCAGCAGCTTCGTGAGCATGTCGCGCCCTTGCTCGATGGCTGTGGCATGGGCGAAATGACCGGTTTGCTGGCCGCGCTGCAAGGCCGCTTCGTCTCTGCCGGCCCCAGCGGCGCGCCGAGTCGCGGACGCCTCGATGTGTTGCCCACGGGCCGCAACTTCTTCACCGTCGACGTGCGCAACCTGCCCACCCCCACCGCCTGGCGCATCGGGTTGCAAGCCACCGAGCGCTTGCTCGAACGGCATATGCAGGATCACGGCGATTACCTGCGGCAACTCGGACTGTCGATGTGGGGCACCGCGACCATGCGCACCGGCGGTGACGACATGGCGCAGGCGATGGCATTGCTTGGCGTACGCCCGGTCTGGCAGTCAGGAAGCGGCCGTCTGGAGCGCTTGGAAATCGTGCCGCTCGAAGAGTTGGGTCGGCCACGGGTGGACGTCACGCTGCGGGTTTCCGGTTTTTTCCGCGACGCCTTCGCCAACCTGATCCGCCTCTTCGACGAGGCGGTGCAGGCGGTGGCCGATCTCGACGAGCCGGAAGACATGAACCCGCTTTCTGCGCGGGTCTGGCGCGAATCGCTCCAATTGGAAGACAGCGGCCTCGACGAGGCCGAGGCGCGGCGTCAGGCCGGTTGGCGAGTGTTCGGCTCGATGCCCGGTGCCTACGGCGCAGGCGTGCAGAACGTCATCGACGACCGCCGCTGGCAGAGCCGTGAGGATCTGGCCGAGGTCTATCTGAACTGGGGCGGCTATGCCTACGGCAAGGATGACGAAGGCGTACCGGCACGGGCGCGCTTCGCCGAGAGGCTGCAACAGGTCCAAGCGGTGCTGCAGAACCAGGACAATCGCGAGCACGACATTCTCGATTCCAACGACTACTACCAGTTCCAGGGCGGCATGCTGGCCGCCGCCGAAACTCTGCGTAGCGGCTCGGTCGCGAGCTACCACGGCGACAACAGCCAGCCGGACAACCCGCGGATTCGCAGCCTCAAGGAGGAGCTTGGACGCGTGGTGCGTTCGCGTGCGGCCAACCCGAAGTGGATCACCGGCATGAAACGGCACGGCTACAAGGGCGCCTTCGAACTGGCGGCCACGGTGGATTACCTGTTCGCCTTCGACGCCACCACCGGGCTGATCGATGATCACCAATACGCCCTGTTGGCCGATGCCTACGTGCTGGACAGCGACACCCGTGAGTTCATCCAGCAGCACAACCCCGAGGCCCTGCGGGACATCCTCGAGCGCCTGCTGGAAGCTCAGCAGCGCGGACTGTGGCAAGAGCCCGGTGACTATCAGGAAGCGCTGGAAAACCTGCTGATCGACAGCGAGGAATCATGAGAAGGCGCATTTCCTTCGACGAACTGGAGTGGGTCAGCCGCGAGTCTCGGTTGCCCTTCGCCACCATGAAATCGACGTGGCGTAACCTGCCATCGGTGCGGCGCGTTCCCTCGTTTGGTGGGTTACGCGGCGCGCCACAATCGCCAGGTTGTCGTCGTTCGGCGTCCTGCGCCGCTAACCCACCCTACGTACTGCTCTACACCCCTACGGATGCCTGCCATGCACGATAGCCATTTCCCCCTTGCTGCCATCGTAGGCGCCGACGATCTCAAGCTGGCCCTGTGCCTGGCGGCAATCGATCCGGCGATTGGCGGCGTACTGATCGAAGGCCCGCGCGGCATGGCCAAATCGACCCTGGCGCGGGGGCTGGCGGACCTGTTGCCGAGCGGCCAGTTCGTCACCTTGCCTTTGGGCGCCAATGAGGAACGCATCGTCGGCTCGCTGGATCTCGATGCAGCTCTGGGTGAAGGGCGCGCCGAGTTCTCCCCGGGCTTACTGGCCAAGGCCGATGGGGGAGTGCTCTATGTCGACGAGGTCAATCTGTTGCCGGATCACCTGGTCGACCTATTGCTCGATGCGGCGGCCAGCGGTGTCAACCATGTGGAGCGGGACGGTGTTTCCCATCGGCACGCGTCGCGCTTCGTGCTTATCGGCACCATGAACATCGAGGAGGGGGAGCTGCGTCCGCAGCTGCTCGACCGCTTCGGCTTCAATGTTGCGCTGGATGCGCGGCCACAGCCTGAACAGCGCGCAGAAATCATGCGCCGCCGGCTGGACTTTGATGCCGACCCCCAACGCTTTATGGCCACTTGGTCGGAGGAGCAGGGCGCATTGCGGGCGCGTTGTCAGCAAGCGCGGGCGAGGCTGGGCGATATCCCGCTGGACGAGGCGGCGCTGGAGCAGATCAGTCAACGTTGCTTTGATGCACACGTAGATGGACTGCGAGCGGACCTGGTCTGGCTGCGCGCCAGTCGCGCCCATGCCGCCTGGCGTGGCTCGGTACGCATCGAGGCCGAGGACATCGATGCGGTGGCCGCGTTTGTGCTGCGTCACCGGCAGCAGCAGGCAACGCCGCCTTCACTGCCGCAGCAGCCGTCACAGCAGCCACAAGCCAAGGAAGACGCTGGTGCTGCTCAGAATGATCAGGGTGCGGGCGACTGGGGGCAGCTGCCGCCTCAGACTCAACCTGTGGGTGCTCGGCGTGAACCGCCTCGCTGGGCAAAAAAGCCCTGAGCATCCGCCCACGCGGCGCCTCCGGCGCGGATGCACGAGCAGTACCGGGTAGCCTGAACGGTGGCCGGCAGGGCGCCAGTCGCAGCGGCGCATCTGGGCGGGTCGACTGGGCGGCTACCTTCCTGCTCAATGGCCGGCCGCAGCGCCGGGATGAGCTCGTCCTGAGGCCGCGCAGCCGGCGGGCAAGCGAACTGTGGCTGGTCATCGTCGATGCCTCGGGCTCGACCCGCCGCCATGGCGCGCTGAGCAAGGCCAAGGGGCTGCTCGGTGAGCTGTTCGAACAGGCCCGGCGGCAACGTGTGCGTCTGGCGCTGTTGCAGGCCAACGGAATGCATGCCGATTGGGTGTGGCCGGGGCGCAAGGTCGCGACGGCACAGCAGCAATGGTTGGCCGAGCTTGGGGCTGGCGGCGGCACGCCGCTGCTGGATGCACTGCAGCAGGCGGCCGACTGGCAGCGCCGCCGCAAGCGGCACAAACCCGCCGAGGAGCACCGACTGCTGATCCTCACCGATGGCCGTCTGCGTGAGTCGATAGCGCTGGAACTCAGTCTCTGCCCGGCCGTGCTGGTGGACATCGAAAGCGCGCCGATCCGCCTGGGTCGCGCACGTCAGCTGGCTGAACAACTGGGCGCGGAGTATCGGCACATCGATACACTCGCGACTCTGGACTAAAACAAGCGCAATGGAGCCAAACCCATGAAGACCCTATTGATCATCGGCATAGGCGCGGGCGACCCCGATTTCATGACGGTGCAGGCGATCAAGGCGCTGAACCGCGTCGACGTGTTTTTCCTGATGGACAAGGGCGCCTCCAAGGATTCGCTCATCCATCTGCGCAAGCACATTTGCGAGCGCTTCATCGAAAAGCCGGGGTATCGCTTCGTCGAAGCCGAGTGCCCCGAGCGCGCTCGGGGTGTCGCCGACTACCGGGCCAGCGTCGTCGACCTCAATCAGGACAAGCAGCGGGTGTTCGAGCAGATGATTCACCACGAGCTGGCCGCGGGTGAGGTGGGCGGCTTCTTGGTCTGGGGCGATCCCGCCCTGTACGACAGCACGCTGCGAATCGTCGAGGACATCGTGCAGGCCAGCCCGGAGCCGATCAGCTATGAAGTGATTCCCGGCATCACCAGCCTGCAGGCGCTGGCGGCCCGGCATAAGGTCTGCTTCAACAGCATCGGCCAGGCGTTTCAGGTCACCCCCGCGCGGCGCCTGGCCGAGGGTTTCCCCGCCGGGCTGGACAGCGTGCTGGTGATGCTCGATGCGCAGGACACCTGGATGCGTTTCGCCGATCAGCCCATGGATATCTACTGGGGCGCATACGTCGGCACCCCGGATGAAGTGCTGATCGCGGGAAGAATCGGGGAGGTGGCAGAGCAGATCCGCCAGACCCGCGCCGAACTGCGCGAGCGGCATGGCTGGATCATGGACAGCTATTTGTTGCGTCGCCGCAGCGCTGACGAGCTTTGATCGTCAGCGCCGGGCAGTTTTGAATCAGGCGGTGGCGAGGTTTTTAACCGTGGTGAAGCGGCTGATCAGCGGCTTGTCCGCGTAGCGCTTGAGCGTGCGCACGACCACGCAGGTGAACAGCGGCTCGAGCAGTACCAGCGGCAGGTAGGACACGGCGAACATCGCCCAATTCTGCAGCGGTGTGGGCTCGTTACCCAGCGACAGCCAGAAGCCCACCATCAGCACCACGCCGCCGTAGAAGGCGGCGTCGAACTTGACCACTTCGGCCCAGCGAATCACGCGCCCGCCTTCGGCGAAGAAATGCCGGCCGAGCAGGCCATGGGCGGCGATCAGCGGCAGGATCAGCGACAGCGAATTGACCGCCAGATGCACCAGGTCGGTCGGCTCGAACAGCAGCCCTTGCAGCAGCAGACCGATGGCGAAGCCGAACAGGGTCGGCACGAAGCCGAAGATCACATACACCGCCGACGCCCCCACGAAGTGCAGCTCCGAGGCGCCGACTGGCATGTGGAAGACCTCCATGAAGATGGAGAAGAACAGCGCGGCGAGCAGGGTCTTGATCCAGATGTCCGGGCGCCACATCAGCTTGGGCAGGAACACGGCCAGTGTGGAAACAGCAGCAGCATTGGCAAACAGGATTTTCGCGGCGTTGAGTACGCCAGGTTCGATGTGCATCGTTCTCCCTCCGAGGGATGCGGGTTGAAAGGCGCCGGGATCGGCACGCTGATGGCAGGTCTCCTGGCTCACGGGTCAATGTGCACCTGCGTCTTCCCAGCCGGTCAGGCCAGTGACTTCATTGCAGGTGAACTCGCCGTTCACAGTTGCGGGGGCAGCGCAGGAATGGCCCGTGGGCGTACCTGCTTCCCTCTTTCCTCTGCCTTTGGGGCAGAACCATCGAGCGCCGCTAGGGTAATGGGTTTAGCTGCATTCGGCACGTCTAAAACGAGGTTTTGCGTTCAATCGGCGGGGTAGCTTCTGGGCGTGTAGACCCAGTCGCTTCTGTCCGGCTTGGCGAACCGGCAGGTCTGCGACGAGCCGATAATGACGAGGGTGCGCATGTCCACCTGTTCGGGTGTGAGCTCGCCCAGCGTGGTGACGGTCAGGGCTTCGGCGGGTCGCCCGATGTCGCGGCCAAGCACAACCAGTGTTTCCGGTGTGCGGTAATGGCGAAGTATCTCCAGAGCCCGCCCGAGCTGCCAGGGCCGCGCCCTGGAGATGGGGTTGTAGAAGGCCATGACCAGATCGGCGGCTGCCGCGTGCTCAAGGCGTTTCTCGATCAGCGCCCAGGGCTTGAGGTTGTCCGAGAGCGAGAGCATGCAGAAGTCGTGACCCAGCGGCGCGCCAGCTCTTGCGGCGGTGGCCAGGGCTGCCGAGACGCCTGGCAGGATTTGCAGATCGACCGCATGCCAGCGCGGATCGCTGGAGGCGTGCAGCGCTTCAAGAACGGCCGCAGCCATGGCGAACACGCCGGGGTCACCGGATGAGATCACCACCACCCGGCGGCCGCTGGCGGCCAGCTGGAAGGCGTGGGCGGCCCGTTGCAGCTCCTCGCGGTTGTCGCTGCTGTGGCTGACCTGGCCTGGCTTCAGCGGGCCGGCCATCCTGATGTAGGTCTCGTAGCCGAGCAGATCCTGCGCCTCGTCCAGCGCCTGGCGCGCCGCAGGCACCATGAACTCAGGGGCGCCCGGGCCGAGGCCGATCACCGTCAGGGTGCCACGTGGTTGGCCGATCCGAGCGATGTCGATTGGTTGCGCTGCCAATAACAGGCGCACCCGCTCGCTGCGGCTGTGCTGTGGTGGCAGCTGGTCTGCGTTGTCGCAATAGCGGATCGGCAGGGCCAGCTGGCTGGCGACTTGTTGCAGCGCGACGTCCGTCATCAGCTCAGGCGGCGCGATCAGGCAGGCCAGGCTGAGCGGGGAAAAGCCGGACTCGTCGATCAGCTGCTGCACCTCGGCAGGCAGCTCCGGGCCGCCGCGTTCGACGTGAATCGCGACTTGGCGGGGGTGGATGCTCAGCGTGGAGTCGCCCTCCTGCTTCAGCGGGCTGACCGAAACCCGGTGCGTCGCATTCGGGTCGAGCGGCAGCTTGAGTTCGTCCAGCCAGGGCGCCGGACCTTCGATCCGCACCGGCGCACCGGCCAGCAGGTCGCTGACGAAATGCTTGCCCAGTTCCAGATCCCCCAGCACGTAACCGGGAGGCGGGGAGAGCAGGCAGGCGCCGAAGCGCAGCTCGCCGCTGGTGGTGATCGCGGGGCTGACCTCCAGCACAGCGGCGATCTCCCGTGCCATCCGGTTGACGCCTGCCAGGCCGCCGAGTAGCGGCACCACGGCGCTGCCGTCTTCGCCGATGACCAGCACCGGAGGCTCGTTGTCCTTGTCGCCAAGAACTGGTGCAAGACTGCGAATCACGATGCCCGCCGCGCATAGCGCGATGATCGGTGTGTTGGCTTGGTACAGCGAGCGCAAGTGCTCGCCGAAGTTTTCGTACAGTGTGTCGGCTTCATCAGCACGCCCGCGCAAGCCGTGAATGCGCCCTTCAGGGTAGAGGCGCTGTAACCGTCTGGCGGTATCGATGGCGGAGGCGCCAAGTACGACGATGGCGGGGGCGGTAGCGGCGGGCATAGGTATCCGTTAAGTCAGGGAGACGGTTGGATGGATACGGCTTCTAGCCGCGCCATTTCTCGCCGGGAACGAGGATCATCGAGAAATAAGGCGACGACATCGGCTCGACCTCATCCAGCGGAACGATCTTCTGGTTGGCCATGGTGGCGCGTTCGACGTAGTGCGCGCGTTTCTCGAGTCCCAGCTCCTGAAGCACGCGACGCACCTTTTCGAAGTTTCGCCCGAGCTTCATGATCACAGCCGCCTCGGCATCGCGCAGCCTTTGCTTGAGTTCCGCTTCCGGCAGCACGCCGGACAGCACCGACAGGCTCTGGTTGCGATAGACCAGCGGCGTGCCGAGCACCGAGGTGCAGCCGAGCATGGAGCAGACGCCGGGCACGACCTCGACCGGATAGTCCGCCGCCAGGCGGTCGTGCAGGTACATGTAGGAGCCGTAGAAGAACGGATCGCCCTCGCAGATCACCGCCACGTCGCGCCCGGCGTCGAGCTCGGCGGCAATCTGCACCGCGCAGGTGTCGTAGAAGTCGGCGATGACATCCTCGTAGGAGAGCGGCGGCGCGAGCTTCTCGGTGGTGACCGGATAGACCAGCGGCATGCGCTGCTGATGTTCCGTCAAGTGCTGCTCGATGATGCCGAAGGCGTTGCCGCCCTGGCCCTTGCTGGCTTTTGCCTTGGCCACGAAATAACCGACCACTTCCGCGCTCTGCAGCAGGCGCAGGGCTTTCAGCGTGATGAGTTCAGGATCGCCGGGCCCTACGCCCAGCCCGATCAGCCGTCCTTTGCCTTCCATCATTCCACCTCCGTGGCAAGGGCGTTGACCGCCGCCACCGCCATCGCACTTCCGCCGCGCCGGCCGCGCACCACTACGTAGGGCACGCCGCGGCTGTCGGCTGCCAATGCGTCCTTGGATTCCGCCGCGCCGATGAAACCGACCGGCATGCCGATGATGAGCGCCGGCTTCGGTGCGCCGGCATCGAGCATTTCCAGGAGATAGAAGAGCGCGGTCGGCGCGTTGCCGATCACCACCACGCTGCCTTCCAGATGCTCGCGCCAATGCTCCAGCGCCGCCGCCGATCGGGTATTGCCGAGCGACTTGGCGAGGTCCGGCACGCCGTCGTCGTGGAGGGTGCAGATGACCCGGTTGTTCTGCGGCAAGCGTGGCCGGGTGATGCCTTCGGCCACCATGCGTGCATCGCAGAGGATCGGCGCGCCGCCCTGCAGGGCTGCGCGGCCGGCCGCACCGGCGCCAGGGGAGAAGGCGAGATCGCTGACGATGTCGACCATGCCGCAGGCGTGAATCACCCGTACGGCGAGCTTTTCCATGTCCGGCGGGATTGCGCTGAGGTCGGCTTCGGCGCGAATGGTAGCGAAGGAGCGCCGGTAGATTTCCTGGCCGTCGCGGATGTAATCAAGCATGGGAGCGTCCCGTTGCGTGGTGCTGGGCGAACCATGCGCCCGCTTGGTCGATGGTCATGGGTGGCGCCATTGGTTGGCCGAAACCGGCCTTGCCCGTGCGCTCGAACAGCTGGTATCGGTTGTCGCCTATGGCAAGCAGCGTGAACGGCGCGACATGCGCGGCCGCGCAGGATCGCGAGCAACCGCTGAGGTGCACCTGCGGACGGGCATCGGTTCGCTGCAGGCAGGCCGCCAATGTCAGGGCATCGCCTTTGGTATCGGCCAGCCCGCGCGCGCACCCGGCAGAACCGGTGCAGGCGATCAGATTGGCCAGGGGCGCGTTGCCGTCAGTGAGCAGCCCGGCCTGCCCAAGGGCTGCGAGCACGGGCTCGGCCTCGTCAGCCGGGACATTCGGGATCAGCAGGCCCTGCCAGGGCGTGAGTCGCAGGTTGCCGTCGCCATGCAGCTCGGCCAGTTCGGCGGCGGCAAGGAGCTGGCGGGTTTCGATGCGCCCAAGCGGGGCGCTGGCGGCCAACATCGAAAGCCCTTCCTGGCGTTGGGCGATGATGCCAATCGGCGGGGCAGCCGCCGGGATCTGGCGTCGGCATTCAACCGGCACGGGTGACACGGGAAATGGCAAGCGGGCCTGGACCCGTCGCAACACTTCATCGGCCGGGATGGATTCGAGCAGCTGGCGCATACGGTTCTGCGGTGGCTCGGCGCAGTCCAAAAACGTCAGCAGAATCGCCTCGACCAGCTGCACGGCGTTCGCTGCAGTGATCATTCCCAGAGGCTGGTCGGTCGGACAGCCGGCCAGCCCGAACACCAGATGCTGCGGCTCGTCGGGGAGGGCGCGCAGCCAGAGGTCATGGGCATGTTCGAGCATGCACAGCGCTTCGCCGCCATCGAGCTGAATGGCGAACTTGGCGGAGAGTACGTGCAGCGCGGGATTGTCCTGCAACAGCGCCAGGATCTCTGCAGCCAGCGGCCGGGTATCCATGTGCTGCTCAGGGTCCAGGCCAGCCGCGGGGCTGAGCATGAGGTTGCGTACATCGTCGGCGTCGGGCACCGAGGGTCCGAGTCCTGCATCCAGCAGCGCGCGGATCAGGTCTTGCTCCGATCCGGCACCTATGCCGCGTATCTGCAGATTGCTGCGGTTGGTCAGCTCCAGCACGCCGCTGGCATGGCGCTCAGCCGCTTCGGCAATGGAGCGAGCCTGACTCGCGGCAAGAACGCCACCGGGCAGCTTGATACGGCTGATGCCACCGTCCAACGCCTGCACGATGCGCAGCAGGCCAGGGCACGGGCTGGGCCGTGGAACGGGAAGTTCAGTCTGGAAAGCAGGGTCGCGCACGGTGTCACCTGAAACGAAAAGACGCGGCGACCAGACCGGCAGAGTTCGTTGAACTCCATTGGCATCGGTACACCCCGCCCGATGTTGGCACTCGCGACCAGCGTCGTCGGCAGGTCTCCTGGCTGACAGGTCTTCATCGTCCGCGGCCTTCCCGGTTTCCCAGTGGCATGTGTGCGGCGATTCGCTGTTTACAGTTGCGGGGGCAGCTCGGTCACGATCTGGAGATCGCTCCGTATTCCCTCTTAGGCCCTTGGCGTAGTCGCGGCGGGCACCGACGAAGGCGCTATTATGCCCGCTTTGCCCGTCGCGGCGACAGCCAAGCCTGTCGCCGGGCGTTGGCTTGGCATTGTGATGGAGAGGCGGGATGACACCCTGGTTGACGGTGGTGGGGATCGGCGAAGACGGCTGGGCCGGGCTTGGCGAAGCGGCTCGGCAGGCGCTTGGTGAAGCGTCACGCATCATCGGCGGCGAGCGACAGCTGGCGTTGCTGCCCGATCAGCTGCAGAGCCGGGGAGAGGCCTGGCCGAGCCCGTTCAGTCTGCAACCCGTCATGTCACGCCGGGGTACGCCGCTGTGCGTGTTGGCGAGCGGCGACCCCATGCTCTATGGCATCGGCGCCACGCTCGCACGGCAGCTGGATGCGGATGAGATGTGCGTGTTCTCATCGCCGTCGTCCGTTTCTCTGGCCGCAGCACGCCTTGGCTGGCCACTGCAGGAAACGGAGGTCGTTTCGCTTGTGGCAAGGCCGCTTGCGGCATTGAACGCCAAGATATTTCGCGGCACGCGCCTGTTGATCCTCAGCAATGACGGAACCAGCCCCGCTCAGGTGGCGCAGTTGATGACGAACCGTGGTTTTGGCGCGAGTCGTTTGACCGCCCTGGAGCACCTGGGCGGCGAAAGGGAGCGCCGGGTGGATTCGCTCGCCGCGGAGTGGTCATTCGGTGCCATTGCCGATCTGAATCTGCTCGCCGTCGAATGCGTCGCTGATTCGGATGCTGCGTGCGTGCCGCTGACGCCGGGCCTGGCCGACCACTTCTACCGGCACGATGGCCAGCTGACCAAACGGGATGTGCGGGCGGTGACCCTGGCCCGTCTTGCGCCGATGCCCGGCGAATTGCTCTGGGACGTGGGCGCGGGCTGCGGCTCCATCGGCATTGAATGGATGCGGGCGCATCCAAGCTGCTGGGCCATCGCGGTAGAGGCGGATGCGGGGCGTCAGGCCCATATCGAACACAACCGCGACGCGCTGGGCGTTCCTGCGTTGAGGCTGGTGGCCGGTCGCGCGCCGGAAGCACTGGCAGGCCTTCCCACACCGGATGCGATCTTCATTGGCGGCGGCGTCACGGTTGCGGGCGTGATGGAGCAGTGCTGGGCCAGCCTGAAGCCAGGCGGGCGCTTGCTGGCCAACGCCGTGACCCTCCAGAGCGAGGCGATGCTGATGAGCTGGCGCGAGCGCATCGGCGGCGAGCTGACCCGGATATCGGTTGCGCACGCACAGCCCCTCGGCGGCTTCGACACCTGGCGCGGTGCCTTGCCGATCACGCTGCTCCAGGTCGAGAAACCGCGATGAAGCGCGTCCTGCTGCTTGGCGGCACGGGCGATGCCCTGCGACTCGCTCGCGGCCTCGGTCCGGCGCACGTCTACAGTCTGGCCGGGCTGGGCCGGGTGCCGGGCGATCTCCAATGCCAGGTTCGCGTCGGCGGCTTCGGCGGCGCGCAGGGGCTGGCAGCCTTCATCACGGCCGAACGCATCGATCTGCTGGTCGACGCCACGCACCCCTACGCGGCCCAGATCAGTGCCAATGCTGCCATCGCGGCGGAACAGGTCGGCATCCCGTGCTGGGCGTTGCGGCGTCCGGCATGGCAGGCCGGGAACGGGGATGACTGGCGCGAGGTGGGCGACTGGGCTGAGCTGGTCGAGGCCATCAGCCCTTTCCGGCGCCCCTTTTTCACACTTGGGCGTGAGCCCCTGGCGCATCTTCACGAGATTCCGGAACACCAGCATTGGACGGTTCGCTGCCTGGACGCTCTGCGTTCAACTGAACGAGCGGAGATCATCGGCGATCGCGGCCCCTTCAATCTGGAAGCCGAGCGCCAGCTGTTCGAACGGCTGAATTGCGATGCGTTGATCAGCAAGAACAGCGGCGGCGATTCCACCGAACCGAAACTGCAGGTGGCGCGCGAGCGGGGCCTGCCGGTGTTGCTGCTGCGGCGTCCGGTGCTGCCGGCGGTAGCTCGGGAATTCGCACACCGCGATGACTTGCTTTCGGCGTTAATCGCCGTCGGCGTTGTGACCGGCATGTGATCACTCACTCCAAGCCGTCGCTGCTAGACTGCGCGCCGCTGAGGAGAGAGCCAATGACTACCGCTGATTCACCCTACGCCCGGGTCCTGTTCGTAGGCCCCGACCTGTCCGAAGGCTCGTTCGCCGAGCTATTCCGCTCGCGTCTTGCCACGCTGCGTGGCGAACAGGCACTGCGCGACGTGATAGATACGGGCGCGGGCTACGGACCGGTCTGGCAGACGGTTCGCGACAGCGGCCGGCCGCTTCTGGTGATCGACCTCGAGCCGCAAACCAGCAGCGCGCATCTTGACTGGCTGCGCAGCGAACTGATGCAGCTTGAACAGGCTGAGCAAATTTTCGTGGCGAGTGCGATGGGCACTGCCGAGGCGCTGCCCGTCGAAGCGGCCTGCGCCCTGATCGAGCGACCTGAACTGCATCTGCCGTGCACCGACGTTGCGCCACTTCCCGCCGTGCACCCGTGGTCCAAGATCCCGCTGCACGAGCACCGGGTATTGCTGTGCAATGGCCCTCGCTGTACGCGCCGCGGTGCCTTGCCGCTCTGGAAAGGGCTGCGGGAAAAGCTCAAGGCCGCCGGCAGGCTTGAATGTGAGGGCGGTGTGCACATCACCCGCACCCAGTGCCAGTTTCCCTGCGACCAGGGCCCGACACTGAGCGTCTATCCGGCCGGCAAGTGGTACCGGGTGCGCAACGAGGAAGAGGTGTCCCGGCTGGTAGACGAGCTGTTCGTCGCCGGTCGAGAGGTGCCTGAATTGCTCATGCCGGATCAGTAGCCAGGCAAGGCGTCTGACCGGCTCGCGATCAATGCGCGGACGCGCCCGGCCAGCAGGTGGCCTCTACCGTGCCTGGTCGACTCTCTGCGGGCGCGGCCTCCCACCAATGCAAGGTCATCGCCGGGCGCGGGTTCGCGCCAGCCTGACTATGCTGAAACCCAGCGCTCCGTGCCTTGCACGTCGCCGCTGTTCAGCTTGGGACGGAGTACTCCATGTATCGCAAGGTATTCATCAACAAGGTATTCGACCGCAAGGTGGCGCTGATCACTGGCGGCTGCGCCGGCATCGGTCGCGCCCTGGCCGAGCGAATGGCCCAGGCGGGTGCGAGGGTGGTGATTTTCGATCTCGATCAGAACGCCATCGACGCCCTCGTGCAGCACCTGGTCGATCATCACAATGCCGATGCACTGGGCCTGTGCTGTGATGTGTCGGATGTTGCCGCGGTGCAGCAGGCGGTGGCCCTGGTGCTGGAGCGCTTCGGCGGCATCGATGTGCTGGTCAACAACGCCGGAATCACCCATCGCAGCCGTGTTGCCGAGACCAGCCTGGCGGTGTTCGAGCGGGTCATGGCGGTCAACTTCTATGGCGCGCTGCACTGCACCCAGGCCGCTTTGCCGAGCCTGATTGCCCGCGACGGCCAGATCATCGTGCTCAGTTCGCTTTCCCAATACGCGCCCGTGTCCGATCGCGGCGCCTATAACGCCAGCAAGCATGCGCTGCATGGGCTGTTCGAGACGCTGCGCAGCGAGTTGGCCGATACGGCTGTCAACGTGATGCTGGTCTGTCCCGGTTATACCGCGACCGATCTGCGCAAGAACGTATTGATCGGCGATGGCTCCACCGCGCCGCAGCCGGTGTTAGCTGTCGGGCGTGTGGCGTCGCCGCAGGACGTGGCCGAATCCATCTATCAAGGCGCGCTGAAACGGCGCCGCTTGCTGGTGCTGTCCAATCTGGACTGGCGCGCCAGGCTGGTGGCGCGCTGCTTTCCGCGGATGTTCGAGCAGCTGCTCCTGCCGCGCTTGGCAGCTGCCCGAAACTCGCCCGGCGCGGGCTAGGCAGCCGGCGCACCGTCGTAGTGGCGCTGCATCAGCTCGACGTCCCAGAAGGCCGCTTCGATCTTGTGCCCATCCAGATCTCGCACGAAACACCCGTAATAGGGCTCACCATAGTCTTTACGCGGTCCCGGAGCGCCTTCATCGGTAGCCCCGGCGGCCAGCGCTGCCCGGTGAAAGGCATCGACGGATGCCTTGTCTGGCGCGAAGAATCCGATATGTGTGCCATTGCCTACCGTGGCCGACTGGCCGTCGATTGGCGTCTGCAGCCAGAACTCAGGATATTCGCGGCCCCAGGCGATGGCGCCCGGATGGGCCATGATGCGCGTGCAGCCGAGGGTGGCGAGGGCCTGATCGTAGAAGGCAGCCGCTTCATCGAAGCGGTTGCTGCCCAGGGACACGTGGGAAAGGATGCTGGGGTTCTGATCGCTCATGGAAGGGCCTCCACAAGGGTGGAAACCAAGCCTAGACCCGGCTGCAGCACTCTGCTGCTGGTTGCGTCAACTTTGGTCGTCGTGAACGATGGCCGGCGCAGTACAGAGCATGAAGCAGCGAAACAGCACGACCGTGGCCAACAGCTGCACCAGGCCGACTGCGCTGTCGATCACCACGGCAAGCGCGCCGCGAGCGGTATCGTCGGCCCACAGGTGCTGGGCAAGCCAGGCCTCAAGCAGCCACAGCGGCACGAGCACGGCGAGAATGCAGCCAAATATCAGCAGAAAATGCCCCCTCGTCTGCAGGAAGCTTTCCTTCAATGCCGTCAGGGGTGTCATGCCCCGCAGCACCAGCAGGTACTCGGCAAAGGCGATCTTGACCATCACCCAGAGCCCCGGCAGCACGAACAACGAGGCGCCCAGCATGATCAGCAGGGTGCCGAGGCCCGCCAGCACGGCCAATGACGGCCAGAGCGGCAAAGCGCGCGCCCAGACCTCCCGTACGGACGGCGAATAGCCGCGGCTGCGCGCGTCGAGAAAGAGGATCAGCGCGCCGATGTAGAGCGGGTAGAAGATCATGCCGATCAGCACGCTCTGTACCGGCAGGGCGTCCGTTCCGAACAGATGCTCGACGGCAATCGTGGTGCAGCTCTCCAGCACGATCAGCGGCAGGCAAAGGCGGGCGATGGTGCCCAGGTTGCGAGAGTAGAAAAACCAGGCGTCGCGCAATATCTGGAGTAGGGTCATTGCAGTGGCTACTGTCATGTGAAACAGGCGCGCACTTTAGCCCAAGGGACTGGGCAGCGACATGCGTGCCATTGCCATCCATACTGACCGACCCTTCCGATACCAGGTCACCGCGTGAAGAAAATCGCCCTGTTTGCCGATGTGCAGAACCTGTATTACACCGTGCGCCAGGCCCATGGCTGCCATTTCAATTACGCCGCGTTGTGGGCAGACGTCAGCGAGCGCGGCGATATCGTCGAGGCCTATGCCTACGCCATCGACCGGGGCGACGCCAAGCAGCAACAGTTTCAGCAGATCCTGCGCAACCTGGGTTTCACGGTGAAGCTCAAGCCTTACATCCAGCGCAGCGATGGCTCGGCCAAGGGCGACTGGGATGTCGGCATCACCATCGATGTGCTGGATGTGATCCCGCGAGTCGATGAAGTGGTGCTGGCGTCCGGCGATGGCGACTTCGATCTGCTGCTCGAACGCGTACGGGCAGGTGGTGCGGAAGCGACGGCCTACGGCGCGCCGGGGCTGACCGCCAATTCGCTGATTCGCGCCGCGTCCCGTTATGTACCTATCGAGGGCAGGTTGCTATTGCGATAGCGGTGTCGGCCCGTCACTCCTGGGGCTGCCGGTGCCGCATGTTTCATTCGGCGACCAACGGTGAATGTAGAAGGCGATATCCACCTACGCTGGCTTCCAGCTTCCAGCTTCCATTCCGAGTAAACTTCTCACCCCGTTTTCATCCTCCCGGTTACCGTCATGACCTTCGCCTCACTCGGCCTGATCGATCAGCTGCTGCGCACCCTCGAATCGCTTGAATACACCCAGCCGACGCCGGTCCAGGCAGAGGCGATTCCGGCTGTGCTCAAGGGCCGCGACCTGATGGCCGCCGCGCAGACCGGCACCGGCAAGACCGCGGGTTTCGCCTTGCCGCTGCTGCAACGGCTGCTGCACGAAGGGCCGCAGGTGTCGAGCAACTCCGTTCGGGCACTGGTGCTGGTGCCGACCCGTGAGCTGGCCGAGCAGGTGCACGAGTCATTCAGGACTTATGGGAGAGACCTGCCGCTGCGGACCTATGCGGTCTACGGTGGCGTCAGCATCAACCCGCAGATGATGGCCCTGCGCAAAGGCATCGATGTGCTGGTGGCGACACCGGGTCGGTTGCTCGACCTGTACCGGCAGAACGCGGTGAAGTTCAGCCAGGTACAGGCGCTGGTGCTGGATGAGGCCGATCGCATGCTCGACCTCGGCTTTTCCGAAGAACTCGACGCGCTGTTCAGTGCGCTGCCGAAGAAGCGCCAGACCCTGCTGTTTTCCGCAACCTTCTCCGATGCGATTCGGCAGATGGCGCAAGAGCTGCTGCGCGATCCGCTGTCCATCGAAGTCAGCCCGCGCAATGCCGCCGCCAAGACGGTCAGGCAGTGGCTGGTGCCGGTGGACAAGAAGCGCAAGTCCGAGCTGTTCCTGCATCTGCTGGCGCAGAAGCGCTGGGGCCAGGTGCTGGTCTTCGTCAAGACCCGCAAGGGTGTCGACCAGCTGGTGGACGACTTGCAGGCGCAGGGCATCAGCAGCGATGCGATCCACGGCGACAAACCGCAGGCGTCACGACTGCGTGCGCTGGAACGCTTCAAGGCCGGGGAAGTGCAGGTGCTGGTAGCCACCGACGTGGCCGCGCGTGGTCTGGACATCCACGACCTGCCACAGGTGGTCAATTTCGACCTGCCGACAGTCGCCGAGGACTATGTGCACCGTATCGGCCGCACCGGCCGGGCGGGTGCAACGGGTGAGGCCGTGTCGCTGGTCGCTGCCGACGAGGTCGATCAGCTCGCTGCCATCGAAACGCTGATCCAGCGGGTGCTGCCGCGTCACGACGAGCCAGGCTTCGTCCCCGATCACCGCGTCCCGACTACCCAGCCGGGCGGGCAGATCATCAAGAAGCCGAAAAAACCCAAGAAACCCAAGGAGTCGGCCGGCAAGGGCCGCGTGCATCTGGGTAACTGGTTCGATGAAAGCGAGAAGCCCAACGCCAAGCCGATCCGCAAGGTGCCGAGCCTGGGTGGCAGCAAGCCCGCCAAAAAACGCTAGGGCCGCGGAACCTGCCGCTCATCCAGCCAGCGCAACATGCCGCGGGCGGCTTGGCGGCCGCTGGCGAAGCAGGCGGTGAGCAGGTAGCCACCGGTGGGGGCTTCCCAGTCAAGCATTTCTCCTGCACAGAACACGCCGGGCAACCGGCGCAGCATCAGGCCGTCGTCCAGCATTTCGAAGGGTACGCCGCCGGCGCTGCTGATTGCTTCGTCCAGCGGGCGTGGCCGTAGCAGTTCGATTGGCAGGGTTTTGATCGCGTTCGCCAGCCGCAGCGGGTCGTCGAAGGCGTCAGCGGGCGTGAGTTCGCGTAATAAGCCGGCCTTGACGCCATCGAGGCCGAGCTGGCGCTTGAGGTGCTTGGCCATGGATTGCGACCCGCGCGGCTTGCCGAGGGCGCGGATGACCTTGTCCAACGAGTGGTCGGGTAGCAGGTCGAGCATGACGGTAGCCTTGCCGTCCCTCTCGATGGCCTGGCGGATCTCGGCAGACAGCGCATACACCAGGCTGCCTTCGATGCCGCTGGCGGTGAGCACGAACTCACCTTTGCGTGCTGCGCTGCCGGCGAGCGCGAGGCTCACGGTTTTCAGCGGGGCGCCGGCAAATCTCTCTTGCAGATGCCTGCTCCAGCCGGCCACTTCGAAGCCGCAGTTCGCTGGCCGCAGCGGGCGGATGGCGATGCCCTGTTTTTCCAGCAGCGCAACCCAGGCACCGTCGGATCCCAGGCGTGCCCAACTGCCGCCACCAAGGGCGAGCAGCACGGCGTTGGCGGTGACGCTGATGTTGCCATCGGGGCCATGCAGTTTGAGGCTGCCGTCGGCATTCCAGCCCAGCCAACGATGTCGTGTATGAATCTGCACCCCGGCGTCGCGCAGGCGGCGCAACCAGGCCCGCAGCAGCGGTGCGGCTTTCATGTCGGTGGGGAAAACGCGGCCGGAGCTGCCGACAAAGGTGTCTATACCCAGCCCGTGTATCCAGTCGCGCAGCTGCTCGGGCGGGAACGCCTCAAGCTGCGGGCGAAGCGCCGTTGCGCGTTCACGGTAGCGCGCGATGAACGGCTCGAAGGGTTCGGAATGGGTGATGTTCATCCCGCCGACGCCGGCCAGCAGGAACTTGCGTCCGACCGAGGGCATGGCGTCGTAGAGGTCCACCGAAACACCCGCCTGGCTCAGCACTTCGGCTGCCATCAGGCCGGCAGGGCCGCCGCCGATAATGGCGACACGAGCAGGAGGGGGAGGGGTTGGCATGATCGGTGCGCCTGGTGCAAAGGCGACCATTCTACCGATTCACGGGAGGAGTCGAGTGTTGACTGTCGAAGGATGTCTTGCCGCGTGACCAGGAACGAACCCCGGCGCGTCAAGCGCCGGGGAGATATCGCTTAAATCGCGTCGTTCTGTTTGGGCTGGCTGCGATAGCCGAACATGCCGGCAAAACCGGCAATGGCGCCAGTGATCAACAGCATGATCAGCAATGCCCAGCTGGCTTGTGATACGCGCTTGGCGGCCTGGTCGGCGATTTCCCGGGCCTTCTGCTCGGCCTGTGCCTGCAATTCCTGGAACTTGGCATAGGCTTCCTGATATTGCTGCTCGATCTGGCTGACCATCTGCTCGGCTTCCTGCTGGCTCATGTTGCCGCGCTCCTGCATCAGGTTGACCATCGCTTCGCGATCGGCAGCGCTCAGCGTTTCCTCGCCCTTCTGCCGGATACGGTCGATCAGTTGCGACAGTTGCTCGTCAGCCTGCTGTGGGTTCTGCTGGGCTTGCTCGGCGCGATTCTGCGCCTGCTGCTGAACCTGCTGGGCGTCTTGCTCGAGGTTCTCCGGAGCCAGTTGCGGCTTGCCGGTCTGGCGCAGCGCCTGCTTGATTTCGGCCTGGATGTCGCTCAGGTCCAGATCTATATCTGCCTGTTGGACCTGCTCCTTGATCTGGCCGCCAATGGCCGGTGCCATGGACGCAACACTGGAGCCGACTGCCTGCACGGTCGAGCCTGCCATGCTGGCTGTGCCCGAAACCGCCGAACCCACAAGACTGGCAATCAGGTACACCGTGACCAGCGTAGTGACGGCCCACACCAGCAGGCCGTGCAACATGCCGTGACGGGGGGCCATGCGGCCCGCGATATAACCACCGATGGCCAGCGAAACGACTCCGGCAAGCACCATCCAGATGATTGCGCCTTTTCCGAGACCGGCGACAGGGTTGGATTCGGTGGCCGGATCAATGGTGGAGGTGCCGATGGCAGTGCCAAGCAGGTGCATCAGCAACGAGACGACCAACGCGAGGGCGATGCCGGCAAACACCGCACTCCAGGATGTGTGGGGCAAAGTGCGGCGGCGGCTGTTGCGATAGGCAGTGGTGGTGGTGTCGGTTTCGAGCATGGGTCTTCCTCGTTGTTTTGTAGTCGGTGCTCGCGTACGGCGGCCAGACGTCTGTACAGGATCAGTACATAGAGGTAAGGGGGCCCGAAGCCGATTGAAGTTCCATCATGCAGCGGTTGGTATGACCAGCGGTGGCCGATCAGCGCAGCCCATGGCGCTGCCACGCCTCGGCCGCGCTGAAATGCAGCTGCGCGTGGCGGCGGGCAAGCAGGGCGCGATCCTTGTCGTAGCCGCCACCAATGACGCCAACGACCGGGATGTCACGCCCCAGGCAATGCTCGATCACCGCGCTGTCGCGCATCGCCAGGCCTCTGTCGCTGAGGTTGAGCAGGCCCAGCGCATCATCGCGATGCACATCGACGCCGGCGTCGTAGATCACCAGATCCGGCTGGTACAGGGGCAACAGGTAACCCAGGGTGTTGTCCACCACCTTCAGATACGCCTCGTCACCCGTGCCGGGCGCCAGGCCGATGTCCCAGTCGCTGCGCGCCTTGCGCGTGGGGAAGTTCTTTTCGCAGTGCAATGAGACGGTAACGGCGTCCGGCACCTGATCGAGGATGCGCGCCGTGCCGTCACCCTGATGCACGTCGCAGTCGAAGATCAGCACGCGGCCGACGCGCCCGCTTTCCAGCAGTGAAAGGGCCATGACCGCCAGATCGTTGAAAATACAGAATCCCGAGGCGTGATCGTAGTGGGCATGGTGGGTCCCGCCTGCCAGATGGCAGGCCAGGCCGTGCTGCAGGGCGAGGTCGGCGGCCAACAGGGAGCCACCCACGGCCCGTACGGTGCGTTGCGCCAGTTGCGGGCTCCACGGCAGCCCGAGCCGGCGCAACTCGTCGCGGCTCATGTCGCCGCTGCAGTAGCGCTCGACGTAGTCCCTGTCGTGGGCCAGCGCGAGCACCTCATGCGGGCAGAGGGCTGGGCGCAAAAGTGCCCGATCGGTGGTCATACCGCTGTCGACCAGGTAGTCGCGCAGCAGCCGGAACTTCTCCATCGGAAAGCGATGCCCAGGCGGCAATGCCGGGCTGTAGTCGTCGTGGAATACCAGCGGCAGGGGCATCGGGTGGCAGCCGTTGAAAACAGCAGCCAGTATGCAGAGCAGAGATTTGATACATCAAGGAGACAGCGTGGGCGAACCGATGGAACGCATTGAACTGGACACCCCTCGGCTGCGCCTGCGTGCCTGGCATGACGCCGACCTCGATCCGTTGGCAGAGATGTGCGCCGATCCGCAGGTGATGCGCTATTTCCCGGGGACGCTCTCACGCGATGACTGTGCTGCTGTGATGGCACGCTGCCGGATCCATTTCGCCCGGTTCGGTTTCGGTTTCTGGGCGCTTGAGCTCAAGGCGGACGGGTGTTTCATCGGAATGGCCGGCTTGGCCTGGAGCCGCTTGCAGCTGCCGTTCTGTCCAGCGGTGGAAATCGGCTGGCGTCTCGCACAGCACTGCTGGGGGCAGGGCCTGGCACGCGAGGCCGCCGAGGCATCGCTGGCCTGCGCGTTCGAACAGCTACAGCTGCCGGAAGTGGTGGCCTATACCGCGGCGGTCAACGAGCCCTCGCTGGGGTTGATGCAAGCGCTTGGCATGCATGAGCAGGATGACTTCGCTCATCCGGACATCGCCGAGGGGCACCCCCTGCGGGCGCACCTCTTGTATCGAATAACGCGAGATAACTGGGCCGATAGCCGGCGATAAGCGCAATCAGTGGAGCGATGTCGGTGGAATCCGTAAGATTGCGCGCCTGCCGTGCCCGCATAAATCAAGGAAAACAACACCATGACCGACACCCTAGACACGCTGGTCAATCTGCTGTCGCTGGAACGCATCGAGGAAAACCTTTTTCGCGGCGCCAGCCAGGACCTGGGCTTTCCACAGCTATTTGGTGGTCAGGTGGTCGGTCAGGCATTGTCCGCAGCCAGCCAGACGGTCGCACCGGAGCGCCACGTGCATTCGATGCACGGCTATTTCCTGCGCCCCGGCGACTCCCACCAACCGGTGGTCTACGATGTCGACCGCGTCCGTGACGGCGGCAGTTTCACCACCCGTCGGGTCAGTGCGATCCAGAAAGGCCAGACCATCTTTACCTGCAGCGCGTCTTTCCAGGCCGATGAAACCGGCTACGAGCATCAGCTGCCGATGCCGGAAGTCGAGGGGCCGGAAAACCTGCTCAGCGAATGGGAGCTGATGCACAAGCTGACGCCCCTGGTGCCGCCGCGTGTGGCAGAGAAGCTGCGCCGGCCCAAGCCGATAGAGATCCGCCCGGTCACGCTGCAGGATCCGATCAATCCAGAGCCGATCGAACCGGTTCGGCACATCTGGTTTCGTGCTGACGGCTCGTTGCCGGACAACCCTGCACTGCACAAGTACCTGATGGCCTACGCCTCGGACTTCAGCTTTATCGGCACCGCGCTGCAACCCCACGGCGTCAGCTCCTGGAGCAAGTTCATCCAACTGGCGAGCCTCGACCATGCCATCTGGTTCCACCGCGAAGTGCGCGCGGACGAGTGGCTGCTGTACTCGATGGACAGCCCCTGGGCCGGCAATGCGCGCGGCTTCGCCCGTGGCAGCATCTTCAACCGGGCCGGCCAACTGGTTGCGTCGGTGGCACAGGAAGGCCTGATCCGTGTGCGTGAGGACTGGAAGTGAGCCTGGCCGAGGCTCGGCACTGGGTGTTCGACATGGATGGCACCCTGACCATGGCCGTGCACGATTTCCTGGCTATCAAGCGGGCGCTGGACATCCCAGAAGAGGACGACATCCTGCATCACCTGGCCGCGCTGCCTGCTGAGGAAGCCGCCGGGAAGCGCGCCTGGTTGCTTGAACACGAGCGCGAGCTGGCCTATGCCGCAACCCCCGCGCCGGGCGCCCGCGAGCTTCTGCATGACCTGCGCGACCGTGGTTGTAGGCTCGGCGTGCTCACACGCAATGCCCATGAGCTGGCGCTGGTTACCTTGCAGGCGGTGGGGATGGGTGACTGCTTTGCCCGCGACGACATCCTCGGCCGCGACGAGGCGCCACCCAAGCCCGACCCGGGTGGCCTGCTGCATCTGGCAGCGAAATGGGATGTCGAGCCACAGGCGCTGGTGATGGTGGGTGACTTCCGCTTCGACCTGGAGTGCGCCAAAGCGGCGGGCGCTCGCGGCGTGCTGGTCAACGTGCCGGACAACCCATGGCCCGAGCTGACGGACCTGCATGCCCGTGATTGCCGGGAGCTGAGCCGAATGCTTACAGGATGAGGGTTGTCGGATTACGCCTTCGGCTAACCCAGCCTACGACAGATCGAGCCCGTGGAATCCGTAGGATGGAACCGCCGAAGGCGCTTCCGTCGTCCAGCCGCGACACTCTTCAATAAAGAGCCTGGTACAGCTTGCGACGGTAGGTGGTAACCAGCGGATGATCGCTGCCCAGCAGATCGAACACTTGCAGCAACGTCTTGTGCGGCAGCCCTTCGGCATAGCCGCGGTTACGCATGAACAATTTCAACAAACCGTCCAGCGCAGCTTCGTGTTGCTGACGTGCCAGTTGCTGGACAGCCAGCTGATACGCGGCTTCATCGTCGTCGGCGTTCTGCGCGAGGCGGCTCTTGAGGTCGGCGACCTCAGGCAGGTCACTGGCCTGGCGCAGGAAGGCCAGTTGTGCCCGGGCGCCGGCCAGTGCCTGTTTGTGCTGGTCGCCCTTGACTGCGTCGAGCACCACTTCCGCCTCGCCCAGTTCGCCGCGCTCGGCCAGGCAGCGGGCGTAAAGGATCAACGCGGCAGCATTCTCGTTGTCTTCGGTAAGCAATTGCTGGAGCAGGTGTTCCGCTTCGCTGATGCGTCCCTCCGCAAACAGGCTCTGCGCAGTCTCCAGCAAATCGGCTTCCGGCGCAGCGGGTGCCTGCACATGGGGCTCGAGCATGGCGCGAATAGCCGATTCCGGCTGGGCACCGGCAAAGCCGTCGACTGGCTGGCCATCCTTGAACAGCACCACGGTCGGCAGGCTGCGTACGCCGAAACGGGCCACGACGTCCTGTTCGATGTCGCAGTTGACCTTGGCCAGCAGCAGCTCACCCTGGTACTCCTCGGTGATCTTTGCCAGCAGCGGCATCAGCGCCTTGCACGGCGCGCACCACTCGGCCCAGAAGTCTACCAGCACGGGTTTGTGAAAGGAGTTTTCCAGCACCAGCTGCTCGAAGTTGGCGCCGGTGACGTCGAAGATGTGGGGTGTCTGGCTCATTGGCATTCTCGGGATGGGCACGTACGGAAGAGGCGTGCATGTTAAGTGGAGGCGATCCGATTCGGAAGCAAGCCCGAGCAGTGTCGCCTATCAGCGATTGGCGCCCAGGGCCCAGCTCGCCAGTTCCCGGTAGCGGACGCCGCGCGGCGTGTTTTCGGACTGATAGAGGCCGAAGCGGTCCACAGGCCAATCGAGGGGCGGGGGCAGCGCATCGGGCAAGGCCCGAACGTGGCGCGACAAGGTCACGTGAGGCAGGAACGGCCGCGCGTCCAGCGCCACACCGCGCGCAGCCAGACCTGCATGCAGCTGCGCGACGAGTTGATCCAGTTGTGAGGGGTGTCGCCCCGGAACCAGGCAGGCGTAGTCCTTGCCAATCATCTGAAGCCGGTCGAGCTGCAGGGCAAAGGCATCGATGCTTAGTTCAGCCGCGAGCTGCTTCAAGCTTTCCAGGGCGTCTTGGGGCTGGTTGCCGAGAAAGGCGAGGGTCAGGTGCAGGTTCGCCTGCGCAACGGGGCGCCCTTCGATGCCGACACTGTCGCGCCAGCAGCCGATCGCTTCGGCCAGCTGGGCTGGACAGTGCAGGGCGAAGAACAGGCGCATTGGTTTTCCGGTCGACATGTCGTGCTCCTGCAGCGGGCGGCCTGATCGATCGGGCCGGCGCATATCAGCACATTGCAGCCAGCCCCTCGGCAGCTGCACGTCTGGCGTGGTAGAGGCTGACCCGACGAAACTCCGCTGGCTCGGCCAGATCCGGCCAGGTGCAGGCGTCGAGGATATCCAGCCGTTGATACAGCGGATGGTTGAAGTCACGGACACGGGAGTCAGCGACCAGCGCCACCTGACCGCGGCTCAGGAACTGATCCAGCAAGGGCAGGTTGGCGCGGTCGTAGAGCACGTCGGCCACGACGACGAGGTCGTAGCGGTCGGTCTCGGCGAAGAAATCATCCGAATAGTTGAGCTGAACACCATTGAGCTCCGCATTCGCACGGCAGGCGGCAAGCGCCAGCGGATCGAGGTCACAGGCAACCACTTCGGCCGCGCCGGCCCTGGCAGCGGCGATGGCGGCAACGCCCGATCCCGCGCCGAAATCCAGCACGCGCTTGCCGCGCACCCACTCCGGTCGGTCGGCCAGCCAGCGGGCCAGCACCAGGCCGCTGGCCCAGCAGAAGCACCAGTAGGGTGGCTCCTCGAGAATCCGCCGGGTTTCCTCCGGGCTGAATGCGCGGTCCATGTTGGCCGCGTCGATCAGCCATAGCCGGATATCGGTGCCTGGTAGCGCCTCGGCATTGAGGGATGCGTCGCCGAGCAGCTCGGTAAGCGCCTGCTGCAGGACTGCGGGGGCATTCAAGGCGCAGGTACCAGATGCAGCGGGCCCAGGGACTGGCTGGCCGGGCTGGCCACGCGCACTGCCGGCAGGCGCATGATCAACTGCCCAGAGCGGGTCACGCGTCCGCGCAGCTCGACATCCTGGGCCTTGGGGAATTTCTCGGCATTGAACCTGAGGATGAAGGGCAGCTCGGTGCCCCGGCCCTGCAGCTGTACATTGCTCAGCAGCCGGTCCGGCTGGTCGCGTCGGTTGACCTCCAGCAGTGCCAGCTCGACCTGGCTGTCCGCCGGTACGCCAAGAAGGCTGCCATGCAGTTCATGCATTGGGGAAACCTCCAGCGGTGGCTCCTCGAATGTGACGGGGGCGGTTGGGCGCTGGGATTGCTCGCTTGAACAACCAGCGACCAACAGCAGCAGGGCGGGCAGGACAAAGGGGCGTAACTGCACGGACGGCTCCAGAAATAAGGTTGATGCGCGCCTGTATAGCAACAATCCGCTCGATTTGTCTTGCCGGCGGGATGCGCTACCATGGCCGTCCCGACGTCTGACAGCTCTAGCCCATGCATTGTCCCTTCTGTGGTGCACATGACACCAAAGTCATCGACTCGCGCCTGGTGGCCGAGGGCGATCAGGTGCGCCGTCGCCGTGAATGCCTCGCCTGCGGTGAGCGTTTCACCACCTTCGAGACCGCCGAATTGGTGATGCCCAGGCTGATCAAGCAGGACGGCAGCCGGCAGCCGTTCGACGAGGAAAAGCTGCGTGCCGGCATGCAGCGCGCCCTGGAAAAGCGCCCGGTTAGCGTCGAGCGCCTCGAAGAAGCCATCGCCCATATCAAGCATCGCCTGCGGGCTACTGGCGAACGGGAGATAAAGTCGCGGGTGCTGGGCGAGCTGGTGATGGTCGAGTTGCAGAAGCTCGACGAGGTCGCCTATATCCGCTTCGCGTCGGTTTATCGCCGTTTTCAGGATCTCAACGAGTTCCGCGAGGAAATCGAGCGCCTGTCACGCGAACCCGCCAAAACCGAATGAGTACCAACGACCACGCCTGGATGGCCCTGGCGCTGCAGCTGGCGCGCCGGGGGCTGTACTCCACGCACCCCAATCCCCGGGTCGGCTGCGTCATCGTCAAGGATGATGAATTGATTGGCGAGGGCTGGCATGTGCGTGCCGGCGAGCCACATGCGGAAGTCCATGCGTTGCGCCAGGCCGGCGAGCGCGCTCGTGGCGCAACCGCCTACGTCACTCTTGAGCCCTGCAGCCATCATGGACGCACGCCGCCCTGTGCCGACGCCCTGGTCAAGGCCGGCGTCGGTCGTGTCGTCGCGGCCATGCAGGACCCCAACCCCCAGGTGGCCGGGCGTGGGCTCGAACGCTTGCGCAGCGTTGGTATCGAGGTGGCAAGCGGGGTGCTGGAAAGCGAGGCCCGAGCACTGAACGTCGGCTTCATCAAGCGCATGGAAACCGGCCTGCCATACCTGCGGGCAAAGCTCGCCATGAGCCTGGACGGCCGCACCGCCATGGCCAGCGGAGAAAGCCAGTGGATCACCGGACCCGCCGCGCGTGCCGAGGTCCAGCGGCTGCGCGCGAGGTCGAGCCTGGTCCTGACCGGCGCGGACACGGTGTTGATGGACAACGCCCGGCTGACCGTGCGTGCCGCGGAACTAGGGCTCAATGAGGAACTGACCGCGCTCGCCATGGGACGCCAGCCGCTGCGGGTGCTGGTCGATGGTCAACTGCGCGTGCCACTGGATGCGCCGTTCTTCCAGGCGGGTCCGGCATGGGTGGCAAGCAGCCGTTCTGACCAGGCTGCGGCTTACGAAGCAGCGGGCCACGAATTGCTGACATCCATGAACGAAGCGGGGCGTGTGGATTTGCACGGTTTGCTACGCGAGCTTGCGGCTCGCGGTGCCAACGAGGTGCTGCTCGAGGCGGGCCCGCGGCTGGCCGGCGCCTTTGCCGCCCTCGGGCTCATCGATGAATACCAGATATTCGTTGCCGCCAAGTTTCTCGGTTCCTCGGCCCGACCGCTGCTCGATCTGCCGCTTGAGCGCATGAGCGAGGCGCCTGAGCTTGTGATCAAGGACATGCGCGCGGTCGGCGCTGACTGGAAAATCATCGTCGTACCGCGCGCCTGACCTGTTCCGCTCTCTGCGCCATAGCCTGTCCGGACGCAGCATCCCGCCATGACCCTTGCTGGCTAGTTCACGGGCCTTAAGCCGTTGTGGTCCAGCTTGGCGCGACGTTTGTTGGCGCCCAGCAGCGCACGTGCCATCAGGCTTTCGTGATGGGGATTGCCAAAGTGCAGCAGGATGGTGGCGCGCAGCATTGCCGGATCGCATTCATCATTGGCATGCAGGCTCCGGTAACCGGAGAACAGGTAGAGATTTCCCGGCACCAGCTTCAGGCGAATCGGCTTGAGCCAGCCACGTCGCACCGCCAGCGCGACCAGCTTCTGGCTGACGGTGTTATGCAGGATGGCCTTCTCGATCACGTTGCGCAGCGCATTGAAGCGGATGCGCCGCAGGTTGGGGAAAATCAGCAGATCGCCGCAGTGCTCGCCCTCGGTCGGAATGATCAGCGGAAGCAGCGCAGTGACGGCCGTGGCATCGAAGTGGTAGAAGTGCGATTGCTTGAGCCCGCTTCGGCCCTGCAGACAGCGAATCACCGGAAAGATCTGCTCCGTCGCGACAGGCTCGCGTCCCGCCTGGATTCGATAGAGCTCGCTCAGACGCTCCTTGAATGGCGCGGCCAGGGCCAGCGAACCCGCCAGGCTGTCCTGTAGCGCTTCGATGCCATGGATGCAGAAATACTCGCCGCCACGGCTGGCAGCCTGCAGCTCGACGTAGGCGCGAGCCCGGTCAAGCTCCTCGGGCGAAATATAGTGTTCGATGACTGCAAAGCCGTTGCGGTCAATATCGGCCGCCTGCGCGGCAGCCGAGGTATCCATAGCCGTAAACCCTGACATACCCATCCCTCTCGGCACAGTTAAGGTTCGGAGCGTTCGTCCTGATCGTTTCCTGATCGGCGCGGAGTCGGCGAAACGGCGAGCTGACCCTGATTCGGCGTGTCGGTACGAAGAAATGCGGAGTGACGTTCCATCCTGATCGTCTTGCGCTGCATCGCCACGCTGTGACAGCCGATCTGGTGCCGAGGGGCGATGCGATGCGTATGGACAAACAAGCGTAACGGGAGTTGCAGTGATGTAAAAAAATGTTTCTCCGGTCCGCTCACGATCAAACGGATCTTTGCCGGCTGCAGAACCGCCCCATCTGTGGTAAAAACTGCGCCGGGCCTGAAAGGCCCACGTTCTCAGGGCGGGGTGCGATTCCCCACCGGCGGTAATGGTGCCGTTATGTGCCTAGCCCGCGAGCGCTTGTCTTCGACAAGGTCAGCAGACCCGGTGTGATCCCGGGGCCGACGGTATAGTCCGGATGAGAGAGAGCGGGATGCCTCGACGGGCGCCTTTCGTGCGCACGTCTACTCCCTCTATCGATCTGCAGCGCCCTGTTTTATCCAAAACAGGAGTTCGTCATATGCATCGTTTCAACAGCCTTCCGCGGGAGGCCGTATGTTCACAGGAATAATCGAATCCATCGGCACCATCGGAGCCATGACGCCCAAGGGCGGCGACGTTCGCGTGCTGGTCGAGACCGGCAAGCTGGATCTGGCCGACGTCAAGCTGGGCGACAGCATCGCGGTCAACGGCGTTTGTCTGACAGCGGTCGGACTGCCGGGCAACGGCTTCTGGGCCGATGTCAGCCGCGAGACACTGGCGCGCACGGCCTTCGTTGACCTCAAGACCGGCAGCCGGGTAAATCTGGAAAAGGCGCTGACGCCGACCAGCCGCCTCGGCGGGCACCTGGTCAGTGGCCACGTAGATGGGGTCGGCGAAGTCGTATCGCGGGAAGAGAACGCCCGCGCCGTGCAGTTCCGCATCCGCGCGCCACGCGAGTTGGCCAAGTACATCGCGCTCAAGGGCTCGATAACGGTCGACGGTACGAGTCTGACGGTCAACGCGGTCAATGGCGCCGAGTTCGAGCTCACCATCGTGCCGCACACCCTGGCCGAAACCATCATGGTCGACTACCGCCCCGGGCGGAAGGTGAATCTGGAAGTGGACCTGCTGGCGCGTTACCTGGAGCGCCTGCTGATGGGCGACAAGGCGGCCGAGCCTGATGCCTCCGGTCTGACGGAAAGCTTTCTCGCCGAACACGGCTATCTGCACCCTGCTCGGTAAAAGAATAGAAGGATTGCCAAATGGCCCTGAACACCGCTGAAGAACTGATCGAAGACATCCGCGCCGGCAAGATGGTCATCCTCATGGATGACGAGGACCGCGAGAACGAAGGCGATATCATCGTCGCCTCTGAATGCGTGACCGCCGAGCACATCAACTTCATGGCCCGCTTCGCCCGCGGCCTGATCTGCATGCCGATAACGCGCGAGCGCTGTGAAACCTTGCAGTTGCCGCTGATGGCGCCGCGCAACGGCTCCGGCTTCGGCACCAAGTTCACCGTTTCCATCGAGGCAGCCGAAGGTGTCACCACCGGCATCTCCGCCGCCGACCGCGCGCGTACCGTGCAGGCCGCCGTGGCTAAGAATGCCGTCGCCGAAGATATCGTCAGTCCCGGTCATATCTTTCCGCTCATGGCGCAACCTGGCGGCGTCCTGGCGCGCGCCGGGCACACCGAAGCGGCCTGCGACCTGGCCCGAATGGCCGGTTTCGAGCCGTCTGGGGTGATCTGCGAAATCATGAATGACGACGGCACCATGGCGCGCCGCCCGGAACTTGAACTCTTCGCTGAACAGCACGGGTTGAAGATCGGCACCATCGCCGACCTGATCCACTACCGGATGATCCACGAGCGCACGGTCGAGCGTGTATCAGAACAGCCGCTGGAAACCGAGCTGGGCCAGTTCAGCCTGGTCACCTACCGCGATGGCGTGGAAGACACCGTGCACATGGCCCTGACTCGCGGCGAGATTTCGCCGGAAGAGCCAACCCTGGTTCGCGTACACAACATGGAGCCACTGCGCGACCTGCTGATGGTCACGGTGCCGGGTCGCTGGAGCCTGCGTGCCGCAATGAGCGAAGTGGCGAAGGCCGGCAGCGGCGTGGTGTTGTTGCTCGGCAATCCGCTGACAGGACCGCAGTTGCTGGCTCAGCTCAACCGCCAGCAGTCGCCGACGCCCGCGACCTACAGCACCGTGGGTGCAGGCTCGCAGATTCTTCGCGACCTCGGAGTACGCAAGATGCGCCTGATGAGTTCGCCAATGAAGTTCAACGCGATATCCGGCTTCGACCTGGAAGTTGTAGAATACTTGCCCGCCGAATAAGTGATGCCAGGGCGCCGCGACGAAACGCGGCGCCTTCGTTCTTTAAAGAGATGAGAAACCACCTATGACACTGAAGACCATCGAAGGTACCTTCATCGCCCCGCAGGGCAAGTTTGCCCTCGTCGTTGGCCGCTTCAACAGCTTCGTTGTCGAGAGCCTGGTGAGCGGCGCCGTCGATGCGCTGGTGCGCCACGGCATCGCTGAGGACGCCATCACCATCATCCGCGCCCCGGGTGCCTTCGAGATTCCGCTGGTCGCGCAGAAGGTCGCGCAGCAAGGCGAATACGACGCCATCATCGCCCTCGGCGCGGTCATTCGTGGCGGCACCCCGCACTTCGAATACGTTGCGGGTGAATGCACCAAGGGCCTGTCGCAGGTTTCCATGGAGTTCGGCGTGCCGGTCGCATTTGGCGTGCTGACCGTCGATTCCATCGAGCAGGCCATCGAGCGCTCCGGCACCAAGGCCGGCAACAAGGGCGCCGAAGCTGCACTGTCCGCGCTTGAGATGGTAAGTCTGCTGGCGCAGCTGGAGGCCAAGTGAGCCTTAATCACGACGACAGCCAGGACGCTCCGCAGCCAAAAGCCAAGGGCAAGATCGCAACGCGCCGTGTCGCGCGTAGCCTGGCGATGCAGGCGCTGTATCAGTGGCACATGGCGGGTCAGAGCCTTAACGAAATCGAGGCGCAGTTTCGCGTCGACAACGATTTCTCCGGCGTCGATGGCAACTACTTCCATGAACTGTTGACGGGTGTCGCGCGCGCCAAGACGGAAGTCGACGGTGCCATCGTGCCGCACCTGGATCGGCCGCTGGACGAGTTGGACCCGGTCGAACTGGCCGTCCTGCGCCTGTCCACCTACGAGCTGATGCATCGCATCGACGTCCCGTACCGCGTGGTGATCAACGAGGGCATCGAACTGGCCAAGGTGTTCGGCGCCACTGACGGGCATAAGTTCGTCAATGGCGTGCTGGACAAGCTGGCGCCCAGCCTGCGCAGTGCCGAGGTCGGCGCCCACAAGCGCTGAGTGTTTGGCCTGATGGGTGAGTTCGAACTGATTCGCCATTACTTCGCCGCCGCCGCTTGTGCCAGGGCTGGCGGCGATGTCGCATTGGGCATCGGCGATGATTGCGCTTTGCTGACCGTTGCGGTCGGCGAGCAGCTGGCTGTTTCCACAGACACGCTGGTGGCTGGCGTGCATTTCCCCGATCCGTGCGACCCTTATCTGCTCGGCCAGCGCGCGTTGGCCGTTTCCACCAGCGACCTCGCTGCCATGGGTGCCACGCCCGTCGGTTTTACCCTGGCGCTGACGCTTCCCTCTGTCGAACCCGGCTGGCTGGCCGAATTTTCCCGTGGCCTCGATGCGATGGCGGCTGGTTGTGACATGCGTCTGATCGGCGGCGACACCACACGCGGTCCGCTGAGCATGACCCTGACGGTATTGGGGCGGGTGCCGGTAGGCAAGGCGTTGTTGCGCAGCGGTGCGCAACCAGGTGATCTGCTCTGTGTGGGTGGATGGCTTGGCGATGCCGCCGGGGTTCTTCCGATTGTGCTTGGCGAGCGGGAGGAGAACAGCGTCGAGGCGTCAGCGCTGCTCCGGCGGTACTGGTCACCGCAGCCTCAGCTTGCATTGGGCCAGGCGCTGCGTGGCAAGGCTACCGCTGCGTTGGATGTCTCCGATGGCCTCCTGGCCGATTGCTCGCATATCGCCACGGCATCCTCCGTTTCACTGGTAATCGAGAAAGCCAGGGTGCCGCTGTCGAACTCTCTGCTGCGCTTTGCCGGTCCGGATCAGGCCCTGAAATGCGCCTTGGCGGGAGGTGATGACTACCTTTTGGCGTTTACCTTGCCAGCCGATGCGTTACCTAACATGCAGGCTGAAGGATGGCCTATCCATGCAATCGGCCATGTGGCAGAGGGTGAGGGCGTTCGGTTGGTGGACGCTGATGGAAACTCTGTGGCCATCAACCATCTGGGCTACAACCACTTCACGAGCTGAGTCGTTGCCGCTCGACTAGAACATGAGGACAACCGTTTGACCGATTCCCTGCAGCCTGCCGCCGAGCCGATCCCGCATTCGGTATGGAGTAATCCCTGGCACAACCTGGCCTTTGGTTTCGGCTCCGGTACGCTGCCTAAGGCACCGGGCACCTGGGGATCCCTTGTGGCGTTGGCGTTCGTGCCCATGTGGCAGATGCTGCCAGCGTGGGGCTACGGTGCGCTGATTCTCGCCAGCATGCTGTTCGGCATCTGGCTATGCGGAAAGGTGGCTCAGGATCTGGGTGTGCACGATCATGAAGGCATCGTCTGGGACGAGTTTGCCGGAATCTGGATCACCTTCTGGCTGGTGCCTGCCGGTTGGTACTGGCTACTGCTCGGCTTCGTCGTGTTCCGCCTGTTGGATATCCTCAAGCCTTGGCCGATAAGTTGGGTTGATCGCCAGGTTCACGGTGGGCTGGGCATCATGCTTGATGACATCCTCGCCGGCTTCGCCGCCTGTGGCCTGATGCACTTAGCCGTAATCTGGCTGGCCTAGGACGAGCTGTGCGTCGGGTCGCTGCAATCCCGGCATCGCTGATGGACAATGCCGGCATCGCCGTTAGCCAAGGAAGCCTCCGCGGATGCGTTCACTTTTCCTGATTTTAGCCAGTGCCCTGACGGTGCTGTCATCGAGCACCATGGCTGCTCCAATGGTTCAAGTGGTGGGGCTTTTTCCAGGTGCTGCCGTGTTGAATGTCGATGGGCAACGTAAGCTCGTTCGGGTCGGGCAGGTGGGGCCGGGCGGTGTTGAGGTCCTGAGCGCTGATTCGAAAGGCGCGGTTCTGCGGGTAGACGGCGTTGAGCGTAGCTATGGCCTTTCTCGCGAGCTGAGTTCCGGCTTTGCCGAACCTGACCGCCGGCAGCTGAGCATCGCTCAGGGACAGGGCGGTCACTACTGGATAGCCGGCTCGATCAACGGACAGCCTGTGCAGTTCCTCGTCGATACCGGTGCCACCTCGGTGGCGATCAACGAAATCCAGGCGCGGCGTCTCGGCATCGACTATCGCGTCGACGGCCGGCAGATTGTCCTAGGCACTGCAAGCGGCACGGCCAAGGCCTGGAGGGTCAATCTCAACAGCGTGAAGGTCGGTGCGATCGATGTGCTCGGCGTTGAAGCCGTTGTGGTGGAAGGCGGCTCGCCGACCGATGCCCTGCTCGGCATGAGCTTCCTCAACCGAGTCAGTTGGCGGGAGGAACAGGGCCTGTTGAAGCTTGAATCGAAGATATGAGAGAAGCAGCTTGAAGCCTGAAGCTAGAAGTAAAAGCATAAGTGACGGCGTGGGCATCGCCGACGCATACTGGCTTCTGGCTTCTGGCTTCTGGCTTCTGGCTTCTGGCTTCTGGCTTCTGGCTTCTGGCTTCTGGCTTCTGGCTTCTGGCTTCTGGCTTCTGGCTTCTGGCTTCTGGCTTCTGGCTTCTGGCTTCTGGCTTCTGGCTTCCAGCTTCCAGCTTCCAAGCTGTTACACTATCCGCTTTTCTGCCTTCTGGAGTTTCTCCGGTGTCTGTCGTGTTCGTCGCCGCTTCCAAACTGCCGACGCCTTTCGGCGTGTTTACCATGCATGGTTTCCTCGATCAGGATACGGGCAAGGAACATGTCGTACTGACCCTGGGTGACGTGGCCGACGGCAAGCCCGTATTGGGCCGTCTTCACTCCGAGTGTCTTACTGGTGACGCGCTGTTCAGCCTTCGCTGCGATTGCGGCTTCCAGCTCGAAGCTGCGCTTCGGGCGATCTCCGAAGAGGGCCGTGGCGCGCTGCTGTATCTGCGTCAGGAAGGTCGCGGCATCGGTCTGCTGAACAAGATACGTGCCTATGAGTTGCAAGATGCGGGTGCCGATACCGTCGAGGCCAACGAACGTCTGGGCTTCGCGCCGGACATGCGTGACTACGCCATCTGCCTGCCCATGCTCGAACATCTCGGCATCGCCGAGATCAAGCTGATGACCAACAACCCGCGCAAGGTCAAGGCGTTGCAGGGCTTTGGCATCCGTGTCGCTCAGCGTATGCCGCTGGAAATCGCGCACAACCCGCACAACAGGAAGTACCTGGCCACCAAGGCCGGCAAGCTCGGCCATATGCTAGGCGAAATCCATCAGGGCGAAGCCGAGCAGTCGTGAACCGCGCAGCTGCCCGTCGTCAGCTGTCATGGGATGGCTGGCTGCAATGCTTGCTGATGGTGGTACCGGTACTTGCCGCCAACCAGCTTCCCGAGCTGACCGGTCACCATGAAGAAGTCATCGCGTTGCCATTGTTCTTCGCTGGCCTGGGCCTGTTGTTTCTCAGCTTGCCGCGCTTCACCTCTTACAAACACGCCTTGATCGACACCGAACATTCATTCGGCAGCGATGCGGAGCCCCTGGCCTGGGCCACGTTGCGCGATGTTCGTCTGCGCGCCTTGCGTATTGCCGGGCTTCCCGCCTGGGTTGCTGCAATCGGCGCGCCGCTCGGGTTGGAGCCGGTGGCCCAACTGCTATTGGTCTGTGGCAGCCTGACGCTGCTTGTTCTCTATCGCATCCCGCGTCAGCTGCAGTGATGCGCACACTGCTGCTGTGCCTTGTGTTACTGACGTCGCCGCTGGTGTCGGCTGCGCAGCGCGTGGTCAGCCTGGCGCCGTCGCTCAGCGAAATTATCCTGGAACTGGATGCAGGCGACCTGCTGGTCGGCGTGCTGGACGGAGGCGAACGGCCAAAGGCCTTGGTCGATCTCCCCTCGGTGGGGCGCATCGGGCAGCTCGAAATGGAGCGACTGCTCGCGTTGCAACCGACGCTGGTGCTGCTCTGGCCGGACAGCATCACCTCTGCGCAACGCGCCCAACTGGTTCAGTTCGATATTCCTGTGCTCGTCGCCCAGCCCTTGTCATTGGCGCAACTGGCGGAGCAATTCGCTGTGATTGGCAAGCGAGTCGGAAGGGAGCGACAGGGACTGGCGCTCCAGGAGCAGTTTGAGCAGGGCCTGGATCGGCTACGCCAGCGGTACCGGCGCGACCAGCCGGTGTCGGTTTTCTACCAGATCTGGAATCGCCCGCTGTATACCCTGGGCGGACGTCAGATCATCAGCGATGCAATAGGCGTGTGCGGTGGGCGCAACGTCTTTGCCGACCTCCAGCTGCCGGCGCCGCAGGTCAGTGTCGAGGCGGTCCTGTCGCGTAATCCCGAGGTGATTCTAGCCGGCAGCGGCGCGCAGCTTGCGGAGTGGAGCACCTGGCCGCAGCTCGAGGCGGTGCGTAAGGGGCAGCTGTGGGAAATCCCGGACAAGGGGCTCGAGCGGCCGAGCTTCCAGATGCTTGGCGCAATCGGGAAGCTCTGCGAGGTGATGGGGCAAGCGGCTGACTGACCGGAAGCGGGCGTGCCGGATGCAGCTGGGCACCGGTTTGCCGAGATGGGCTAGCAGGCCCACCCGGCGGCTTTCGTCAGAAGCGGTAACCCACACTTAAGCGCATATCTTCTTCAGGTGCGGGGTACAAGCCCTTGTTGCCTGCTTGCCAGCTGCTATAGCTGGCGTAGCTGTCGTAGCGTTTACCGGTCAGGTTGTTGATGCGCAGCTTGACGTTGAGGTCTTGGTATTCATACCGGACGGCTGCATTGAACAGCGTATAGCCGCCTTCTTTGGGTAGCACCTTACCGTCATCGTTGGCCAGGTATCGCGGACCTGTATAGATGGCCTCCAGATAGCCGTACAGGTTCGTAATGATTTGGTAGTCCAGATGCATGGCGGCACTGTGGCGCGATACCCAGGGGATTTCATTGCCCTTGTTGGCACCGGCACGCAGCTCCGTATCCGTGAAGCTGTACTGGCCTCCGACGCGAAGTCGATCGGTCAGTTCACGCTCAGCCTCGAGCAGCAGGCCTTCGCGGCGAGTCTGGTCCAGGTTTACATTGGCGCCCCAGCCTCCAAAGGCATAAGGCGCATAGAGCAACTCATCGTCGAGATCGAGCCGGTAGAGGCTGGCCTGATAGAGTTGGGTAGCGTCTTGCCAGGCGATTCCCGCTTCCCATGACTCACCCGTCTGCGGTTTGAGAAATTCGATGCCAGGCTCGACGAGCGCATTCTCGTTGACGTTGGCCCAGCGCAGAGCATCCTCGCGTTTTATAAATGCGTGAGTGTGGTCAGTCACCTGCCAGCTTAGCGCAACGCTCGAGCTGTCTTCGCTGTCGCTGCGCGTACGGCCGTTGTGCCTGTCATTCACTTCACTGATGCGATAGCCGAGGCTCAGTGTCAGGCGCTCGCTTAGCGGTTGGTTGACTTGCGTGTACCAGTCTCGCTGCGTTTGCTCGGCGTCGCTGCTGAACGACGGGAAGAACGCGTACGCTGCCTGGTAATCAGCCTTCAGGTAATCGAAGCCCAACAGCCACTCGCCGCGGCCGGACGTGCTATCCCAATTGGCGGCGAGGCGAGGGCTGATGGTTTCGACGCGGGTCCCTTCTGTGAACGGACTACCTGAAATCAGGCCCGCGCCATCGCTGTCTCTGATGCTGTAGTCCAGGTTCGCGGTCCAATGGCGACCTAACGCCTGTTCGCCCGCAATGCGATGCACGTCCGTCTTGCTGTTGTTCCATTCGTTCGAGGTGCTTGCTCTGCGGTCGGCTCGGCGTTGTGCGAGGGTGAGGCTGCGCGGGTAGAGCAGCTCATCGTCGATATTCTGGTATTCGTACAGAAGCCAGCCGCTGTCATGGTCATAACGGAGGCGTCCGAACAGGTCACGGTAGCTGGCGTCGTTGTGGTCGCGATAGTTGTCGGTATTCCGGGTCTCGCCGCTGATATATGCCGAAAGACCACCACCGAATACCTGAGATACGTGGCCTCGGTATGCCTCCAGGTCATGACTGCCTTGGGTGGTTTCGATATAGGCTTCGTTGCCGGTCGGTCGCCGGGTAACGATGTTGACCACCCCGCCGACAGCTTGGTCGCCATACAGGACGGTTCCGGCACCGCGCAGGACTTCGATCCGCTCGATATTGGCAAGTGGCACGCTGTTTAGGTCCGGGCCGCTGAGGCTGGGATTGTTCAGCCTTCGGCCATCGACCAGGACGAGCACGTTATTAGTCGCGTTATCCCCGAAACCCCGCAAGCTGATGGAGGCATGGTTGCCGTCGCCGAGCGTGTCACGGATCTGGATACCAGCTTTGCCATTCAGCACTTCGATCAGGCTGCTGGCTGCACTCCGCTCGATTTCGTCTCGGTCGATCACTCGGGTACTGGCAGGTGCAGGTTTTTCCAGCGCGGTCGCTCGGGTGATGACCATTGGCGGTGCCTGATACGGTTCCAAGGCAGCCGCAGCGCCTGGCAGCATGGCCAGCGCAAATATAGAACGAGACAGTTTCACATCGAATCCTCAAAAGTTCAGCGCTTTCGAGGAGGGCAGGAGCAAGCGCAGGGGCACGCAGCCGCGCTTGACGGTGATGCCCTCCGCAACACCAGTCGAATCCGTCAGGCCGGTCTCCGGGCTTTCGACGCGCACCCGGCTCGCCTTCCCGTGCCTGGCACAGTGGCGGTTGAGCGGGCGGTGATCCTTGATCACGGTCGATTACCGTTGCGGGGGCAGCGCCGGCCTTGCTCTGCGAGCGCACCGGCTTCCCGTTTAATGCGGACCTGGGGTCGCGCACACCTGGGCGGATAGGAAAATCGCGCGAACCTTACGATCTGAAATGGGGAAAGACAAGCGAATGGGTGAATTCCGCCAGCGCGTATCGGGCTATCAGCCTGACAACAGCACAACGGCGATGGGTTAGCGGTTCTCGTCAGTCGCGTGGATGTCGCTTTTACACCCACCGTGACTTGGTTTGGTTCGGTGGATCGATGAAGCGTGATCCACCCTACGGTCTGAAACGGTCAAGCACGAGCCGAAACAGCGACCACCTCCCTAGCACCGCCGCTGCCGTAGGGTGGATGTCGCTTTTTACATCCACCGTGACTCGGTTCGTTCTTTGGTTCGGTGGATGGACCCTAGCGCCGAATGCTCAAGCTGGCCAGTCGCGCCTGCACAGCAGCCTCGATGCCCGCAGCGTCCAGACCGCACTCCCCGAGCATCTCGCTGGGCTTGGCGTGTTCGACGTAATAGTCCGGAAGGCCGAGATGGAGGATCGGCTTTTGCAGATTCTCGGAGGCAAGGAATTCGCCGACTGCGCTGCCAGCGCCGCCCATCACGCTGTTCTCCTCGATGGTCACAAGCAGCTCGTGACTGTTTGCCATCTGGCGAACCAGCGCTTCATCCAGAGGTTTGACGAAGCGCATGTCGACCACGGTGGCATCCAGCGTTTCAGCGACTTGCAGGGCTTGCGGCAGTTGCACACCGAATACCAGCAGAGCGACCTTTTTGCCCTCACGGCGTACCACCCCCTTGCCGAGTTCCAGGGGTTCCAGGCCCGGTTCGAGAGACGCATCAGGACCGGTGCCGCGGGGATAACGCACTGCGGCGGGGCCCGGGAAGTGGTAGCCGGTGGTGAGCATCCGGCGCATCTCGTTTTCGTCGCTGGGCGTCATGATCAGCATGCCGGGGATACAGCGCAGGTAGGTCAGGTCGAAGCTGCCGGCGTGGGTCGGGCCGTCTTCGCCGACCAGGCCGGCGCGATCGATGGCAAAGAGCACGTCCAGATTCTGGACCGCCACATCGTGGATCAACTGATCGTATGCGCGTTGCAGGAACGTCGAGTAGATCGCCACCACCGGCTTGGCACCTTCGCACGCCATCCCGGCTGCCAGCGTCACGGCATGCTGTTCGGCAATGGCGACGTCGAAATAGCGGTCGGGATAACGCTCGCTGAAAGCGACCAGGTCGGAGCCTTCCTTCATCGCCGGGGTGATGCCGGTCAGGCGCGGATCGGCTGCGGCCATATCGCACAGCCATTGGCCGAAGACGCTGGAATACTTCGGGCCGCTGGGCTTTTTCGGCGCCACCGGGCCACCGATTGGTTCCAGCTTACTGATGGCGTGCCAGGTAATCGGATCGATTTCCGCCGGGGCGAAGCCTTTGCCTTTCTTGGTGACCACATGCAGGAACTGCGGGCCTGGGAGGTCCCGCATGTTGCGCAGGGTGGCGATCAAGGTTGGCAGATCATGGCCGTCGATGGGGCCGATGTAGTTCCAGCCGAGCTCTTCGAACAGGGTGCCGGGGACCAGCATGCCCTTGGCGTATTCTTCGGTGCGGCGGGCAATTTCCCAGGCGCCGGGCAGGCGCGACAGGACCTTCTTGCTGCCTTCGCGCATGCTCGAGTAGGTGCGGCTGGAAAGTATCTTGGCCAGGTAGTTGGACAGGCCGCCCACGTTGCGCGAGATGGACATGTCGTTATCGTTCAGCACCACGAGCATGTCTGCACCGACTTCCGGCGCATGGTTCAGCGCCTCGAAGGCCATACCCGCAGTAAGTGCACCGTCGCCGATCACGGCGATGGACTTGCGCTTCTTGCCCTGCAGGCGGGCCGCGATGGCCATGCCCAGCGCGGCGCTGATGGAAGTACTTGAGTGGCCGACGCCAAAGGTGTCGTACTCGCTCTCGCTGCGGCGCGGAAAGGCGGCAAGGCCATCCTTCTGGCGCAGGCTGTCCATGCGTTCGCGGCGCCCGGTGAGAATCTTGTGCGGATAGGCCTGATGACCCACATCCCAGACCAGACGGTCCTTCGGGGTGTCGTAGACGTAGTGCAGCGCAATGGTCAGCTCGATGACGCCAAGACCGGCGCCGAAGTGCCCGCCCGTCCGGCCCACGCTGTATAGGAGGTCCTGACGCAGCTCGTTGGCGAGTTCTTCGAGTTCCGCTTCGCCCAGCCGGCGTAGTTGCTCGGGGCTGGCCGCGCGATCTAGGACGGGCGTCGCTGGGCGGACCCGAGGAATCTCATGAAACGTCTTGGGCATCGGGCGAATCGTTTTGGCTGAAAAAAGAGCCGCAGTTTACCCGATGGTTACTACGATAAGAACGGTTCGGGCATCAACGGTCACTGCGGTCCCTTCCTGCGGAGCGGCCTGGGCCCGTCAGCTGCGGCGTTCGACGATGAAACGAGCCAGCTGGCGCAGCGGCTCGGCGCTGGGTCCGAACGGGGCGACGGCGTCGAGCGCCAGGTCACACAGCTCCAGCGCATAGGCCTTGGCGCTGTCCATCCCCAACAGCGCGGGGTAGGTGGGTTTGTCACGCGCAATGTCAGCACCCTGATGCTTGCCAAGGGTGGCGGTGTCGCTTTCCACGTCGAGAATGTCGTCCTGTACCTGGAACGCGAGGCCCACCGCTTGCGCGTACTGTTGCAGTGCAGCCAGGTCCTCTTCGTCGGCGCGGCCGCTGGCGAGGGCGCCGAGGCGTACGCTGACTTCGATCAGCGCACCGGTCTTGTGCCGATGCATCGATTCCAGCGCGTTGCGGTCGAGCTTCAGGCCAACCGATCCCAGATCGATCGCCTGGCCGCCGACCATGCCAGCGGGGCCAGCGGCGCGCGCCAGGCTGGCAATCATCTCCAGGCGCAGCGTCGGGTCCGTGGGATTGAATCTGCCGATGGCCAATGCTTCGAACGCGAGGCTTTGCAGGCCATCACCGGCGAGAATCGCGCAGGCCTCGTCGAACGCCTTGTGGGTGGTGGGCTGGCCACGGCGCAGGTCATCGTCGTCCATGGCTGGCAGATCGTCATGTACCAGCGAATAGGCATGAATCAGTTCGACGGCACAGGCTGCGCCATCCGCTTGGGCCACGTCACCCTCAAGGGCTTCGCAGGCGGCGTAGACCAGCAGGGGACGGACGCGCTTGCCACCATTCATCACGCTGTAGCGCATGGCCTGGTAGAGACGATCGAGTTGCGTGCGGGGCGGGGTGAAGAGCGTGTCGAGGCAGCTGTCGACGCGTTGCTGGCAGCGTTTCTGGTAGTCGCCGATCATGCTTCGGGGTCCGCCTCGAACGGCGCTTCCTGCAGTTTGCCGTCGCGCTCGAGCAGGATCTGCACTTTCTGCTCGGCCTGGCTCAAGGCTGCCTGGCAATCACGGGTCAGGCCGATGCCCTGCTCGAAGCAGGTCAGCGAGTCCTCCAGCGACAGCTCACCGCTTTCCAGACGCTCGACAAGCTGCTGCAATTCGGCGAGGGATTGTTCGAAATCGAGGGCGACTTTCTTGCGGGCCATGGCTAAACCTTTTCTCTGCGGCTGCTCCGAAACGGGCGCGACACTAGCAGAGCTGGCCGGCATAAGCCATAAGTCGAGCGGGCTAGGCGGCTGCCGGTCAGGGCCAGTATGTGGCTTTGAAGTAGTAAAGGGTCATGACGCTGCCCACCAGGATCACGAACAGGCGCAACCAGGTTGCGGGGAGTGTCTTGCTCAGCGCGCCACCAGCGTAGCCGCCAAGGGTAGTGCCCACCAAGAGGATCGCCAGCTCGTAGCCGCTTACTCGTCCGGCAATCACGAAGGTCGCTGTGGCCACGCTATAGATCACAGCAGAGATCAGGTTTTTCAGGGCATTGGCGCGAACCAGCTGATGACCTTCGATGGAGAACGCCGCCAGCTGCAGGATGCCCATGCCCGCGCCGAAATAGCCGCCGTAGATCGAAACCAGCCCATGAGCGGCCAGCGATGCAGGCGCGTGCGGCGGCACAGCGTTATGGTCCTTGCGGCGTGCCGCCAGCCAGCGGCTCAGCCAGGGACTGGCGGCAAACAGCCCGGTGGCGAGCAACAGCAGCCAGGGAATCAGCAGGCTAAAGACGTCGTCACCGCTGGCCAAGAGCAACAGACCGCCGAGCAGACCACCAATCAGGCCTGCCAGCAGCAGGGGGATCAGGTAGCGGCCAAGGGGGCGTAACGCCGAGCGTGCGGCCCAGGCGCCGGCGAGGCTGGCGGGCCAGAGCGCAACCGCGTTGGTTGCGTTGGCAGTAATTGGCGGCAGGCCAGTGGCAAGCAACGCCGGAAACGAAAAGAAGGTACCGCCGCCTGCGAGTGCGTTCATGCCTCCTGCGGCAAAGCCGGCAGCGATCAACAGCAGCATATCGAACAGGGGCATCGGAAAGGCTCGCGGCAAAAGAGACGCAGGTTATCGCCGTCGCTCTGTTGCGCCAAGCATGCAAACCGAAGGTTTGGCAGCCGGCGCTCATGCCGGCGCCGTGTCGGCAACCTGCGCGGTCATTTTCAGGGCGGGCAGGGTGGTCTCCGGGCCCTGCTCCGATGGTGAGATTGCCGTGGCTTTCGCTAGGGTTGGGCGCTGTTGGCGTTGTCCACCAGTGGCGTACTGGTGAGCTCGTTGAGGATGCCGCAGCCATGCATGGCGCGGTTGCCGGTGCAGCAGCTGCGCAATTCCTGAAGCTGACGTTCCAGAGCATGGAGGCTGTTCAGCCGTGAGCGGACGCGTTCGAGCTGTTCGTCGATAAGCTGATTGATGTCGCCACAGCTGGCGTCCGGATGGTTGGAGAATTCCAGCAGCCGGCGGATATCTGCCAGGCCGATATCCAGCGCTCGGCAGTGGCGGATAAAGGTCAACTGCGCCAGCTGTTTGGATGAATAGGACCGATAGCCGTTGGCGCCGCGCTCCGGGGCGGGCATCAAGCCTATCTTTTCGTAATAGCGAATGGTCTCGATATCCACATCCGCCGCTGTGCTTAGCTCGCCTATGCGCAACCTGGCCTCCTGGTTCGTTCGCTGATATTTATGTCAAAAAATGGCTTGACCCTGGAGTTGCTCCAGGGTGTGCAATGGCTCCGACTATAGATCAGGAGACACTCCATGTCGTCGAGATGCTGTGATTCCGGTTGCACCACTCCGGCGGTAACGCCGGGCTTTCGCAAGGCCCTGTGGGTCGCCCTGGCCATCAACCTGGTCATGTTTGTCGTTGAGATCATCAGTGGGCTGCGTTCAGGCTCGGTGTCGCTGCTGGCCGACGCCATCGACTTTGCCGGCGATGCTGCCAACTACGGCATCACCCTGGTGGTGCTGTCGATGGGGCTGGTCTGGCGCTCACGGGCCGCCATGGTCAAAGGCCTGACGATGCTGGCGTTCGGGGTGTTCGTGCTGGGCCGGGCGGGATGGGCGATCTATGCCGATGTGGTACCCGAACCGCTGACCATGGGCGTCATCGGCACGCTGGCGCTGATCGCCAACGTCGCCGTTGCAGTGATGCTCTACGCCTTTCGAGAAGGGGATTCGAACATGCGTTCGGTCTGGTTGTGCAGCCGGAACGATGCGATCGGCAACATTGCCGTGATGATTGCGGCCGCCGGGGTCTTTGGCACCGGGTCCGGCTGGCCTGATCTGGCCGTCGCGCTGGTCATGGCCGGGCTTGCATTATCCGCCGGGTTCTCGGTGGTTCGACAGGCCCGGCAGGAGCTGAGCTCGGCACACTAACGCCGGCGCCCAGAGGCGATCGATGCGACCAGTGCCACGGCGCCCACGGTCACAGCAGCGAGCCCGGCCACGGCCAGCTTGCCCACTGTCTCGCTGCTCAGGGCAACGGCATGGTCCTTGACCCCATCATCGAAGCGGCCCTCGATGCGGTGCAAACCCTCCACCGGCTCGAAGAGGTTGTCCGGCCGTTCAGGGTCGGCCGGCTCGTCGGTCAGCTGGCCGCTCCAGGCCTGCTTGGCCATCATTCGATCCAGCAGACCCGGCATGAACATATTGCCGATGATCGCCTGGAACGATGCACGACCCAGCCACAGCTCGCGTGGCGCCTCGCTAGCGGCCCGAAGGATGGCACGTGCAGCTACCTCGGGTGTGTGGATCGGGGGCACCGGCTGCGGGCGTTTGCTCATCTTGTTGCGCGACCAGTCGAACTGCGGTGTGTTGTGTGCCGGCAGCTGGACCATGGTCAGGCGAACCCGGCTCTTGCTATGGATGAGCTCGCAACGCAGCGAGTCGGTGAAGCCGCGAATGGCGAATTTCGCCGCACAGTAGGCTGATTGCAGCGGGATCGCCCGGTAGGACAGGGCCGAGCCCACCTGCACGATGGTCCCGCGGTCGCGCGGCTGCATGTGCCGCAGCGCAGCCAGCGTGCCATGAACGAAGCCCAGGTAGGTGACGTCGGTGACCCGCTTGTATTCCGCGGCGGTGATCCGCTCGGCCGGGCCGAACACCGTGGCCATGGCGGCATTGATCCAGATTTCGATTGGCCCCAGTTCGGCCTCGATCCGCTCGGCGGCGCGGTCGATCGCCTCGGCGTCGGCAACGTCCGCAGAGATACCCAGGACCTTCACTCCGTACGCTTCCAGTGCCTGGCATGTTTCGGCCAGGCCTCTTTCGCCCCGCGCAATCACGGCGACCCGGAAGCCCGCCTGGGCCAAGGCATGGGCGGTGGCGCGGCCGACGCCGGCGGTTCCGCCGCAGATGACAGCGGTTTGATCGCGGTTGCTCATGACGCGGGCTCCTGTGCTCGTAGAAGGAAGAAGCGGCGGGAGAGGTTGCGTCACCTGCCGCTGTAAGTCGGCGCTTCAGGCTGACCGGATTCACCGCCATGCCTGTGTCGACCGCTTGCGGTAACCACCAGGACGCCGGGGGAAGCTGCTTGATTGACCCGGTGAGGAAAGGCGAGTTGCACTGGGGCGATAACCTGCGGATCGGGACTAAGGGGGGCAGTAGCGCAGATAGCCCCGGGCGGTCAGGCTTCAGCCATCAGCATCGGAGCAATTCGGTTCGGTCGTGAAGGTCTTGGAGGAATCGACCAGACCGACCTTTTCCAACGTGCGGCGGCCGATCAGGACCGGGTAATTCATCTTGTCCCGATCATTCAGCGAGAACTGTTCTTCGTATATCTGGTTGCCGAGACAGACTTTCATCAGCACCACCGGGCGTTCCTCCGCTCCGCCTGCGCCTCGCACCTTGATGTCACGCACCATCTTGCGCTCCAGGCGAGTCCTCACCTTTTTTTCGGTATCAATGTCCTCGAGTTCTACCGTGAAACGCACCCATTCATCGCCGTCCTTCTCGAAACGCTCGATGTTTTCGGCATGCATGGACGAGGTCAGCGCGCCCGTGTCGAGCTTGAATTTCACCGCCACCTTTTCCGGAAAGATCAGGCCTTCCTCGACCCACCCAAGCACCTGTGGCGAGCCGGCGAAGGCTGTAGCGCTGCACAGCGAAACGATCAGTGCGGCGAGCTTCAGCGGGGCGAATCGATTGTGGTTAGAGCCTGGTTGGCGGTGCATCTGTCACCTCGGTCAGCAAGCAATGGCTACAGTCTCGATGAGAGTCGCGCCAAGCTGATCGGTTCATAAAGGCCGTGACGGTTGAGCGAAACGGCAGCTTGCGATCTGCCGCTGTCCGCGTCTGGTTCATTGGCAAACTGCATCGCCGTCATTGATAAAAACAATCGGACGGCTGTGGCGTTTTGCACTCCACCAATAGGGCCGCTTGCATTCAGTATCGTCCGCGGCCGCATTTTGACCAAAAGGAGGTTGTTTCCAAGGGAAGTCAACAGAATCGAGAGGTGAACCATGTTCGTCCATAACAAACGACTTCAATACACCGTGCGTGTAGCCGCTCCGAACCCGGGGCTGGCCAACCTGATGCTTGAACAATTCGGCGGGCCTCAGGGCGAGCTGGCGGCCGCCATGCGTTACTTCGTCCAGGGCCTGTCGGAGGACGATCCAGGACGTAAGGACATGCTGATGGATATCTCCACCGAGGAGCTGAGCCACCTTGAAATTATTGGTTCCATCATCGGCATGCTCAACAAAGGCGCCAAAGGCGAGCTGGCCGAAGGTGTGGAGAAGGAAGCTGATCTATACCGTTCGCTGACAGGGGGCGGTAACGATTCCCACACGACCTCGCTGCTGTACGGCGGTGGTCCGGCATTGATCAATTCCGCCGGTGTGCCCTGGACGGCGGCGTATGTCGACTCCATCGGTGAGCCCACCGCGGACATGCGCTCCAACATCGCGGCCGAGGCACGTGCCAAGATCGTTTACGAGCGTCTGATCAATGTGACCGATGATCCGGGGATCAAGGATGCGCTGAAGTTCCTGATGACGCGCGAAATCGCTCACCAGAAATCGTTCGAGAAGGCCTTGCACGCGATGCAGCCCAACTTCCCCCAGGGCAAGCTGCCGGGTGTGCCGGAGTACTCCAACGTCTACTACAACCTGTCGCAAGGCGAAGGCGATCTGCGCGGGCCCTGGAACCAGGGGCCGGAGTGGGAGTTCGTCGAAACGCCGCAACCGGCAGTGGATGGCGGGGATGGCATGGCGTCGGTCGATCTGAGCAAGGATCAACTGAAGGTCGTGCAGCAAATGGCGGTGCGCACGCAGTCCGATGTGTCCATTGATCCCATGACCGGTGCCGACCTCGGCTCGGGCGAGGCGATCAGGAAAGGCAACGCCTGACGGTTGCCTGTGGAGCCGGTGCGCCTGCTCAGGCGCATCGTTTCCATCTATTGCAGCATTGGAAGCCGGCCAAGAGCCGGCTTTCTTCGTCTGGCTCAACGCCGGCTCAGCAGCGGTACGACCGTCCCTGAGCTCGGGCGACCCAGTGCTTCGCTGATCGCAACGCTGAGGGTTTGCTGGGTGAACGGCTTGGCCAGGGTGTGCAACGGGCGCCCTTCCTCGGCCAGTTCCGCATAGCCGCTGACCAGTAGCACGGGCAGCTCAGGCCTTTCGCTCCTGACGATGCGGGTCAGCTGCGTGCCGGTCATGCCGGGCATCATCTGATCGGTGATGAGGATATCGAAGCTGGCGTTCTGGCGAAGGAGGCCGAGTGCTGCGTCACCTCCGTCCACAGCGGTAACGCGATGACCGAGATCCTCGAGCAGCGCAGCGGTGTTGGCCAGCACAAGGGGATCATCGTCAACGACCAGGATCGACAAGACAGGTATCGACGCTGCCATGGGTTCGTTTGTCTGTTCCGGTGCCGGTGCTGCCGCCTGGGAGGAGATACCTATCGGTAACCACAGCTCGATGGTCGTTCCCTTGCCCAGGGTGCTTTCGATCTCGAGGCTGCCGCCTGATTGCTCGACGAGGCCGTGCGCCATCGACAATCCAAGCCCGGTCCCCTTGCCGGGTCCCTTGGTGGTGAAAAAGGGTTCGGTGGCTCGCGCCAGCGTGTCCTGGCTCATGCCGGTGCCAGTGTCGCGCACGATCAGGGCGACGTATTCCTGGGTCTGTTGCCTGGCCGTGCGCAGCTGGCCTTCGATGCAGATCGTTCCGCCGTCCGGCATGGCATCGCGTGCGTTGACTACCAGATTGATCAAAACCATCTCCAGCTGATTCGCATCCACGTATGCAGGCGGCAAACTCAGGGGAAAGCGCGTGTCGATGTTGATATTGGCGGCAACCGAGCGCTGCAGCAGCTCGCGCATATTCAGCACCAGATCCTGCAGCACGACCGAGCCGGGGTTGAGCTCCTGCTTGCGGGCAAAGGCCAGCATGCGCTGGACCAGGCTCGCGCCACGCTGCGTTGCCAGCAGCGCGTTCTCGATCAGGGTGCCAGCGCGGGCGGTGTCGTGCGGCAGTCGCTTGCGTAACAGCTCGAGATTGCCGCCGACCACGGCGAGCAGATTGTTGAAGTCATGGGCAATACCGCCTGTAAGCTTGCCGATGGCTTCCATCTTCTGCGCCTGGCGCAGGGCTGCCTCGGCGTTGCGGCGCTCGGTGATGTTCACCAGACCGCCAATGATCAGCGGCCCGCGGGCAGTCTGCTCGAGACGCGTGGAGGCCAGCACATCGATGAAGGCTCCGGCCCGGCCAACCAGGCGATATTCGGCATTCAGACATTCACCGGTGTCCAGCAACACCGGCCAGTCCTGATTGAGCATCTGGCGTGCCGAGCGCTCGGTCATGAAGTTGATCAGCGGCCGGCCGATCACGTCCTCGCGCCGGTGACCCATCAGCACCAGCCAGGCATCGCTGACCGATTCCAGCCGGCCTTGTTCGTCCAGCGAATGCAGGGGCAACGGCGTCTTGCTGTACAGCTCGCGAAAGCGCTCTTCGCTCTGGCGCAGGGCCATTGCTTCACGCTCACTGATGATCGCCATGCGCCGGTCATACATCGAGGCGGCCAGTCCCAGGAAGAGCACAACAAAAGTCGAACCCGCGACAGCCATTGCCAGGGTCAGCAGATCCAGGCTGCTGCCGGTGGGAGCGGGCATTGCATCGTCCAGCGGGGTGAAACGCGCCCCAGCCATGGCCGAATAATGCATGCCGGCCACGGCGAACCCCATGGCAATGGCGGCGACAGCCTGAAGCAGCAGCCTTTGGCTGCGAGCGGATAGCCACAGCGATATGGTGGCCGCGGCGAAAGCGATGAAAAAGGAAACGGCTACCCACATTGGGTCATATGAAAGATCTGCATGCATTGTCATGGCGGCCATGCCCATGTAGTGCATCGACCCGATTCCCAGCCCCATGACAAGGCCACCGGCCCAGAGCGTGGTGCGGCCCGGACCACGGGCACTGACGGCCAGAAAGCTGATCGCCGTAACCGCAATAGGCACCACCAGAGACCAGAGGGTAAGACCTAGGTCGTACTGGATCTGCATGCCGGGCATGCCGAACGCCAGCATGCCGACGAAGTGCATCGACCAGATGCTGCCGCCCATGCAAGTGGCTGCCGCGCATGTCCAGGCGTACCCCATCCAGCCGGTCGCAGCACGTGCGCGACTGGCCAGGTCAAGCGCGGTGAAGGAGCCTGCGATCGCAATCAGGATGGACAGGCTGACCAATGCGACGTTGTAGGTGGTGGGCATACAAGATCCATCCAGACGTTCAAGGCTGTCGCCCTATGTGGTAGACGAGTCGTCAACGAGCCCCGGAGCCCTTTTCCGTTGTGTCTTGGACAGTTACCGGCAGCGCCCCCTGGCACCTGTCGTCGTCCGGTCTGGCCTGCGTTGATAGCTGGTCATCGGATTATCGGGCCCATCAAGACGTCGCTCTCCTGTACAGGGTAGACCTCCAGTCCGGTCCACACGCAGCGGATGCCCTGCACATTGTTTCGCCGCTTTGCAGCCCGGGGCACAAGCGTGCCGGTGCTTGCATCCTCCACGGAGCGGCACGGATCGTCTTTGAACCGCATTAAAGCACTGCCTATCGCAAAAGCGGCCAGGTCCCTGCCGCCCTGGGGCGGTATTGGCAGACGCCAGGTTTCGTTCCGGTGCCATCGTTGCCCGTCTCCACCTTTAGTCTGTGGAAGGAGCGACCTGGCGCTGCCGCAGCTGAACCTGCACGGCCTCGCCCTGGTCTTGTCTACTATCGCCGTGTGGACGAGTGGTGCTTATGACCGTAACGTCCCTGCCATTCTGTATCTCATCCGTTGCGTTCATGGCCCTGTTTCGGCCAACAAGGATTTCCCATGCTCAAGAGGCTACTTGTCGGCACGATGGTTGCCGCCTCCGGTTCCGTCACAGCCCAAACCACTGACGCCTTGATCCTGGACCCGCTGCTGGTGACCTCGCCGCGCAGCGAGAGCGACTGGCTGACCCTGCCCATGGCCGTAAGTACTCGCTCCGCGCTGGACCAGCCTGGCGAGCAATTGCTGACCCTCGACAGTCTGCTGGGACCGGTGCCCGGCGTGGTGTCGCAGAGCCGCTACAACCTGGCGCAGGGCATGCGCTTGTCCATCCGCGGCTTTGGTGCCCGCTCAAGCTTCGGGGTGCGTGGGGTGCGGGTGCTGGTCGATGGCGTCCCGCTGACCATGCCCGACGGGCAGACCGAGATGGATGGGCTGGACGCCTCGCTCGTCGAGCGGATCGAAGTGATTCGCGGCCCCTCCTCGACGATTCACGGCAATGCGGCAGGTGGGGTGTTGTCGATCGAGACCCGTCAGCCGAGCGAAACGCCGCGTACCCAGCTTGAAATCACTGGCGGCGAGCTTGGTTATCGACGAGCGCGGGCGGAAACCAGCGGGACGGTCGGGTCCCTGGGCGGCTTGCTCGCCGTGAGCAGGACGCAGCTGGACGGCTACCGCCCGCAGGGGGCCGCGGAAACCAACAACCTCACCGGCAAGCTGCGCTGGCAGGGGGAGAACGGCACCCTGGCGGCAACGCTGCATGCCATCGACAACCGCGCCGAGGATTCCGGTGGGCTGACGCTGGCGCAGGTTCGCCAGGATCGCTCGCAGGCGCGCCCGCAGAGCCTGCTGTACGACAACGACGAGTGGATCAGGCAGCAGCGCCTGTCACTGGTCTGGGACGGCCAGGCGGCAGGAGACGACAGCTACCAGCTGCGCAGCTATTACGGCCGCCGTGAGTTTGGCAATCAGTTGCCACTGTTTGCCAACGGACAGACCAGCTACGACCGCTGGTTCGCGGGCGTGGGTGCCCAGCGCACGTTCCGCCGTGAGTGGTTGGGCTTGCCCAACCAGCTGACCCTGGGCATTGATCTGGAAAGCCAGCGCGATGAGCGCAGTCGGCATGACAACCTGATTGGAGGCACCACCGGGGCCCTGACGCAGCGCCAGCGCGAAGCGGCCGACAGTCGCGGCGTGTTTCTGGAAAACCAGCTCAGCCTGGGCGACGCCTGGCTGCTGACCACCGGTGTGCGTTATGACAGCGTGCGGCTGGAAGCCAAGGATCGTTTCCTGACGGATGGCGATGCTTCGGGCGGTCAGACGCTGGACGACTGGAATTACAGCCTGGGCCTGAGTCGCCAGCTCGATGCCCATCATGTGGTCTATGCCCGTTACGCCACCTCCTTCGAGACGCCGACCATCAACGAACTGGCGAACCCGACGGGTGGCGGCTTCAACCCCTCGCTGGGCCCGGCGCAGGCCACCAACCGGGAAATCGGCTTCAAGGGCGAGCATCCCGGGCTGCGCTACGAGGCGGTGGTCTACAGCATGCGCATCGAAGACGAACTGGTGCCCTTCGTTGACGGACGGACCTTCTACACCAACGCCGGCAGATCCAGTCGGGACGGCATCGAGCTGAGCGCCCAATGGCTGGCCGGCCAGTTCTGGCGGCTCACCGGGGCCTGGAGCTACAACGACTACCGCTTCGATCGTTTCGACAGCTATGACGGCAATCGAATCGCCGGCATCCCTCGCCAGAGTCTCTTCGCCGAGCTGACCTATGACCGGGAGGCCTGGTACGCACGGCTCAATCTCACGGCGAACGGCCACCAATACGCCGACAACGCTAATGAAAGCCGCATCGCCGGTTACGCCGTCACCAACGCGCGTGTCGGCTGGCGCCTGGCCAACGGTGATCAGCGCTGGGAGCCTTATCTTGGAGTCGACAACCTCTTCGGCCGTGACTACTACGACAACCTCCGAATCAACGACAACTTCGGTCGCTACTACGAACCGGCGCCGGGGCGGACCCTGTATGCGGGCGTCAAGGTGACGTTCGACTGATTGGCGCGACCGCTCTTGCCGCTACAGCTTGAACAGGCGCTTGCCCGCTTCGCTCTGCCTGTCTGGACCATTGGCTACGATGGCTTTTGCTGGGTGTGAGTGCGGCACCGCAACGCGGATAGGCGCACGGCATGGGCAGGCACGGCGATGCGGCAGAAATGGCCGTCAAGACAACGATTTTATCGTCGCACCCTGCAGCGCCTGCGAATCTCTCGCTATCTCCAGAGGCGTTCGCCTGCAGGTTTCGGCCATGCCACGCCGTGCGCATTGATTACAGCTTTGTAATGTGGGGAACAGCTTCCGGTAAGTGAGGTGCCCGTAACCTGCAGGCATCAACTAACCAAGAGGGTGCCTCATGAACCGCACGACCAAGCTAATCGTCCCATTCATTCTGACCGTCGCATCTTCGCTTGCAATGGCCGAAGGTGGTAGCGAGCGAACGCTTCAGCACTCGAGCGATACATCGGATGCAAAACCTACGTTGAAAGCCCTGCTCAAGGATGGCGACGTGCTGAGCATTGCGCCCGCTGGAACAGCCGGCACGACCGGGATGATTCGGAACTACGACTCCCGAAACACCATTCAGACCTACGAGATGAAGGTCAGAACGCCTGACGGTCAGGTCCACACGGTTGAGTTTTTGAGCGCCCCCGTCGGCGTCAATAACGGTTGATTATCTATCCCTGAGGGTCAGCAAATGAGCAGCCTATATTCGAAGACCAGGAACATGCTTCAACGCAATCCGATCGTGACCGGTCTCGGTGCAGCCGTGGTTGGCTACCTGCTACTGAACCAGGGTACAGAGGCTTTCGAGACAGCCTTGCCTGGTTTGCTTTACCTGTTGCCGTGCCTGTTGATGATGGTCGTTTGTATGAAGCACATGACTAGCGGCAAGTGTGACAAGAACGAAGCGTCGGGTGCTGAAGGCGTAACAACAGGCAAAGGTGATTCTGCCTAGTTCAACGTGGAGGTTGGTTATGCGAAATATCGTTCCAGCAACAGCAATAGCAATCGCTCTGGCCAGCGGGCTGAGCTTCGCAGCGGCAGACCCTGACAGCCAGGGTAAAACGGAGTCTGGCATGATGGGTGATGGTACTCACATGCAGATGATGGAGGATATGCGGGAGATGATGGGCAGATGCCGCGACATGATGAAAGACATGGCTGACAAGGCGCCTGCCCGAGCAGAAGGTACCAGCATCTGAACATCAGGGGCCTGGCCAGGCATCCAATGGTTTCAAGTTAGAAAAAAGGCAGCTGTCTGAGGCAGCTGCCTTTTATTGCGTTGCGGGCAGCAATCATCTGGCGGGTCAGAGGAAACATGAACAAAATGTCACTGACAGCTCGTATTGCAACTGTCTTCACAATAGTCGTTACGGTTGTACTGGTTGTGGCTGCAATAAGCTTCAATTATTTCTGCCGCCTTCATTTCGAGCGAAAAGATGCCCAGTTACTCGACAGCAAGATATCGGCTATCCAACATGTCATCGCATCAGCGGATTTACCTGTTGATCAGTACGCTGCGTATATGGGCAATATCATCGGCAATTCATTTGCCGTCTCGGCTGTCCTCCAGCAAGAGGGACAGATTCTGTACTCGTCAGGCGATGTTCTAACGGGTTTTCTACAGTCTCTGGACAGCCCCCTCGAGGGCCGCTGGAACGCCGAGATCGACGGGAGGCATTACTCCGGAATCACGAAAGTTCTGAATGCGCCGTCGGGCCCGCAAGAGTTCGTGGCGTACGTGGCCGCTGACGTCACGCATCGAGTTCAGTTTTTCGACATGGTCATGGAGTGGTTTGTTTATACCTTGATCTCAAGTGCGCTGCTCAGTGGCGCTCTGGGATTCTTTCTTATCCGAAAAGGGCTCGAACCGATAAGGTCTCTGTCGAAGACCACCACTACGATTACCGCCAATCGCCTCGATACAAGAATGTCGACAGAATCCACGCCTCGAGAACTGCACGAGCTGGTCGATAATTTCAACCAGATGCTCGTCAGGCTGGATGAATCATTTGTCAGGCTGTCAGGATTTTCAGCCGACATCGCTCATGAACTGAGAACGCCGTTGAATAGCATGCTTACTCAGTTCGAAGTGTGGCTGATCAAGGATCGGGACAAGGCGGAATACAAGGAGATGCTTTTCTCCTCCCTTGAAGAGCTTCGGCAGATGTCACGCATGATTGATGACATGCTGTTTCTGGCCAAGTCGGATAATCACCTGGTTGTTCCCCGTCGGGAAAGTACGGATCTTGCTGCAGTGGCCGCGAGCGTGCTGGAGTACTACGAATATCTGGCCGAGGACAAAGGGATCAAACTGAACCTTGTCGGCAGTGCTAGCGTGCTTGTCGATGTCGCTATGATGCGAAGAGCTATATCGAATATTGTTTCAAACGCGCTTCGATATGCCGACCCGGGAAGTACCATCGATGTGGAAATCGAATCCGGCAATGGCTTTTCATCCATGGCGATAAGCAACAGGGGCGAGAACATACCGGAAGCTGCTGTTGCTCGTATATTCGATCGTTTCTACCGGGCCGATGGTGCCAGGCGAGAGGGTGGATCGAATAATGTAGGCCTGGGTATGGCGATTACCCGATCTATCGTTCAGGCACATGGAGGCCGGATCGACTGCCGGTCCTCTGGCAGGCTGACAACATTCGAGATTCGTCTGCCGGAAGATTTCGAAAGCGTGCCTGATGCTCGGGCCAGCTCCATTGGATGATGTTTACGTGAAAGACGGATGGTCGGCCAACCAGCGGAGCCAGGCGGGAGCCGGATACGGCTGGTCCAAGAGGAATATATGAAGCTATTGGTTGCCGAGGACGAGCCCAAGTCGGGGGCGTACCTGCAAAAAGGTCTCACCGAGGCCGGATTTGTCGTGGATCACGTACTGAATGGTGCTGATGCGCTGCAGCAGATATCTGGCGAGCCTTACGACTTGCTTGTTCTGGACGTCATGATGCCGCAGCTCGATGGCTGGGAAGTGCTCAGGCGCATTCGCTTGGCTGGCCATGATTTGCCGGTTCTGTTTTTGACTGCCCGTGATGGTGTGGACGACCGCGTCAAGGGGCTTGAACTCGGAGCGGATGATTATCTAGTCAAGCCGTTCGCGTTTTCCGAGCTGCTTGCAAGGGTGCGGACCCTGCTGCGCCGGGGAAGCCAGTCCTCCTGCGAAGCCGCGTTAACCGTTGCCGACCTCGAGCTGGACGTGCTCAAACGCCGCGCGAGCCGTGCCGGGAAAAGAATTGACCTGACGGCCAAGGAATTTTCACTGCTTGAACTTCTGATGCGCCGAAAAGGGGAGATCCTGTCCAAGTCGCTTATCGCATCTCAGGTATGGGACATGAACTTCGACAGCGATACGAATGTAATCGAGGTGGCGATCAGGCGTCTGCGTGCCAAAGTCGACGAGCCATTCCAGACAAAGCTGATCCAGACGGTACGCGGGATGGGATATACCCTCGACACCCCGGACGGTTGATACACGGCGGTCCCGGGGACTGCTCGTTATCGGTAACTGGCCCAGCATGACGGCTATCTAATCTTCCTCAGAAGTTCTCAAGAGCTTTGGTCACGCCGCTCCTATCGGTGACGCCATGGACGGGTGATCGCATCGACCACCAGAGGCTGAAGACTCGCCCCTGGCTGTTTTGCATACCATTATCCAGGGTCGGCGTTTGGCCTCCCGGCGCTGCGCATCCTTTCTCGACGGATGCAGTCCAGCCCGGCTTCGTGTGGCGACAGAATTCCGTCGTATTAACCGCGGCGTGTCGGTTTGTGAATCCTGAAGGTCGTGTTTCAGCCGCTCTCCCATCCGGTCCAGGTCTAGTTTGGCTACAGGCTATTTCGGGCTGGTTTGACCCATCAGCTCAACAATAAAAAATCCGCATTACCCGGTCTGGCCTAGGTTGCGCCCTCTACTGCCTTGCACGCCCTTCAGCCAAATGAGCAGAGCCCACTTATGACCCATGCCACTTCCTCAGCCGCTGTAGAACCAAAAACCTTACGCCGCGTGATCGTCGCTGCGTCTGTCGGCAATTTCGTCGAGTGGTTCGACTTCGCACTCTATGGTTTTTTCGCCACCCTGATTGCCGAGCTGTTCTTTCCCAGCGAAAGCGCAGGCACGGCTTTGTTGAAAACCTTCGCGGTCTTTGCTGTCGCGTTCGCCTTCCGCCCGCTGGGCGGTGTGTTCTTTGGTCAACTGGGAGACCGGATCGGTCGCAAGCGCACCCTGGCCTTGACGATATTCATCATGGCCGGTGCGACGACATTGATCGGTCTGCTGCCGACCTACGCCACTGCCGGCATCTGGGCGCCTCTGCTGCTGACGATAGTCCGCTGCGCCCAGGGATTTTCTGCCGGTGGGGAATATGCCGGTGCCTGCGCCTACGTCATGGAGCATTCGCCCCATGACAAGCGTGGACGCCTGGGCAGCTACGTTCCGGTCTCGACGTTTCTGGCGTTTGCCAGCGCTGCGATGCTGGCCTATCTGTTCAACACGGCATTGTCAGCAGAAGCCTTGGCGGCCTGGGGCTGGCGGGTGCCATTCATCATTGCAGCGCCATTGGGCCTGATCGGCTTGTACCTGCGCATGCGCCTGGATGAAACGCCCGCCTTCCAGGCGCTGGAGGAAAACCACCAGGTTCCGCATTCGCCTCTGCGTGAGACGCTGCGTTTGCAGGGGCGCTCGATGTGCAAACTGGGCGCCTTCATTTCCCTGACAGCGCTGTCGTTCTATACCTTCACCACGTATTTCTCCACCTATCTGCAACAGGCCGGCGGGTTCAGCCGCGCTGCTGCGTTGCTGATCAGCCTGTTGACGCTGTTTTTCGCCGCAGCTGCGTGCCCTTTCGTGGGCATCCTGACGGACCGTATTGGCCGTAAGGCCACCATGTGCAGCGCGGCAGGCGTGCTGGCGATAGGCATCTATCCAGCCTTGATGCTGGCTGAGTCCGGCCTGTTCGCCATGGCACTGCTAGGCAGTCTGCTGCTGGGGTTTGGGGCAGTCGTCTGCAACGTTGTCACGGCGCCGCTACTGAGCGAAATATTCCCCACGCGTACCCGCTACACCGCGTCCGCGATCACTTACAACATCGCGTACACGATCTTTGGTGGAACGGCACCCTTCATCGCGACCTGGCTGATCGAGAGCACCGGCAACAATATGGCGCCCGCGGTCTATTTGATGGCTATAGCGATCCTGGGCCTGGCGGGGGCGCTGTTGCTGCCGGAAACATCGAAGATAGAGTTGAGCGCGGCCGGCACATCGCCCGGGCGTGACGCCCTGGTCAAGCCTGCGCTTGGCGCGGGGCCAGCGTGAAAACGGGAACGACGAAAAAACTTTCGGCGATTGGGGGTGGTTCCTGCATTCAGCCCCCTGTTGACTATGACGTCGCCAAAATTTGTAGATAACCGTATTTGAATCAGCCGTTGCTATTCGGTTGGCTACTAACAATGCTGTCGGAAGCCAAGCTTGCCGGGAAAATTAAAAAGCCGGCCTCGTGGGCCGGCTTTCCTTTAGCGGTTTTGGCTTACTTCTGGTAAGCCGCCACTGCCTTGGTGATCTCAGCGCGGGCGGCTTCGGCGTCGCCCCAGCCTTCGACCTTGACCCACTTGCCCTTCTCCAGATCCTTGTAGTTCTCGAAGAAGTGCTTGATCTGCTCGAGCAGCAGCGGCGGCAGGTCGGTGTATTCCTTCACGTCGACGTACAGCTGGGAGAGCTTGTCGTGCGGGACGGCGATAAGCTTGGCGTCGCCACCGGCTTCGTCGGTCATGTGCAGCACGCCGACCGGGCGGGCACGGATGACCGAGCCCGGGGCAACCGGGTAGGGGGTCACGACCAGCACGTCGAGGGGGTCGCCGTCATCGGCCAGGGTGTGCGGGATGAAGCCGTAGTTGGCCGGGTAGAACATCGGCGTGGCCATGAAGCGGTCGACGAACAGGCAGTCGGTGTCGTGATCGATCTCGTACTTGATCGGCGCGTGGTTGGCCGGGATCTCGATGGCAACGTAGATATCGTTGGGCAGGTCTTTGCCGGCCGGGACTTTGCTGTAGCTCATGGACATTGCTCCGTGGTCGGCCAAGCGGCCTGGGGCGAAAAAAGTGGGCGCGATTATAGGCGCACTGTCAGGCGTTTTGCCATGCCGGGCGTGGAACCCACGGCTGGCTGGTTCATGCGCGCATTCGACGGCCCCAGCTCAGTGAGGTTCCGCGTAGTCGGGATGGCGCTGTTGCAGGTCTCGAAGGCGCGTCAGCGGGTCCTGGCGGTAAAAGGCCTGGAGCTGGGCGTAGACGTCTGGATAGGCCTGGTGCAGCAGATCCGGCGCGCTGAAGAAGTACTCGCTGGTGACGGCAAAGAACTCGGCCGGATTCTCCGCGGCATAAGGATCGATCGCGGCATGGGCGTCCGGGTTGCCGTCCAGCGTCCGGTTGAGCCTGTCGTAGGCCCCTTGCATCGCCGTCGCCCAGCTTTCGATACGCATGTTGGCGTGCAGTGGCGGCAGGCCGTTGGCGTCGCCGTTGAGCATGTCCAGCTTGTGGGCAAGCTCGTGGATCACCAGGTTGTAACCTTCCCAGCTGCCGCTTTCCCTGACCCCGGGCCAGGCCAGGATTACCGGGCCCTGCAGCCAGGCCTCGCCGCTATGCTCGCCATCCCATTCGTGCACGACGCCGGCCGAGTCACGGTGCTTTTGCGGGCTGTGGAAGTCATCCGGGTAGATCACGATTTCATGGAAGCCCTGATACCAGTCCAGATCGGCCAGATGCAGCAATGGCAGCTCGGCCTGCGCGGCCAGACGCAGCCGATCTGCCGGGTCCAGTTCAACGCCGGGCAGGGCAGTCAGGCGCTTGGCATGCAGAAACAAGAGGCTGCGCTCACGTAACCGCTCGGTTTCCTCCAGGGTCAATCCGTCGAGAATCGGCAGGCTGTCCAGTACGCTTTGCCAGAGGGCGGGTTCGATGGCGAGACGGGCGAGGATGCGCTTGCGGCGCCAATCGCGAAAAGACCACATGAAAGAGTTTCCAGCCAGGGGCCGTCCACCTTAAGCGGGGCGTCGGGCACCGGCAAGTGCCGTGAAGAGCGAAGAGGCTGGGGCAAGGTTTGCAGCTTGCTTTTCGCAGTTAATACCGCTCCCACCTATCAGCTCAGCAGGAAGTTGCCAGTCTTCGGCTTGTCATCGTCGAGGCTGAGCATTTCCGCCTCGTCTTTCAGCTTCACACCTGAAAGCTGGCGTCGACAGGCCTCGCGCATCAGGTGGATCAGCCGGTGCGCGGCGAGGTTGTAGCTCAGGCCTTCCAGGCGGATGTTGGAGATGCAGTTGCGATCGGCATCGGTACGGCCGACTTTCGGATCGTAGGTGAAGTACAGGCCGAGGCTGTCCGGCGAACTCAGGCCCGGGCGTTCGCCCACGAGCATGACCACCATCCGCGCCTTGAGCCGCTCGCCGACTTCGTCGCCCAGCGCGACACGGCCCTGTTGCACCAGGCAGATCGGCGCAAGGCTCCAGCCGTCCTTCCCTATCTGCTCTTCGATGCGCTGCAGCAGGGGCAGGGCGTGGCGCTGGACTGCCAAGGCCGACAGCCCATCGGCGATGACGATCGCCAGGTCGTAGCCCGCTTCGTGTTGCTGCGCATGGTCATTCAGCCGTTGGGCCGATTCTTCATCCAGCCGGCGGCCCAGGTCGGGGCGCTGCAGGTAGATGTAGCGGTCAACGGCTGCAGAGTGCAGTTGCAGGGTGCTGAAGCCTTTTTCCTGAAGCTGACGAGCCAGTTCCTCGGTGTCGAGGGATAAATGCACGGCGTCGCGTGCCTGCGCATGAGCGAACTGGAAATCCAGCTGGGCATCGGTGGGCAGACTTGTGCCCGCACGGCCCAAGGCGATGCGCGCCGGGGTGAGCTGGCGCAAGTGACTCCAGGGGTTGGTGATGGCGGGCGAGCGGTCGGACATGGCTACCTCGGGTTATCGTTCAAGCAGTGGCGCTCCCGTGGAAAAGACCTGCGGTCGTTTTGTCCGAGGCGTACACGTAAGTTGGATTAGCAGATGGCGACATCCGCCGATGGCGACCGGATACCAGGTAAATGCGAGGATGCGCCGGCTCGCGGTAAACGGCGGAAGCGCCTGTGGCGATTCCGCCCTACGAACAGCGGTCCTGCTAATGAACATTCTCATGCCATCCGCTCCAGTGCCTGGCGAAAGGCGGGCGGGAGCTGCTCCCCCATCTGCAGCCGTCCGCCGTCCTGACGCAGGATGTCCATTTTCGCCAGCCAATCCTCGAACTCCGGCGCGGGCCTGAGCCCGAGGCTCTGGCGTAGATAGAGCGCGTCGTGGAAGGAGGTGGTCTGGTAGTTGAGCATCACGTCGTCCGAGCCCGGGATGCCCATGATGAAGTTGATGCCGGCGGTGCCAAGCAGGGTCAGCAGCACATCCATGTCGTCCTGATCGGCTTCGGCATGGTTGGTGTAGCAGATGTCGCAGCCCATGGGCACGCCGAGCAGCTTGGCGCAGAAGTGGTCTTCGAGCCCGGCGCGGATGATCTGCTTGCCGTTGTACAGATATTCCGGGCCGATGAAGCCGACCACGGTATTGACCAGTAGCGGTTTGAATGTGCGCGCGACGGCGTAGGCGCGGGCTTCGCAGGTCTGCTGATCGACGCCGTGATGGGCGTTGGCCGAAAGCGCGCTGCCCTGGCCGGTCTCGAAATACATCAGGTTGTCGCCAACCGTGCCGCGTTTCTGCGACAGACCGGCCTCGTAGCCCTCCTGCAATACCGCCAGGTTGATGCCGAAGCTCGCGTTGGCCGCTTCGGTGCCGGCGATGGACTGGAACACCAGGTCCAGCGGCGCGCCACGGTTGATCGCCTCGATGGAGGTGGTGACGTGGGTGAGGATGCAGGCCTGGGTCGGGATCTCGTAGCGCTGGATGATTGCATCGAGCATCTTCAGCAGTTCGCAAATGCCGCTGGTGCTGTCGGTGGCCGGGTTGATGCCGATCACCGCATCGCCGTTGCCGTAGAGCAAGCCGTCAACAATGCTCGCGGCGATGCCGGCGGCCTCATCGGTGGGGTGGTTGGGTTGCAGCCGGGTGGACATGCGCCCCCGCAGGCCGATGGTGTTGCGAAAGCGGGTCACCACGCGAACCTTCTGTGCCACCAGAATCAGGTCCTGCACACGCATGATCTTCGACACCGCGGCGACCATCTCCGGCGTCAGCCCCGGCGCCAGGGCTTTCAATGCCGCCTCGTCGGCATCATTGCCCAGCAACCAGTTGCGAAAGTCGCCTACGCTCAGGTGACTGATCGGGGCGAAGGCATCGGCGTCGTGGCTGTCGATGATCAGCCGTGTGACTTCGTCGGTCTCGTAGGGGATCAGCGCTTCATCGAGAAAACGCTTGAGCGGGATCTGCGCCAGGCACATCTGCGCGGCGACTCGCTCGGCATCGCTGCCCGCCGCGATTTCGGCGAGAAAGTCGCCGGAGCGTGCCGGGCTGGCCTTGGCCATGACCTCTCGCAGGCTGTCGAAGCGCCAGTTGGTGCCGCCTACGCTGTGCGTGTATCCCGCCATAACGCCCCCTATTTGTGTAACGCGGCTTCAGCCTTCTCGATCGCCGCAAATTCCTCTTCCGGCGTGCCGGCCACCAAGTGGTGCCGACTGTAGAGGGCGAAATAAGCGATGAAGATTCCATAGATCACCGCCGCAGCGATCACGACGCGGGTGTCGACGAGGAATCCCGCGACCACCGCAAGGCAGGCCAGTACGAGCGCGACGCCAGAGGTCAGTACGCCGCCGGGGGTCTTATAGGGGCGATGCAGATCCGGCCGGCGCATCCGCAGGACGATGTGCGAGGACATCATCAGCACGTAAGAGATGGTCGCGCCGAACACCGCGACGAGAATCAGCAGGTCGCCCTGGCCTGTGAGTGAGAGCAGGAAGCCGATCACCCCTGGGATGATCAAGGCCATGACCGGCGCCTTGTTCTTGTTGGTCAGCGACAATTTGCGAGGCAAGTAACCGGCACGCGACAGCGCGAAGATCTGCCGCGAGTAGGCGTAGATGATCGAGAAGAAACTTGCGATCAGCCCGGCCAGGCCGACCAGGTTGACGAAGCCGCTCATCCAGGTCGACGACCCGTAGGCGGTGGTCAGCGCTTCAACCAGTGGATTGCCGGATGCCACCAGGGTGCTCGAACCCGCACCGCCGGGGCCGACCAGCAGGATCAGGCCGGCGAAGGCCACCAGAATCAGCATGGCGCCGATCAACCCGCGCGGCATGTCGCGCTGTGGGTTCTTGGTTTCCTCGGCGGCCAGCGGCACGCCTTCGACGGCAAGGAAAAACCAGATGGCGTAGGGGATCGCCGCCCAGATGCCTACGTAGCCATAAGGCAGAAAGCTGCTGGCGCCAGCGGCGGCGGTCGGCGCGATATCGAGCAGCTTGTCCACCGAGAAGTGCGGCACCATGGCGACGATAAACACCGCCAGAGCCAGGGCGGCGACGGCGGTGATGATGAACATCAGCTTCAAGGCCTCGCCGACGCCGAAGATATGGATGCCGATAAAGACGATGTAGAAGGCCAGATAGATCATCCAGCCGCCGATGCCGAACAGCGACTCGCAATAGGCGCCGATGAACACGGCGATCGCCGCCGGCGCGATGGCGTATTCGATGAGGATCGCCGTGCCCGTGAGAAAGCCCCCCAACGGGCCGAACGCGCTGCGGGCAAAGCCATAGCCGCCGCCCGCTGTGGGGATCATCGAGGACAGTTCAGCCAGCGAAAAGCACATGCACAGGTACATGGTCGCCATCAGCAGCGTGGCGATGAACAGCCCACCCCAGCCGCCCTGAGCCAGGCCGAAGTTCCAGCCGGCGTAGTCGCCCGAGATGACATAGGCGACGCCAAGGCCCACCAACAGCACCCAACCAGCGGCGCCTTTCTTCAGTTCGCGTTCCTTGAAATAGGCACTGCCAACTGCTTCGAAATCGATAGCGTGGTTCGGGGGTGTCGCACTGCTGTGTTCGAGAGCCATGAAGATCATCCTCTGATGGGTTCGGGTACGGCAGGATCGTTAAAGCAAGCGCTGTGCCTGTGCTGTATCTACGATGTTTGGGGGCCTCCTGAGTGTAAACGCAGCCAGGAACGCACCAGCCCGACGCCTTGCGGCGCGGGCGGGCACTCTTTATGGGCTAGAAGTTATGAGCTAGAAAAACCCCAGTGGATTGATGTCGTAGCTGATCAGCAAATTTTTGGTCTGCTGGTAGCTGTCGAGGATCATCTTGTGGGTCTCGCGACCGACGCCGGACTTCTTGTAGCCGCCGAATGCGGCATGGGCGGGGTAGAGGTGGTAGCAGTTGGTCCAGACGCGCCCGGCCTTGATCGCCCGGCCCATGCGGTAGGCGCGGTTGATGTCGCGGGTCCAGACGCCGGCGCCGAGGCCGTACTCGGTGTCGTTGGCGATGGCCAGCGCCTCGGCCTCGTCCTTGAAGGTGGTGACGCCGATCACCGGACCGAAGATTTCCTCCTGAAACACGCGCATCTGGTTGGTGCCCTTGAGCAGGGTCGGCTGGATGTAATAGCCGGTCGCGAGGGAGCCTTCGAGCTTCTCGGCGCTGCCGCCAGTCAGCACTTCGGCGCCTTCCTGCTTGGCGATTTCCAGGTAGGACATGATCTTGTCGAACTGCTGCTGGCTGGCCTGGGCGCCGACCATGGTGTCGGTATCCAGCGGGTCGCCGCGCTTGATCTGCGAAACCTTCTTCATCACCGCTTCCATGAAGGGTGCATAGATCGACTCCTGCACCAGGGCGCGCGACGGGCAGGTGCACACCTCGCCCTGGTTGAAGAAGCCCAGCACCAGCCCTTCGGCAGCCTTCTCAATGAAGGTCGGCTCGGCCTGCATGATGTCTTCGAAGTAGATGTTCGGGCTCTTGCCGCCCAGCTCTACGGTGCTCGGGATGATGCTTTCAGCAGCGCGCTTCATGATGTGCGACCCCACCGGGGTGGAGCCGGTAAAGGCAATCTTGGCGATGCGCTTGCTGCTCGCCAGCGCCTCGCCGGCTTCGCGCCCGTAGCCTTGCACCACGTTAAGCACGCCCGGCGGCAGCAGGTCGCCGATGACTTCCATCAGCACGGCGATGCCCAGCGGTGTCTGCTCGGCGGGCTTCAGGACCACGCAGTTGCCCGCGGCCAGTGCCGGGGCGAGCTTCCAGGCCGCCATCAGGATCGGAAAATTCCACGGGATGATCTGCCCGACTACGCCCAGCGGCTCGTGGAAATGGTATGCCGCGGTGTGTTCGTCGATCTCGGCGCTGGTGCCTTCCTGGGCGCGGATGCAGCCGGCGAAGTAGCGGAAGTGGTCGGCGGCCAAAGGGATGTCCGCGTTCAGGGTTTCACGCACGGCCTTGCCGTTGTCCCAGGTCTCGGTGATGGCGAGCATCTCGAGGTTCTGCTCGATGCGGTCGGCAATTTTCAACAGGATCAGTGAACGCGCCTGCACGCTGGTTTTGCCCCAGGTATCAGCCGCGGCGTGAGCGGCGTCCAGCGCCTTTTCGATGTCCGCTGCGTCGGAGCGCGGAAACTCCGCAATGGGCTGGCCGTTAACCGGGGACAGGTTGGTGAAGTACTGGCCGCCTACCGGCTCAACGAACTCGCCGTTGATGAAATTGCCATAGCGGGACTTGAAGGAAACGACAGCGCCTTCGCTGCCGGGATGGGCGTAACGCATGGTGAGTCTCCGGTCTTGTAAGAGTGATGACTGCTGTCTCACAGCGTAGAACAGGCTCCGTTCGTCGGCAGACGAGGCGACGTGCGGTGTACCGCTGGTCGGTCATTGGTAGCAGGGGTGCTGTGCTAATCTGCCCCGCAGTTTTCGGCGCTGACAGGCGCGGCTGTGCCGCCTGATCCGTTTTGCCCGGCGCGGCGTTTTTCAGAGGTCATTCATGCATATCCATATTCTCGGCATCTGCGGCACCTTCATGGGTTCGCTGGCAGTGCTCGCCAAAGAGCTTGGCCACCGCGTCACCGGCTCCGATGCCAACGTCTATCCGCCCATGAGCACTCAGCTCGAGGCTCAGGGCATCGAACTGACCCAGGGCTATGAGCCCAGCCAGCTCGAACCAGCACCGGATCTGGTGGTGATTGGCAACGCCATGTCGCGCGGCAACCCGGCAGTCGAATACGTGTTGAACAAGGGCCTGCCCTATGTCTCCGGCCCGCAGTGGCTGGCTGACCACGTGTTGCAGGGTCGCTGGGTGCTGGCTGCGGCCGGCACCCATGGCAAGACCACCACCAGCAGCATGCTGGCCTGGGTGCTTGAACATGCCGGCATGAGCCCGGGCTTTCTTATTGGCGGCGTGCCGCAGAACTTCGGTATCTCCGCCCGGCTGGGTGGTACGCCGTTCTTCGTGGTCGAGGCGGACGAGTACGACAGCGCCTTCTTCGACAAGCGCAGCAAGTTCGTTCACTACCGCCCGCGCACCGCAATTCTGAACAATCTGGAATTTGATCATGCTGACATCTTCCCGGACCTCGCCGCGATCGAAAGACAATTCCACCATCTGGTGCGCACCGTGCCGGGCGAAGGCCTGGTCATTCATCCCGAGTCGGAAGAAGCCCTTAAGCGCGTGATCGGTATGGGTTGCTGGACGCCGGTGCAGACTACGGGCGAAGGCGGGCAATGGCAGGCCAACCTGCTCAGCGCTGACGGTTCGCGCTTCGAAGTGATCTTCGACGGTGCCGTACAGGGCGTGGTCGATTGGGAGCTGACCGGCCAGCACAACGTGAACAACGCGCTGGCGACCCTGGCTGCGGCCCGCCACGTTGGCGTTTTGCCGAAGCAGGGCGCCGAGGCGCTGAGCGAGTTCCGCAGCGTCAAGCGGCGCATGGAGAAGGTCGACGAAGTCAATGGCGTAACCATCTATGACGACTTCGCCCATCACCCGACCGCCATCGCCACCACCCTCGACGGCCTGCGCAAGCGCGTCGGCGATACGCCAATCATTGCGGTGGTCGAGCCGCGCTCTAACTCGATGAAGCTCGGCGCGCACCGCGAGGGCCTGGCCGAATCGGTCGCGCTGGCGGATCAGGCGATCTGGTACGCGCCGCCGAATCTCGGCTGGGACCTGGCCGCTACGGTCGCCGGGTCGCCGGTCGAAACCACGGTCTGCGATTCGCTGGAGGCGATCATCGCCAAGGTCAAGGCCGACGCCACGCCGGGTACACAGGTGGTGGTGATGAGCAATGGTGGTTTCGGTGGGTTGCACAAGAAATTGGCCGAGGCGTTGGCGTAGGGTGGAAAACGCCGAAGGCTTTTCCACGCGTATGGTGGCGGCCGCGAAAGCGCCAACGCCATGTAACGGTGGAAAACGCTTCGCGGTTTTCCACCCTACGATTGACTGTCGGTAGGGTGAAATCCCGCAGGCTTTTCCACGCGTATGGCATCAGGAGCAGATTGAATGAACGGACCGGAACGCATCACCCTGGCCATGACCGGCGCATCAGGCGCGCAATATGGCTTGCGCCTGCTCGATTGCCTGATACAGGAAGACCGCGAGGTGCACTTCCTGATCTCCAAGGCGGCGCAACTGGTGATGGCCACCGAGACCGACGTGGTGCTGCCCGCCAAGCCGCAGGCCATGCAGGCCTTCCTCTCCGAGTACACCGGTGCCGCCGCCGGGCAGATCCGTGTGTTCGCCAAAGAGGACTGGATGGCGCCTCCCGCGTCCGGTTCCGGCGCACCGACCGCCATGGTGGTGGTGCCGTGCTCGACCGGGACCCTGTCGGCGATCGCCACAGGGGCCTGCAACAACCTGATCGAACGCGCCGCTGATGTCGCCCTCAAGGAGCGTCGCCAGCTGATTCTGGTGCCCCGCGAAGCACCGTATTCGAGCATTCATCTGGAGAACATGCTCAAGCTGTCCAACCTTGGCGTGACCATCCTGCCTGCGTCACCGGGCTTCTACCACCAGCCGCAGACCCTCGACGACCTGGTGGATTTCGTCGTCGCGCGCATCCTCAACCTGCTCAACATTCCCCAGGACATGCTGCCGCGTTGGGGCGAGCACCATATCGTCAGCGACGACTGAGCACGGCCGCGCCTGAATTCGACCAATACCTGAGGAGGCGCCCATTAAACGATCGACTATCCGGCTCGGCTCGACCCTGGCGCTTGTCCTGCTGCTACCCGGTTGCGCCACGGTGCGCACGTTGGACGCCGCCAAGCCCGGTGCGCCCATCGTCTATTCAGGTACTCGGCTGGACTGGTACAGCCTTAACGGCGGCTGCTGCCCCCAGGACCGGTTTGGCGCAGAGGCGCCGAAGCACGCAGCACTCGACCTGCCGGCCAGCGTCTTGCTCGATACCCTTCTGTTGCCACTCTCCCTGGCTACCGTGCTGGGGCTTGGGCTGAACGTGCAGGGTGGTCTCTAGAGCAAGGCCGTGATCCGATCAGCCGGCTGGCGGGCCGCATGCTGCGCCAGTGCCCACTCGACGTGCTCACGAACAAGATCCGATGGGTCATCTCGGCGCGCCTGAAGCGCTTCAAGCACGGGAATGCTGGATGGCGCATTGCCCAGCCCGACCGCCAGGTTGCGCAGCCAATTGTGGTAGCCGGTTCGACGCAGCGGAGAACCCTCGGTGCGGCTGAGAAACTCCTCTTCCGTCCAGCGGAACAGGGTCACCAGCTCGGCGTTATCCAGGCTATGGCGCGGCTTGAAGTCAGCCTGCTCGGTCGGGCGGGCGAAGCGGTTCCAGGGGCAGACGATCTGGCAGTCGTCGCAGCCGAACACGCGGTTGCCGATCTTTGATCGCAGCTCCACCGGGATCGGGCCTTTGAGTTCGATAGTCAGATAGGAGATGCAGCGCCGCGCATCCAGCACGCGCTCGCCGACGAAGGCTTCCGTCGGGCAGATATCCAGGCAGGCATGACAGCTACCGCAGTGGTCGCGCACGGTCGGCTCGTCGACCGGAAGCTCGATATCGACAAAGAGTTCGCCAAGAAAGAACCAGCTGCCGGCCTTGCGGTTGAGGACCAGGGTGTTCTTGCCGATCCAGCCGAGGCCGGCCTGTTGCGCGACGGCCTTTTCCAGTACCGGTGCGCTATCGACAAAGGCACGGAAGCCGAAGGGGCCGATCACCTGCTGAATGCGTTCGGCCAGTTGTTGCAGACGCTTGCGGATCAGCTTGTGATAGTCGCGGCCCAGCGCGTAACGCGACACATAGGCTTTTTCCGGTCTCGCCAGTTGCTCGGCCATGCGGGTGTCGCCCGGCAGGTAATCCATGCGCAGTGAAATGACCCGCAACGTGCCTGGCACCAGTTGCTCCGGATGGGATCGTTTGCTGCCGTGGGCAGCCATATAGTCCATTTCGCCGTGGTAGCCGGCCGCCAGCCAGCGCTCGAGGTGTGCTTCATGCTCACCGATATCGACACCGGTGATACCGACCTGCTGGAAGCCGAGCTCGCGACTCCACGCCTTGATGGCGTCAGCAAGCGCGGCGGGGTCTAGAGTCTGGCTGGACATGGTTTGGGGTCGTCGGGCTTTGTAGCGTTGAAAAGCGGGGTCTGTGTCGATTCAGCGAGTCGTGTCGGTCGATTGCGGCTATGCGCCAGAAACGGCGAAGAATCTCGACGCCCTGCAGGCGGCTCGGCAGGCGCGTGCGTATAATTCTGCCAGATATTCGCTCGGGTGATTCATGTCCCAGACCACCGATACACTTCCCAGCCCTCTTTACTCAGCCGCTCAGGTGCGTGAGCTCGACGCTCGCCTGATCGCGGCCGGCACGCCTGGGTTCGAATTGATGCAGCGCGCCGCCCATGCGGCCTGGCGCGCCTTGCGCCGCCGCTGGCCGGATGCCGACGACATCACGGTGTTGGCCGGACGCGGCAACAATGCCGGAGATGGCTATCTGATCGCCGCGCTGGCGCTGCGTGCCGGCCGTCGGGTCAAGGTGCTCGCAGTGGGCGACCCTGGGCAATTGCAGGGGGATGCTGCCCGCGCCTTCGCTGAAGCGCAGGCAGCGGGCGTTCATGTTCTGCCCTGGACCTCCGGCAACGAGCTCGCTGGAATTCTTGTCGACGCACTGCTCGGCACGGGTGTCAGCGGTGACGTGCGTGAGCCCTATGCCAGCGTGATCCATGCAATGAACGCGAGCGGCCTTCCTGTTCTCGCCGTTGACCTGCCGTCGGGGCTGTGCGCCGATACCGGAAATCTTCTGGGTGAAACGGTATGCGCCGAGCTGACGGTCACCTTTGTCGGGCTCAAGCTCGGTCTGTTTACCGGACAGGGGCCGGATCGGGTCGGTGCGCTGGTGTTCGACGACCTGCAGGCCAATCCGGCGATCGTTGCGCAGAACGAGCCTTCCGCGCAGCGTTTGAACGCGGCAAATCTGCCGAAGCTTGCGCCCCGTTCGCCAGCCGCCCACAAAGGTAGCTTTGGCCAGGTACTGGTCATCGGTGGCGATCTTGGTACGGGCGGCGCTGCATTGTTGAGCGCGGAAGCGGCGCTGCGCTGCGGCGCCGGCATGGTGACCCTGGCGACCCGCCCCGAGCACGTTACCGCTTCGCTGGTGCGGCGCCCGGAGATCATGTGCAGCGGCGTGGAGTCCACCTACGCGCTGACGGCTCTGACCGGGCGCGCCGATGTGCTGGTGATCGGGCCCGGCCTTGGCCAGGCGCCCTGGGGGCGCAGCTTGCTGTCGCTGGCACCGCAGTGCAGTGTCCCCCAGGTGTGGGACGCTGATGCCTTGAACCTGCTGGCGACAGGTGCCGTCGAACTGCCGGGCAATTGTCTGCTGACACCGCATCCTGGCGAGGCGGCGAGGCTGCTGAGGGTGTCGGTAGCCGACATCCAGGCCGACCGACCAGCCGCAGCGCGTACCCTGGCAACGCGTTTCGATTGTGCCGTGTTGCTAAAGGGGGCCGGGACCCTGATCGCCGACCGCGATGGCCGGCTGGCGCTCTGCGATCGTGGACATCCGGCCATGGCCAGCGCGGGCCTGGGCGACGTGCTGGCGGGTGTCGCTGGCGCGTTGCTGGCGCAAGGATTGAAGCCCTATGAAGCCGCATGTCTCTCGGTCTGGCTGCATGCGGCAGCGGGTGAGCGCCTCGGGCTGCAGGGCAGGGGGCTTGCAGCCGCCGATCTGATTCCTGCGATCCGTCAGTTGCTCGAGGAGCAGTCGCCATGCCTGAAATGACGATGATTGCGGACGATGAAGAGGCAATGCTCACGCTTGGCGCTCGCATCGCCCAGGCGACCGGCGGTCGGGGCGTGATCTACCTGCATGGTGACCTGGGCGCTGGCAAAACCACCTTGTCGCGGGGGCTGATCCGCGGCCTTGGGCATGTCGGCAAGGTCAAGAGTCCGACCTTTACCCTGGTTGAGCCTTACGAAACGCCGCTGGCACGGGTCTTTCATTTCGACCTGTATCGCCTGGTCGATCCTGAGGAGCTGGAATTTCTCGGCATACGCGACTACTTCGAAGGGGATGCGCTGTGTCTGGTCGAATGGCCGGAACGTGGCGCCGGCATTTTGCCAAAGGCTGACCTGGACATTACCATTACGCCACACGGGGCCGGTCGTATGCTGCGCCTGACGCCACGAGGCGAGCGCGGTAGAGGCTGGTGTTCCATCCTGACCGTTGGCAATCAATGAACATCATGGGGTTGGGTATGCGCATGCGCGCGCTGGCAAGTGGTTTGGCGTTAATGCTCATGGCGTTTCAGGCATGGGCTGCCTCCGACGTTCAAAGCGTGCGTCTTTGGCGGGCCCCCGACAATACGCGGCTGGTCTTCGATCTCTCCGGCCCGGTCCAGCACAATGTCTTTACCCTGACGGCACCCGATCGGATCGTCATCGATGTCGATGGCGCGGACCTGCCGAGGCCGTTCGAGCAGCTTCCGCTGCAGAACACGCCGATTTCCGGTCTGCGCGCGGCGAAGCACGACGCCGATACCCTGCGTGTGGTCATCGATCTGACCGCCCAGGTGTCGCCCAAGAGTTTTACCCTTGCGCCGAACCAGCAATACGGCCATCGGTTGGTGGTGGACCTGTACGACGACGCCGCGGACGCCTCGGCGGCGTCGACTCCGGATGTGCCGGCTACCGTTACGCCAGGCCGGCCGGCCGCACCGGTTTCACCCACGCTGCCAGCCATCAAGCTGCCGCCCTTGCCGAGCAGCAAGCGTGACATCGTGATCGCGATCGACGCCGGACATGGCGGCGAGGACCCGGGTGCCATCGGGCCGGGCAAGGTATATGAAAAGACCGTGGTGCTGGCCATCGCCAAGGAACTGCAGCGTCAGGTCAATGCCGAGAAGGGGTTTCGCGCCGAGCTGGTGCGTACCGGTGATTACTTCATTCCTTTGCGCAAACGTACCGAGATTGCTCGCAGGAAGGGCGCCGACCTTTTCGTCTCCATCCATGCGGACGCCGCGCCACGCTCGTCGGCCTATGGCGCTTCGGTCTTTGCATTGTCGGACCGTGGTGCTACCTCGGAGACCGCGCGCTGGCTCGCAGACAGCGAGAACCGTTCCGACCTGATCGGCGGCGCTGGCAACGTCAGTCTCGGTGACAAGGACCAGATGCTGGCCGGTGTGCTGCTGGACCTGTCGATGACCGCCTCGCTGTCATCGAGCCTGAATGTCGGGCAGAAAGTGCTGAGCAACATGGGGCGGATCACCCCGTTGCACAAGTCGCGGGTGGAGCAGGCGGGGTTCATGGTGTTGAAATCGCCGGATATCCCTTCGATCCTGGTGGAAACAGGGTTCATTTCCAATCCATCCGAGGCGCGCAAGCTGCAGTCGTCCAGCCATCAGCAATCCCTGGCGCGCTCGATCAACAGCGGTGTGAAGCAGTTCTTCCAGCAGAATCCGCCGCCCGGTAGCTACATCGCCTGGCTGCGGGACTCCGGCAAGATCGTCAGCGGGCCGCATGAGCACGTGGTGCGATCCGGAGAAAGCCTGGCGATGCTGGCTGAGCGGTATCAGGTCAGCCTGGCGCAGTTGCGCAGCGTCAACAGTCTGAAAGGTGATGTGATCAAGGTCGGCCAGACCTTGAATATTCCAGCGACCACCCTGGCCGCCCAGCCATGACCGAGGCGGCGCGCATCCAGCTGCTGAGTCCGCGGCTGGCCAACCAGATTGCAGCGGGGGAAGTGGTTGAACGCCCGGCTTCGGTGGTCAAGGAGCTGCTGGAAAACAGTCTCGATTCGGGCGCCTCGCGCATCGAAGTCGATGTCGAGCAGGGTGGTGTCAAGCTTCTGCGCGTACGCGACGATGGGTGCGGTATCGCGGCGGACGATCTGCCACTCGCCCTCGCCCGGCATGCCACGAGCAAGATTCGAGACCTCGAAGATCTCGAGCGTGTTCTGAGCCTTGGCTTTCGCGGTGAAGCCCTGGCATCGATCAGCTCGGTATCGCGCCTGACGCTCACTTCGCGCACTGCCGATGCCGCCGAAGCCTGGCAGGTCGAGACCGAGGGGCGAGACATGGAGGCACGGGTCCAGCCGGCTGCGCATCCGGTCGGGACCTCGGTGGAGGTGCGGGACCTGTTTTTCAATACGCCAGCACGACGCAAGTTCCTGCGTACCGAGAAGACCGAGTTCGACCACCTTCAGGAGGTGATCAAGCGTCTGGCCCTGGCGCGCTTTGATGTGGCGTTTCACCTGCGACATAACGGCAAGGTGGTTCAGGCGCTGCATCCGGCCAATGATCCGGTTTCGCGGGGGCGCCGTGTGGCCTCGGTATGCGGGTCGGCCTTTCTTGAGCAGGCGCTGCCGGTGGAGATCGAGCGCAACGGCTTGCACCTCTGGGGCTGGGTTGGCCTGCCGACGTTTTCCCGCAGCCAGGCGGACCTGCAATATTTCTACGTCAACGGGCGTATGGTGCGCGACAAGCTGGTCGCGCATGCCGTGCGGCAGGCCTATCGTGATGTGCTGTTCAATGGCCGTCATCCAACCTTCGTGCTGTTCCTTGACGTGGATCCATCGGTGGTCGACGTCAACGTCCATCCGACCAAGCACGAAGTACGCTTCCGTGATAACCGCATGGTGCATGACTTTCTCTACGGCACGCTGCATCGAGCGCTTGGCGATGTGCGTCCGGAAGATCAGCTGGCTGCGCCGGCGGGCGTGACGCCCCTGACTCAGATCAGCGGTATCGCGGCGGGCGAGTTTGCCGGGCAGAGCGAGATGAGCCTTGCGGCAAGTGTGTTGGAACAGCCACAAGCAGCCCAGCCTGCCTGGCGCGGGGCCGGGGCTGGCTATCAGGCGCCCCGGTCGACCTCGCCGGGAGCTGTCGCAGATGCGCAAGGCGCCTATCGGGAGTTCTTCTCGCCGTTGGCCGAGGCTCGCCCGGCGGCCCTGCCAGAGAGCCAGGACGACGTTCCGCCGCTCGGCTATGCATTGGCGCAGCTCAAGGGTGTCTATGTGCTGTCGGAAAATGCCCATGGCCTGGTGCTGGTCGACATGCACGCCGCCCATGAGCGAATCATGTACGAACGACTGAAGAAGGCGATGGCCAGCGAAGGGCTGCGCGGACAACCCTTGCTGGTGCCGGAATCCATTGCGGTCAGCCAGCGCGAGGCGGACTGCGCCGAAGAGCATGCGCAGCTGTTCCACATGCTCGGTTTCGAGTTGCAGCGGCTGGGTCCTGAAAGCCTCGCCATCCGCCAGATTCCAGCTCTGCTCAAGCAGGCCGAGGCCCCGCGGCTGGTGCAGGATGTGCTCGCTGACCTGCTGGAGTACGGGACCAGTGACCGCATCCAGGCTCATCTCAATGAACTGCTCGGTACCATGGCCTGTCACGGAGCTGTGCGTGCCAACCGGAGGCTGACCCTCCCGGAGATGAACGGCCTGTTGCGGGATATGGAACAGACCGAGCGCAGCGGCCAGTGCAACCATGGTCGCCCGACCTGGACCCAATTGGGCATGGGCGACCTGGACAAGCTGTTCCTTCGGGGGCGCTAGCCGTCTCACCTGGCCATGGGTCGAGCAATCGCCCGGGCTCACATCATCGAGCGTCTGATGTCACGATTACCTCCCGCCATCTTTCTCATGGGCCCCACGGCTGCCGGAAAGACCGATCTGGCCGTCGAGCTTGCTCGGACCTTGCCGTGCGACCTGATCAGCGTCGATTCGGCACTGGTGTATCGCGGCATGGATATCGGCACTGCCAAGCCGCCATCGGCGCTGCTGCAAGCCTTCCCACATAGGCTGATTGATATCCGGGACCCTCTCCAGACCTACTCGGCCGCCGAGTTTGTCGACGATGCCCTGGCAGCCATGGCGCAGAGCGTAGCGGCGGGGCGTGTGCCGCTGCTGGTGGGGGGCACGATGCTCTATTTCAAGGCTCTGATCGACGGGCTGGCAGACATGCCTGCCGCCGATGCCGGGGTGCGTGCCGTGCTTGAAGAGCAGGCTCAGGCGGAAGGTCTGGCAGCGTTGCATCGGTTGCTCGCCGAGGTCGATCCGGAATCCGCTGCGCGCATCCATCCGAACGATCCGCAGCGGCTTATCCGGGCGTTGGAGGTCTACCGGGTCAGCGGTATCAGCATGACCGAGCATCGGGCCCGGCAGGCCGCGCAAAAAGCCAGAGCAGGCACGCCAGAGGGCGGCGTCTTGCCTTATACTGTCGCGCAGTTGTCAATTGCGCCCGCGCAACGGCAGGTCTTGCATCAACGCATCGAACAGCGTTTTGTGCAGATGGTTGAACAGGGCTTTGTCGAGGAGGTCGAATCGCTGCGAAGGCGAGGTGATCTGCATGCCGACTTGCCATCGATGCGAGCAGTCGGCTATCGACAGGTCTGGCTCCATCTGGACGGTGAATATTCGGCGTCCGAAATGGTCGAGCGTGGCGTGATTGCCACTCGTCAATTGGCCAAGCGACAGATGACCTGGTTGCGCGGATGGGAGGGGGTTCACTGGCTGGAGACGTCGGCCTGCGACAATCTGCCACGAGCATTGAAATACTTGGAGTCGCTCTCCATATTGAGCTGACACTGCGATTTGACCGGCTATCCTCAGATCACTGGATCGGCTGTGTTTGATTCTAAAAACTAAATGAAAAGATCCTCTAAGGAGTGCGGCACATGTCAAAAGGGCATTCGCTACAAGACCCTTACCTGAACACCCTGCGTAAGGAACGCGTTCCGGTTTCCATCTACCTGGTCAATGGCATCAAGCTTCAGGGCCAAATCGAATCTTTCGACCAGTTCGTCATTCTTCTCAAGAATACCGTCAGCCAGATGGTCTACAAGCACGCCATTTCGACAGTCGTCCCCGGTCGTCCGGTGCGCCTGCCGGCTACAGGTGATGCCGAGCAGTCCGAGTCGGGTAACGAATAAAGGGGGTCTTCATTGTTCTTCGAGCGTCCCGGTGGCGGTGAGCGGGCTATTCTGGTTCATCTGGATGGCCAGGACCCAGCGGCACGTGAAGACCCTAATGAATTTCAGGAGCTTGCCCGGTCAGCTGGCGCCGAAACCGTTGGTTTCGTCAATGTTGCCCGGCATCAGCCTTCTGCCAAGTTCCTGATCGGCAGCGGCAAGGTCGATGAGCTGCACGATCTCGTCAAAGAGGGCGAGGTCGAGCTGGTGATCTTCAACCACACCCTGACGCCAAGCCAGGAGCGCAACCTCGAGAGGGCCCTGGAATGCCGGGTGCTTGATCGAACCGGACTGATCCTCGATATCTTCGCCCAGCGGGCGCGTACCCATGAAGGCAAGCTTCAGGTGGAGCTGGCTCAGCTCGAGCACATGAGCACGCGCTTGGTGCGTGGCTGGACTCACCTGGAGCGTCAGAAGGGCGGGATCGGACTGCGTGGCCCGGGTGAGACGCAGCTCGAAACGGACCGCCGCCTGTTGCGGGTGCGCATCCGTCAGATCAAGCAGCGGCTCGAGAAGGTTCGGGGTCAGCGCGAGCAGGCACGTCGTGGCCGCCGTCGCGCTGACGTTCCGCTGGTTTCGTTGGTGGGCTACACCAACGCGGGCAAATCCACCCTGTTCAATGCCCTGACCGAGTCATCGGTCTACGCGGCCAATCAATTGTTCGCAACGCTTGACCCCACCTTGCGTCGACTTCACCTGGATGACCTTGGTCCGGTGGTGCTGGCCGATACCGTGGGGTTCATACGTCATCTTCCGCACAAGCTCGTCGAGTCGTTCCGGGCGACGCTCGAGGAATCGAGTAACGCGGATCTGTTGCTGCATGTGATCGACGCGCACGAACCAGAGCGTGACCAGCAGATCGAGCAGGTGCTGGCTGTGCTGACCGAGATTGGTGCACATGAGCTGCCGATTCTCGAGGTGTACAACAAGGTCGATCTGCTGGAAGGCATCGAGCCGCAGATTCAGCGTAACGCGGACGGCGTGCCGCAGCGGGTCTGGGTGTCGGCCCAGCAGGGGCTTGGCCTGGACCTTCTGCAGCAGGCGATAGCTGAGCTGCTTGGTGATGATCTGTTTGTAGGAACGGTTCGGCTTCCGCAGAGCCTGGGTCGGTTGCGTGCGCAGTTGTTCGAGTGGGGTGCGGTCCAGTCCGAGGCTCATGACGAAGAGGGCGGAAGCCTGCTCGAGGTGCGTTTGCAGCGGGTCGAACTGCATCGGCTGATCAGTCGAGAAGGCTTCGATGTGGAGCAGTTCTTCGAGCAACACACTTTGCAATAAAGCTCGGCAGGCAATTAGGCCGTTTGTTTCGGGCTTTCGGTAGCATTGGCGGGCGCGCCGTTGGCGCGCCTTTAGCTTTATCTGAATGGAGAGCGCTATGGCTTGGAATGAGCCGGGTGGCAACTCGAACAACCAGGATCCCTGGGGTAGCGGTGGCGGTGGTCGTCGCGGTGGCGGCGATCAGAAGGGTCCACCGGATCTGGATGAGGCTTTCCGCAAATTGCAAAACAGCCTTAACGGCATGTTCGGTGGCAAGAAGCGAGGCGGTGGTTCGTCGGGAGGCGGAGGTGGCAAGCGTGGAGGATTCGGGCTCGTCTGGGTTGGCCTGGTCGTGCTATTGGCTGTCTGGCTGTTCAACGCCATCTACATTGTCGATGAGCAGGAACAGGCGGTGGTGCTGCGCTTCGGCAAGTATCACGAGACGGTCGGGCCGGGTCTGAACATCTATTTCCCACCCTTCGATCGCAAGTTCCAGGCGAACGTCACGCGCGAGCGCTCCTATAGCAAGCAGGGGCAAATGCTGACCGAGGACGAGAACATCATCGAAGTCCCGCTGACCGTCCAGTACAAGATCAGCGATCTGCAGGCCTTCGTTCTGAATGTGGAAGACCCCGAGGCCTCGTTGCAGCATGCAACTGACAGTGCGGTGCGGCACGTGGTGGGTTCGACGGCAATGGACCAGGTACTGACCGAGGGGCGGGAGGCCATGGCTGGTGAGGTCAAGGAACGTCTGCAGCGGTTCCTGGACAACTACGGCACCGGCATAGTCGTCACTCAGGTGAACCTGCAAAGTGCTGCGGCGCCTCGCGAAGTCCAGGAAGCCTTCGATGACGTGATCCGGGCCCGTGAGGACGAGCAGCGTGAGAAGAACCAGGCGGAGTCCTACGCCAATGGCGTGATACCCGAAGCGCGCGGTCAGGCCCAGCGGATGCTGGAAGAAGCCAGCGGTTACCGCGATGCGGTTATTTCGCGAGCTCAGGGTGAGGCGGATCGTTTCTCCAAGCTGGTCACCGAGTACCGCAAGGCGCCGGACGTAACGCGTGAGCGCTTGTACCTGGAGACCATGCAGGAAGTGATGAGCAATACCAGCAAAGTGCTGGTGACCGGAGACAAGGGGCAGAACAATCTGCTTTATCTACCGCTGGACAAGATGATCAATAGCCGCAGCGAGAGCCCGGAGCGTTCGTCAGCAGTCTCGGCGTCAGGCGCTTCGACCCAGACGACACGGATTCCGCCAGAGCTTGATCCTCGCGAAGTGCGTACAAGGGAGGTCCGCTAAATGAGCAATAAATCCCTGACCGCCCTGATCGTGGGCGTGGTGTTGGCGATCGTGGCCTGGAACAGCTTCTATATCGTCTCGCAAACCGAGCGAGCGGTATTGCTGCGTTTCGGGCGGATCGTCGAGCCTGACGTCAAGCCGGGCATCCATGTGAAGATCCCTTACGTGAACAGCGTGCGTAAGTTCGATGCGCGCTTGATGACCCTTGATACGACAACGTCACGCTTCCTGACCCTGGAAAAGAAAGCGCTGATGGTCGACTCCTACGCAAAGTGGCGGGTCGATGATGCAGAGCGCTTCTACACGGCGACGTCCGGCATGAAGCAGATCGCCGATGAACGACTGGCGCGCCGGCTGGAAGCGGCATTGCGAGATCAGTTCGGTAAGCGGACCCTTCATGAATCCGTCTCCGGTCAGCGCGACGAGCTGATGGGGCTGGTAACCAACAGCTTGAATCGTGCGGCACAGCAGGAGCTTGGCATTGAGGTGGTGGACGTTCGTGTGAAGGGCATCGACCTGCCTCGCGAAGTCAACCGCAGCGTGTTCGAACGCATGAGTTCTGAGCGCGAGCGCGAGGCGCGCGAGCATCGGGCCAAAGGTCAGGAATTGGCTGAAGGTATCCGTGCAGATGCGGATCGCCAGCGTCGGGTCCTGCTCGCCGAGGCTTTCCGTGAGGCCGAGGAGTTGCGCGGTGATGGTGATGCGCAGGCGGCTGCAATCTATGCGGCAGCCTACGGCCAGGATCCTGAGTTCTATTCCTTTCATCGCAGTCTCCAGGCCTATCGCGACAGCTTTGCCAGCAAGGACGATGTGTTGGTACTTGATCCCGATAGTGACTTCTTCCGCTACCTGGGATCAGGCTCCGTTCGCTAAATCCTAATGGTCCGCCCGGCAGGACGATTCGGTCCTCCGGGTGACCCCTTGGCAAAAGGTTGCTATGATCCGCCAGCCGGGGAAAACCCGGCTTTTTTGCGTCTGCAACCCTGTGGTTGCAGGCAGTTCCGAGCATGGTTTGCCATGCATATCCCCTTGCGGGGCATGGCGCTGTGCCATGGTTCGAACAAATCGCACGCGACCGTGGGCTGGCTTCGGCTGCAGCCCCGGTGTTCGTCTGCTTGAATTGGCTTGCCGTATCGAGAGGTGATTGGCGAAATGGCAACGGTAGACCGCTGGCTGCTGCCAGATGGCATCGAAGAGGTGCTGCCGCCCGAGGCGGCGCGTATCGAAACCGCACGGCGTCGTGTGCTGGATCTGTTTCAGCGCTGGGGCTACGAGTTGGTCATCACCCCGCATGTCGAATTTCTCGAGTCGCTGCTGACCGGTGCCGGGCAGGATCTCGATCTGAAGACCTTCAAGGTAATCGACCCGTTATCGGGCCGGCAGATGGGCTTGCGTGCAGACATCACGCCTCAGGTTGCCCGGGTCGATGCGCATACCCTGCGTCGCGAGGGTCCGAGCCGCCTTTGTTATGCAGGCAGCGTCCTGCATGCAAAGGCGCAGGCCCTGTCCACCTCACGCAGCCCCATTCAGCTTGGGGCCGAGCTGTATGGCGATAGCAGCACATCCAGCGATGTGGAGGTGATCAGCCTGATGCTCGAGACGCTTGGTCTCGCCGATGTGCCTGATTTGCACATGGATCTCGGGCACGTAGGCATCTATCGCGGTCTTGCTCGTGCGGCGGGATTGTCGGGGGCGGCAGAGCAGCAGCTGTTCGACGCGCTGCAGCGCAAGGCCATGGATGAAATAGCCGAGCTGACGAATGCTGTGGAGCCAGCCCTGGCAGAAATGCTGCGAGCGTTGGCGCGCCTGTGTGGGGGTCGCGAGACGCTGGATACCGCAAGGGCCGTGCTGGCCGACGCGCCGCAGGCCGTGCGGGATGCGCTCGATGGGCTGGTTGAGATTGCTAATCAATTGGCCGAGAGATATCCGGCGCTACCGTTGTATTTCGACCTGGGCGAACTACGGGGTTATCACTATCACACCGGTGTGGTGTTTGCTGCCTTCGTGCCAGGCATGGGTCAGTCGATTGCGCAGGGCGGTCGCTACGATGACATTGGTGCCGATTTTGGTCGTGCGCGTCCGGCGACCGGGTTCTCGACCGATCTGAAGACGCTGGTCAGCCTGGGCAACGCCGAGCTGACTTCCCCGACCGTCGGTATCTGGGCGCCATGCAGCACCGATCTGGCAGTGTGGCAGGTGATCAGCCAGCTGCGCGAGCAAGGAGAGCGCGTCGTGCAGGCGCTGGATGGTCAGCAGGCTGATGCGGCGTCAGAGGCTGGGTGCGACCGGCAGCTATCGCTCATAGATGATTCCTGGGTTGTGGTTCCGTTGGTCCGCTGAAGAACCCGGTGGGATGCGCTAGGCTGGTTTTCGTGTTTTTTCGCCGGTTGTGGCCGGTATGCTTCGCCGAAGAGGACAAAGGTTTATGGGTAAGAATGTCGTGGTCCTGGGCACCCAGTGGGGTGATGAGGGCAAGGGCAAGATCGTCGATCTGCTGACCGATCAGGCAGCTGCCGTGGTTCGATTCCAGGGCGGTCACAATGCCGGTCACACGCTGGTTATCGACGGCGAAAAAACCGTGCTGCATCTGATTCCGTCCGGGATCCTGCGCGAGAACGTGCAATGCCTGATCGGCAATGGCGTGGTGGTTGCTCCGGATGCGCTGATGCGCGAAATCACCAAGCTGGAAGAGAAAGGCGTGCCGGTTCGCGAGCGCTTGCGCATCAGCCCTGCCTGTACATTGATCCTGCCGTACCACGTGGCGCTGGATCAGGCGCGTGAAGCCTCGCGTTCCGAGGGCAAGATCGGTACTACCGGGCGCGGCATAGGCCCAGCCTACGAAGACAAGGTCGCGCGACGCGGGCTGCGTATCGGTGATCTGTTCAATCCGGAGCGATTTGCCGTCAAGCTGCGCGAGTTGCTCGAGTATCACAACTTCATCTTGCAGAATTTCTACAAGGTCGAGCCTGTCGACTTCCAGAAGACGCTAGACGAAGCGCTGGAGTACGCGGAAATCCTCAAGCCGATGATCACCGACGTATCTGCTCGGCTGCATGAGTTGCGTAAGCAGGGCGCTCGCATCATGTTCGAGGGTGCGCAGGGTTCGCTGCTCGACATCGATCATGGCACCTATCCGTACGTCACCAGTTCCAGCACCACGGCTGGCGGTACAGCGACCGGTTCCGGCTTTGGCCCCTTGTACCTGGACTACATTCTGGGAATTACCAAGGCATACACCACTCGGGTCGGCTCGGGACCGTTCCCTACCGAGCTGTTCGATGAGGTCGGTGCGCGGCTGGCAGAGCGGGGGCATGAGTTCGGTTCGACGACCGGGCGCGCTCGTCGCTGTGGCTGGTTCGATGCTGTTGTCCTGCGTCGTGCGATCGAGATCAACAGTGTCTCGGGTATCTGCCTGACCAAGCTGGATGTCCTTGATGGTCTGGAGACAATCCGTATCTGCGTGGCCTACAAGGATCGCAACGGCGACGTACTGGTCGATGCGCCTACCGATGCGGACAGCTATCAGGGGCTTCAGCCGGTCTATGAAGAGGTGCCGGGTTGGGCTGAGTCCACGGTTGGCTTGAAGTCGCTAGACGAACTGCCGGCTAATGCTCGTGCCTATATTAAGCGCCTTGAAGAGCTGGTCGATGCGCCAATCGATATCATCTCCACCGGTCCTGACCGTAACGAGACTATCGTGCTGCGTCACCCCTACGCCTGATCGCGCTGCTGCGTGAAAGGAGGTCGCCATTGGCGGCCTTCTTTGTTTCTAGGGTGCTTCGCTTGCGAGATGAGGTCAGGCGCACGCTGCCGGATGGCCTGAACGAAAAAACCGAGCCATTGGCTCGGTTTTTTCTGAAGAGTGGTGCCCAGGAGAAGACTCGAACTTCCACGATGTTGCCATCGCTAGGACCTGAACCTAGTGCGTCTACCAATTCCGCCACCTGGGCACATTGCGATGATTGCTCATCGACTTGATTGTCGATTGCTGGTCAAGGCCGACAAACCTTGTGTCTATGAAACTCCCGCGGGTGCAGGGGTCTCATCGAATAATGGTGCCCAGGAGAAGACTCGAACTTCCACGGTGTTGCCACCGCTAGGACCTGAACCTAGTGCGTCTACCAATTCCGCCACCTGGGCACTGCAAACGATGATACTTCGTCGTTTCCGTGTTACAACGTCTACCAGACATTGTGGGCGCGAACTATACGGCTGGGGTTATGCCTTGTAAAGCCCCGCTCAGGAAAAATAATTCGCGTGAAAGCTGCCCTGGGCATGCGTTTCGCGCTTCAATAGATATAGGGCGTTTCTGCCCCTATAAATGAATGAAAGGTGACATCTCTTAATGGCCGATTGGCAATCCCTCGACCCCGAGGCCGCACGTGAAGCGGAAAAGTACGAAAACCCTATTCCCAGCCGCGAGCTGATCCTGCAGCACCTGAGCGAGCGCGGCTCGCCGGCCGCGCGCGAGCAACTGGTCGAGGAATTCGGATTGTCCTCCGAAGAGGACATCGAGGCTCTGCGCCGCCGTTTGCGTGCGATGGAGCGTGATGGTCAGTTGATCTATACCCGGCGTGGCACCTATGCCCCGGTAGACAAGCTGGACCTGGTTTGCGGCCGTGTAAGCGGTCATCGCGATGGCTTCGGCTTTCTGATCCCCGATGATCGAAGTGACGATCTGTTTCTCAGTCCGGCGCAGATGCGCCTGGTATTCGATGGCGATCGCTGCCTGGCCCGAGTCGCCGGGCTCGATCGGCGTGGTCGGCGCGAAGGTGCCATCGTCGAGATCATCAGCCGTGCTCACGAAACCATCGTTGGCCGCTATCAGGAAGAAAGCGATATCGGTTTCGTCATGGCCGACAACCCCAAGATCCAGCAGGAAGTGCTGGTGACTCCTGGGCGATCCATGGGTGCCAAGCCGGGGCAGTTCGTGGAAATCAAGATCACTCATTGGCCTACTCAACGCTTCCAGCCGCAGGGCGATATCGTCGAAGTGATCGGCAACTACATGGCGCCGGGGATGGAGATCGACGTCGCGCTGCGCAGCTTCGACATTCCCCACGTCTGGCCTGAAGCCGTGAAGCGCGAGGCGGCCAAGCTCAAGCCTGAAGTGGAGGAGAAGGACAAGCAAAAGCGTGTCGACCTCCGCCATCTTCCGTTCGTCACGATCGACGGTGAGGACGCGCGTGACTTCGACGACGCCGTATTCTGCGAGAAGCTCAGTGGCTGGAAGCTGTTTTCCGGCGGCTATCGTCTGTATGTCGCTATCGCAGACGTCTCGCATTATGTGAAGGTCGGGTCCGCGCTGGATCAGGAAGCCGAGGTGCGCGGCACTTCGGTGTACTTTCCTGAACGGGTGGTGCCGATGCTCCCTGAGGAGCTGTCCAACGGGCTCTGCTCTTTGAACCCTCATGTCGATCGGTTGGCGATGGTCTGCGAAATCACCCTGAGCAAGTCAGGGAAGATGACGGACTACCAGTTCTATGAAGCTGTCATACATTCCCATGCCCGGCTGACCTATAACAAGGTCAGCAGCATGCTGCAGGAGCCAGGATCAGCTGAAGGCAAGCGCCTGACGGGTGAGTATTCCGAGGTGCTGCCGCATCTCAAGCAGCTGTACGCGCTATACAAGATCCTGCTCAAGGCGCGGCATACCCGTGGCGCCATCGACTTCGAGACGCAGGAGACCCGCATCGTCTTTGGCGCAGGGCGCAAGATTGCCGAAATCAAGCCGACCGAGCGCAACGATGCGCACAAGTTGATCGAGGAATGCATGCTGTGCGCCAACGTGGCCACTGCACGCTTCCTGCAGGATCACGACATCCCCGGTTTGTACCGAGTACATGACGGCCCGCCACTGGAGCGCCAGGAAAAGCTTCGGGCGTTCCTCGGGGAGCTGGGGCTGACGCTGCACAAGGGCAAGGAAGGTCCTACGCCCAAGGATTATCAGGCCCTGCTGGAGCATATCCAGGGGCGTCCCGACTTCCACGTAATCCAGACGGTAATGCTGCGTTCGCTGAGCCAGGCGGTGTACAGCCCTGATAACAACGGACATTTCGGTCTCAATTACGAGGCCTATGCGCACTTCACCTCACCGATTCGCCGGTACCCCGACCTGCTGATTCACCGTGCGATCCGCAGCGTTATCCGCTCCAGACGTGACACCTCGCATGTGCGTCGTGCGGGTGCGACCAGCATGCCCAAGGCCCGCATCTATCCCTACGATGAAGCGGCGCTGGAGCAGCTTGGCGAGCAGTGCTCGATGACCGAGCGGCGCGCTGACGAGGCGACCCGCGACGTGGTGAACTGGCTCAAATGCGAGTTCATGAAGGACCGGGTCGGCGAGAACTTCCCGGGCGTGATCACGGCGGTCACCGGGTTCGGGCTGTTCGTCGAGCTGACGGACATCTATGTCGAGGGCCTGGTGCACGTAACGGCGATGCCAGGCGATTACTACCACTTCGATCCGTTGCACCACCGCCTCTCTGGCGAGCGAAGTGGTCGCAGCTTCCGCCTTGGCGACAGTGTTGAAGTGCGCGTGATGCGGGTCGACCTTGATGAGCGCAAGATCGACTTCGAACTGATTGGCGGCGGCAGCAAGACCGGCATAGGTGAGCGCGCCTCTTCGGATAGTCGAGCTCCCCGGAAAGACGGCAAGGGCAAAAAGGGCGCTGCTGTATCGGCGAGCAATGGCAAGGACTCGGCCAGTCCTGACGTACTCAAAAGCCGCGAGATCAAAAAGGCGCTCCTGAGCGATGCGAAGGGAGGCGGTGCTGCCAAGAGCAAGCCCAGGCGCAGTGGCTCCAAATCGAAGTCGGTCGACAAGGCGGCATCAAGGCCCGAGGGAGCTGCGCCGCGTAAGCGTAAGGCCAAGTCATGAGTGATCTGGAAAAGGTCTACGGTGTGCATGCCGTCGAGGCTCTGCTTCGCCATCATCCAAAGCGGGTCAAGCAGATCTGGCTGGCAGAAGGGCGCGACGACCCGCGGATCCAGGCGATCCTGACCCTCGCGGCGCAAGCAAAGGTTCGCATCGGTCAGTGCGAGCGTCGCGAGATGGATGCGTGGGTCGAGGGTGTCCACCAGGGCGTGATCGCTGAAGTCAGCCCCAGCCAGGTCTGGGGTGATGCCATGCTCGAGGAGCTGCTTGATCGTACCGAGGGCGCGCCGCTGTTGCTGGTGCTCGATGGCGTAACGGACCCGCATAATCTGGGGGCCTGCCTGCGTACCGCCGATGCCGCGGGCGCTCTGGCGGTAATCGTTCCGAAGGATAAGTCCGCCACGTTGAACGCCACGGTGCGCAAGGTGGCATGTGGTGCTGCTGAAGTCATTCCGCTGGTAGCGGTCACCAACCTGGCTCGGACGCTCGAAAAGCTGCAACAGCGCGGTCTCTGGATCGTCGGTACGGCCGGAGAAGCCGAGCAGGAGATCTATGATCAGGATCTTAGCGGGCCGATCGTCATGGTGATGGGGGCTGAGGGCAAGGGGATGCGTCGCCTGACCCGCGAGCATTGCGATTTTCTGGTGCGCTTGCCCATGGGCGGCAGCGTGAGCAGTCTCAATGTTTCCGTTGCCACTGGCGTCTGTCTGTTCGAGGCGCTGCGCCAGCGCCGCTCGGCCATGCGGGCAGGTTAGGGCGCCTCGTTGATCTCCATCCGCAAAGGTGTTTTTGCTTCGGAAACGGATCGTACTTGTCGCGGTCAATAATCCGATCTGAATCTGGCACTCAAGCCTTCACTTAAATCTTTGGTTCGGTTGAGCGTCGGGCGGCTGTCCGGCGCCAGCCTTGATATAGCCAGCGCCAGGCTCGCATCATGGAGGTGGTATGCCGCAACGCCCGTCTTTCGAGGCTCTTTTCCAGGTTTCACCAAACGCCTACCTGTTGTTGGACCCTGATCTGGTGATCCTGGATGCCAATGCGGCTTACCTGAAACTCACCGCGCGGAATATCAGTGAGATTGCCGGGCGTCGCATTCAGGACGCGTTTGCTGCCGATCCGCAGTTTCCTGAGTCGACCCATGTTGATGAGTTGCTGGCGTCGTTTGGCAGAGTGCTGCGCACCAAGGCTCCCGATACCCTGCCTGTGATTCGCTATTCGATTGCTGTCAGCTCCGAGCGTGACGCCGCCTATGAAGATCGTTATTGGAGCGCCACTCATACTCCGTTGCTGGATGAGCGGGGAGAAGTTCTGGCAATCCTCCAGCACACCGTTGATATCACTGAGCTTCAGTCGCTGAAGGATTCGTTGCGTTCTGCTGAACCTTCTGCTCAGCCAGTACAGCAGATCGAGGCCGCGATCATCTCTCGCGCCCGATCGATTCAGGACGAAGGAAATCAGTTGCGCCAGTTGTTTGCGCAAGCGCCTGGGTTCGTCTGTTTTCTCCGCGGGCCGGAGCACGTGTTCGAGCTCGTCAACGAAGCCTACCAGCAGCTTACAGGGCACCGTCATCTCGTGGGCAAGTCGGTGCGTGAGGGGCTGCCCGAGCTTGAAGGCCAGGCATTTGTCGCGTTGCTCGACGAGGTTTACCGTTCCGGTGAGCCCTACATTGGCAGGGACATGCGGGCGCTGTTGCAGCGCCGACCGGAAGCCGAGCCGGAGGAGGTCTTCGTCGATTTCGTCTTCCAGCCGATCATCGAACGCGAGGGCCAGCCTTCCGGGATTTTTGTGCTCGGCAGTGACGTTACCGAGCAGCATCGCAGTCAGCAGGAGCTGCGCGAGCATCGCGAACGCCTCGAGGAGTTGGTGCGCGAGCGCACCCGCGAATTGCTCGACAGCGAATCCGAGCGCCGTGCCGCTCAGGCGGCATTGCTGCAGGCGCAGAAGCTTGAGGCGGTCGGCAAACTGACGGGGGGTATCGCGCACGACTTCAACAACATGCTGCAGGTCATCGGTGGCAATCTGCAGTTGCTGCGCCGCAACCTGAGCGCGGACGAGACCGCTCAGAGGCGGCTGGAGTCCGCGGTGGGCGGAGTGGAAAAAGGGGCTCGCCTGGCATCCCAGTTGCTGGCCTTTGCCAGCCGGCAACCGCTGCAGCCCCAATCGGTTGATGTCGGCGATCTGCTTGGGCAGATGAGCGAGCTGCTCAATGGTGCCCTGGGGCGTGCGGTTCAGGTTGATGTCGATGTCGCTTCCGGTCTGTGGCCCGTGTTTGCCGATGTCGGCAATCTTCAGGCGGCCATTCTCAATCTGGCTGTCAATGCGCGTGATGCAATGGCCAGTGGCGGTCTGCTGTCTCTGCGGTTGCGCAACTGCGTTCTGGATGTGGCTCGGACCGCCGGCCATCCGGGTGCCGAAGCCGGGCCTTACGTAGAGCTCGCTGTGATTGACGAGGGTGAGGGCATGGCCCCGGATACGCTTCAGCGTGCGTTCGAGCCATTTTTCACTACCCGAAAGGACAGCAATGCGTCAGGCCTCGGTCTGAGCATGGTCTACGGTTTCGTCAAGCAGAGCGGGGGGTTCGTCGAGCTGGAAAGCGAACAGGGGCGTGGCACATCGGTTCGTGTATATCTGCCGAGTCGCGTCGCGTTGGGTGAGCAAGCCGGACGGGTAGCCGCAGGCCCCGCCCAGCTGGAATCCGCCTGGCCTTCGCCTGAGCAGACTGGCGTGACGGAATCTTCCGGCCTGAACATCCTGTTTGTCGAGGATGACCCGACCCTGCGCATGCTAACCGGAGAAGTCATGGAAGAGCTGGGGCATGAGGTCAGCCTTTGCGAATCGGCCGAGGCAGCATTGGATCAACTGGCCAGACAGTCCTTCGACGTGTTGCTCACCGATGTCGGTCTCGCCGGCATGAGCGGCATCGAGCTGGTGCGTCAGGCCAAGGCGTGCGACGCCGACCTGAGCGTCGTCATTGCCTCAGGTTATGCAGTTGACGCTCGCGAAGTCGGATTGCCAGACCTGCGCTCCATGCTCAAGCCTTACGACATCCATCAGGTCAGGTCTCTGCTTGAAAGCATTCAGGCCGAGCGAACCATTGCCGGGCGCGGCTAGGCTGGTCAAATATTCACCAAATCGCCTTGCGCGGTCGTCCGGGCTTCTCTAGAATTGCGCCCCTTGCCCGGATGGCAGGCGTTTGCGCGCCTCTCTGGCTGGCAAGTCAACATCACTGATCCACTCCTTGCCTGATCCGCGTTGTGCGGCAGGCTGCAACCCGTAAGGAGCAACAATGCGTCATTACGAAATCATCTTTCTGGTCCACCCCGACCAGAGCGAGCAGGTCGGCGGCATGGTGGAGCGTTACACCAAGCTGATCGAAGAAGACGGTGGCAAGATCCATCGTCTGGAAGACTGGGGCCGTCGTCAGCTGGCTTACGCCATCAACAACGTGCACAAGGCTCACTACGTGATGCTGAACGTCGAGTGCAGCGGCAAGGCACTGGCTGAGCTGGAAGACAACTTCCGCTACAACGACGCCGTCATCCGTAACCTGGTCATCCGTCGCGACGAAGCCGTGACTGAACAGTCCGAGATGCTCAAGGCTGAGGAAAACCGTAGCGAGCGCCGCGAGCGTCGTGATCGCCCTGAATCTGACAATGTCAATGAAAACGACAATGACAGTGACAGCCGCGACAACAACGCTGACGAGTAATCCACGGACCTATTGAGGAGCCTATTTCATGGCACGTTTTTTCCGTCGTCGTAAGTTCTGCCGTTTCACCGCTGAAGACGTGAAAGAGATCGATTACAAGGATCTCAACACACTGAAAGCCTACATTTCCGAAACCGGCAAGATCGTTCCTAGCCGTATTACCGGAACCAAAGCACGCTATCAGCGCCAGCTGGCCACCGCTATCAAGCGCGCCCGCTTCCTGGCCCTGCTGCCCTACACCGACAGCCACGGCCGTTGATCGAACTGTTCGACAGAAGTAAAGGATAAATCGCATGCGCGCCCTGGCTGACTTCATCATGCGCGGCCGTATGCAGGCGATTGTTGTTGTGGCTGGCTCTGCTGCGCTGCCGATGCTGTTCTGGTTGTGCGCTGCTGCAGGCAGTCTGGTGTTGTTGCGTCGTGGTCTGAATGATGCTCTGGGCGTGTTGGTATGGGCTGTATTGCCCGCACTCGTCTGGTGGTATTTCGGTGATCCGCGCACGCTGCTGGTACTGCTGGGTTCGTTCGGGTTGGCGCTGCTGCTGCGCAACCAGCGTTCCTGGGTCCGTGTGATGCTGTGCAGTGTGGGGCTCGGGTTGTTGTATGCCTGGGTGCTTGGAATGGTTTTCGGCGAGCCGATTGCGGCGCTCGCCACTGAGTTGCAGAAAGTGCTCCCCGACATGCTGTCGGATGCCTACCAGCAACTGTCAGTGGAGGAGCAGGCGCGACTGGGGGCGCTGCTGACACCGGTTTTGACCGGTTTGCTGGCAGCGCTGCTGCAGATAGCCACCTTGCTCAGTCTGATGCTCGGGCGGTACTGGCAAGCGTCGTTGTACAACCCAGGTGGCTTTGGCCTCGAGTTTCGGGCGCTGCGCTTTCCCCCAGTGCTGGCAATGCTGCTGCTGATGGGCGTGTTGCTGAGTCCGAGCCTCGGGGTACAGATGGCGTTGCTGGCTCCTTTGTGCAGTGTTCCGCTGGTGTTTGCCGGGGTCGCACTCATACACGGGCTGGTGGCGCAGGGTCGGATGTCACGGTTCTGGCTGGTGGGGCTCTATGTCACGCTGGTGCTGTTCATGCAGTTGCTTTATCCGTTATTGGCCGTAATGGCCGTTGTCGACAGCTTGTTTGATTTCCGCGGTCGCGCATCTCGTGATGACGATGCAGGACCTGCGGACGGTGAAGGTTAAAAGTTAAGAGGTAAGACTCAAATGGAAGTCATCCTGCTGGAAAAAGTCGCAAACCTGGGCAACCTGGGCGACAAGGTAAACGTCAAGTCTGGCTACGGGCGCAACTATCTGCTGCCGCAGCGCAAGGCCACTGCAGCGACTGCTGCAAACATCGCCGAGTTCGAAGCTCGCCGTGCTGACCTGGAAAAGGCTGCTGCCGATCGTAAGGCGTCTGCCGAAACTCGCGCAGCTCAGCTGGCTGAACTGGAAGTCACCATCACCGCTACTGCGGGCGATGAGGGCAAGCTGTTCGGTTCCATCGGTACTCATGACATCGCCGATGCGCTGACCGCCTCTGGCGTGGAAGTCGCGAAAAGCGAGATCCGTCTGCCAAACGGCACCATCCGTCAGGTTGGTGAGTACGACGTCGCTGTGCACCTGCACACCGATGTTGAAGCGACCGTGAAGCTGATCGTGATCGCTGGCTGATACAGGCCATCGTCTGGCACCTCTGGTGCCTGACGAGTACCATCGGGCACGTTTCCACGCGAGTGGAACGTGCCCTTTGTTTTTCTGAACGCTAAAGAATCTCGAGTGCCATGAACGACATCAGTGTGCCCCAGCAGTACGACCTGGAAACCGCAGCGCTCAAGGTGCCGCCACATTCCATCGAGGCCGAGCAGGCCGTACTGGGCGGCCTGATGCTGGACAATAACGCCTGGGAGCGGGTGCTTGATCAGGTCTCGGATGGCGATTTCTATCGCCATGATCATCGGTTGATCTTCCGAGCCATCTTTACCCTGGCCGAGCGCAACTCGCCATTCGACGTGGTGACCCTGTCCGAGCAGCTAGACAAGGAAGGGCATCTGTCCCAGGTCGGCGGCCTGGCCTATCTCGGCGAGCTGGCGAAGAACACGCCGTCGGTGGCGAACATCAAGGCCTATGCGCAGATCATTCGTGAACGAGCAACGCTGCGCCAGCTGATCGGCATCAGCAACGACATCGCCGGTAGCGCCTATGCGCCGCAAGGGCGTACGGGGGAAGAAATCCTCGACGAAGCCGAGCGCCTGATCTTTCAGATCGCCGAAGCACGCCCCAAGACAGGCGGGCCAATAGGCATCAACGACATCCTGGTCAAGGCGATCGACCGGATCGATTCGCTGTTCAACGCCGGTGAGGCGATCACCGGCCTATCCACCGGTTTTACCGATTTGGATGAAGCCACCAGTGGCTTGCAGGCGGCCGACCTGATCATCGTTGCCGGTCGTCCATCCATGGGTAAGACCACCTTTGCGATGAACCTCGTCGAAAACGCCGTACTGCGCTCCGACAAGGCGATTCTGGTGTTCTCGCTGGAAATGCCGGCCGATTCCATCGTCATTCGTATGCTTGCCTCCCTTGGTCGTATCGACCAGACCAAGGTCAGGACCGGCAAGCTCAGTGATGACGACTGGCCGCGCCTGACCTCTGCGGTGAACCTGCTCAACGACCGCAAGCTGTTTATCGACGACACCGCTGGCATCTCTCCTTCCGAGATGCGCGCCCGGACACGCCGTCTGGCCCGTGAGCACGGGGAGATCGGCATGATCATGGTCGACTACCTGCAGCTGATGCAGATCCCCGGCTCCAGTGGCGACAACCGGACCAACGAGATCTCCGAGATCTCCCGCTCGCTGAAGGGCCTGGCGAAGGAATTCAATTGCCCGGTAATCGCCCTGTCCCAGCTCAACCGCTCCCTGGAGCAGCGGCCCAACAAGCGTCCGGTCAACTCCGACCTTCGCGAATCGGGCGCTATCGAGCAGGACGCTGACATCATCATGTTCGTTTACCGGGATGAGGTGTACCACCCGGAAACCGAGTACAAGGGCGTCGCCGAGATCATCATCGGCAAGCAGCGGAACGGCCCGATCGGTACGACACGCCTGGCGTTTCTCGGCAAATATTCGCGCTTCGAGAACCTGGCGCCGGGTAGCTACCAGTTCGATGATGAGTAAGGCAGTCTGAGCTGGAAGCTGGAAGCTAAAAAGAGCTTGGAAGGCCGTGGCAAGTCGGGTTGGCCCTTGCCGGACAACGTGCGGGGCTTGAGAATGTGCCGCTTCTGTCGCCTGAAGGAATGGTCCTATGCGCCCCCTCGTCGCCACCGTCGATCTCGCTGCCCTTCGCCACAATTATCAGCTGGCCAAGCAGTGCGCGCCGGGGCGTAAAGCCTTTGCGGTTGTCAAAGCCAACGCCTACGGGCACGGTGCGCCCATGGCAGTTGAATGCCTTCGCGGATTGGCTGACGGCTTTGCCGTGGCATCGTTGGAAGAGGCGGAGCAGGTCCGGTCCGTCGATACGAACACGAGGCTGCTGCTGCTCGAAGGCTGTTTCGAGCCGGATGAATATGCCGTAGCGGCGGCGCTTGGGTTAGACGTTGCAGTTCAAGGCGAAGCTCAGCTGGACGCGCTCCTGGCTGCAACAATCGAGAGGCCTCTGAATCTCTGGCTGAAGCTCGACTCCGGCATGCATCGGCTAGGCTTCAGCGTCGATGCTTTGCGCCGCGCCCATGCTCGTTTGCAAGGTGCAACGCAGGTTGCAGAACTCAACCTGATGAGCCATTTCGCCTGTGCCGATGAGCGTGGGCATCCTCTTAACGAGACGCAGCTGGAGCAGTTTTCCGGTCTGACGGATCTCGCATTCGGTAATCGCTCATTCGCCAATTCCGCCGCTGTGCTGACGATGCCTGCTGCGCACATGGACTGGCTGCGTCCCGGGATCATGCTCTACGGTGCTTCGCCTTTCGCCGAGCTGAGCGCTGAAACGCTGGGCCTTAAACCAGTCATGACACTGACCGCTTCGATTATCGCGATTCGTGAGGTTCCGGTCGGCGAGAGTGTGGGTTATGGCGCAAGTTGGGTTGCTCAGCGGCCTTCGCGTATCGCCACGGTCAGCTGTGGTTATGCCGATGGCTATCCACGTACGGCGCCGCCTGGCACCTCAGTTGCGGTACGTGGGCAGCGAATGCCTCTCGCTGGCCGGGTCTCGATGGACATGCTTGCCGTGGATATCACCGATCTGCCGCAGGCGGCCCTCGGCGATGCCGTGGAGCTTTGGGGTAAGTCGATCGCTATCGACGAATTGGCCCACGCGTGCGGGACCATCGGCTACGAGTTGCTGACCAAGGTGACCCAACGCGTGCCGCGGCGTTATATCAACGGGTGAGCGCCGGTTCGCCTGTGCAAGATTGATAAAAGCCGACCATCATGGTCGGCCTTCCTGATCATTTTTTGTGCTATATTCCGCGCCCGTTTCTGTTGCCCCGGTTCCTCGCCATGCACGCAGCCAAGCCCCTATTCGACTATCCCAAGTACTGGGCCGAGTGTTTCGGCCCGGCGCCGTTCCTGCCTATGAGCAGGGAGGAGATGGATCAGCTTGGCTGGGATTCCTGCGATGTCATCATCGTGACCGGAGACGCCTACGTTGACCATCCGTCGTTCGGCATGGCGATCATCGGGCGCCTGCTGGAAGCCCAGGGTTTCCGCGTCGGCATCATCAGCCAGCCCGACTGGCAGAGCAAAGACGACTTCATGAAGCTTGGCCAGCCGAATCTGTTCTTCGGTATCGCGGCGGGCAACATGGACTCGATGATCAATCGCTATACCGCCGACCGCAAGGTGCGCTCGGATGATGCCTACACCGCGGGTGGTTTGGCCGGCAAGCGCCCGGACCGTGCCAGCCTTGTCTATAGCCAGCGCTGCAAGGAGGCATTCAAGGATACGCCGGTCGTTCTGGGTGGCATCGAAGCGTCCCTGCGCCGCATCGCACATTACGACTACTGGCAGGACAAGGTGCGTCGCTCGATTCTGATGGACGCCACGGCGGACATTCTGCTGTACGGCAATGCCGAGCGGGCGATCGTAGAGGTGGCGCAGCGTCTGTCGCGTGGAGAAGCGATCGAGCAGATCACCGATGTGCGCGGTACTGCATTCATTCGGCGGGACGCGCCGGAAGGTTGGTTCGAGGTCGATTCGACCCGTATCGATCGGCCGGGCAAGGTCGACAAGATCATCAACCCCTACGTCAACACCCAGGATCTGCAAGCCTGTGCCATCGAGCAGGAGAAGGGCACGGGCCCCGCCGATGACCCGAACGAGGCCAAGGTCGTCCAGCTGCTGCCGAGCCCGAAGATCGAGCGCGACCGGACCGTCATCAGGCTCCCGTCCTTCGAGAAAGTGCGCAACGATCCGGCGCTCTATGCCCATGCCAACCGCGTGCTGCACCTGGAAACCAACCCGGGCAACGCCCGAGCGCTGGTGCAACGCCATGGCGACCACGACATCTGGCTGAATCCTCCGCCGATTCCGCTGACCACCGAGGAGATGGATTACGTCTTTGCTTCGCCGTATGCGCGCGTGCCGCATCCGTCCTACGGCGGCGCGAAGATCCCCGCTTACGACATGATCCGTTTCTCGGTGAACATCATGCGTGGTTGCTTTGGTGGCTGCACCTTCTGCTCGATCACCGAGCATGAGGGCCGGATCATCCAGAACCGCTCGCACGAATCGATTCTCCATGAGATCGAGGAGATGAAGAAGCTGCCCGGATTTACCGGCGTGGTGTCTGATCTTGGCGGGCCGACGGCAAACATGTACCGCATTGCCTGCAAGAGTCCTGAGATCGAGAAGCACTGCCGCAAGCCCTCGTGCGTGTATCCGGGTATCTGCGAGAACCTCAACACTGACCACAGTTCGTTGATCGAGCTGTATCGCAAGGCGCGTGCGTTGCCTGGCGTGAAGAAGATCCTGATCGCATCCGGGCTGCGTTACGACCTGGCGGTCGAGTCCCCGGAGTACGTCAAGGAGCTGGTCACTCACCACGTGGGCGGCTATCTGAAAATTGCCCCGGAGCACACCGAGCGCGGCCCGCTGGACAAGATGATGAAGCCGGGGATCGGCAGCTACGACAAGTTCAAGCGGATGTTCGACAAGTATTCGAAGGAGGCAGGCAAGGAGCAGTACCTGATTCCCTACTTTATTGCCGCACATCCCGGCACCACTGACGAGGACATGATGAACCTCGCGCTGTGGCTCAAGGCCAACGGCTTCCGCGCCGACCAGGTCCAGGCGTTCTACCCATCACCAATGGCCAGCGCCACGGCGATGTACCACAGCGGCAAGAACCCGCTGCGCAAGGTCACCTACAAGAGCGAAGGCGTCACCATCGTCAAGAGCGAGGAACAGCGCCGCTTGCACAAGGCATTCCTGCGTTACCACGATCCCAAGGGCTGGCCGATGCTACGCGAGGCCCTGCAACGTATGGGCCGTGCAGACCTGATCGGCAGTGGCAAGCATCAGCTGATCCCGGCCCATCAGCCTGCCACCGAGGGCTATCAGAGCGCACGGCGCAAGAACTCGACCCCGGTGGGTAGCAAGAAAGCGGGGCAGGGAGGCAAGATCCTCACCCAGCACAACGGCTTGCCTCCACGTAGCCATGATGGCAATGCCTGGGACAAGCGCGAGCAGGCGAAAGCGGCTGCCGAAGCGCGGCGCAAGGCGGCGGGCAGCACGGGCAAGCCTGCCGGAAAGGGTCGCAAACCTTCCCAGCGTCCCGCCGTGCCACGCTGATCCATGGGCCGGCGCACGTGTCGCGCCGGTTGCCATGTCAGCCTCTGAAAGCCTGCGTGGCCTGGTCCAGCTCGACGGCCAGGCGCAACATCTGTTTGCTCTGCTCACGGCCTCGGCTGATGTGCGCCAGGTTGCTGTCGCCGAGCTGGTGAATTCGTTCGCTGTGGCTGCGGATCTCGCTGACCGCATCGCTCTGCTGCGCAGTGGCCAGTGCGATCTGCGCCGCCATCTGCTCGATCGATCCGATGGTGGCGACGATCCGGTTCAGCGCCGAGTCGGCGGTTTCGGCCAGCTGTGCGGTCTCTTCGGCATGATCGACCTGGATCCGCATCGCCTGTACCGATTGATGCGCGGCGGTCTGCAGGCTCCTGATCAGCAGCTGGATCTCCTCGGTCGCACCGCTGGTGCGTTGCGCCAGCGTACGTACCTCGTCGGCGACCACGGCGAACCCACGGCCCTGTGCGCCCGCTCTGGCTGCTTCGATCGCAGCGTTCAGCGCGAGCAGGTTGGTTTGCTCGGCAATCGAGCGAATTACCGTCAACACCGTGCCGATGGTGCTGGTTTCGTCGGCCAGCCGTTCGATGGCCAGGGCGTTGCCCTGCACTTCACTGACCAGGCCGCGCAGGCCGGTCAGGCTCCGGCTGATGACCGCCTGGCCTTCGCAGACCGCCTGGCCTGCGTCGCGCCCGGCCTGCGCCGTCTGATCCGCACCTGTCGCCACGTCATGGATGGTCGCCTCCAGCTCTTCCAGTGCGTCTCGAATCTGCGCCGTGTCGCTGCTCTGGCGGCTGGCGCCCTGGTGCAGGTCATTGCTCATCTCAGCCAGGCTACGGCTGTTGCCGGTGACTTCCTGGGCATGCTGACGCAGCGTGCCGACCAATGTGAGCAGATAGCTGCGCAACTGGTTGAGTGACGCACCGATTTCTACCATCTCCACCGTCTTGGAGCGAAGTTCGACGGGCCTTTGAAAGTCGCCGCCGGCCCATGCGCGAAGCGCAGGTGCCAGTTGTCCCAGCGACCAGGTCAGCCTGCGCTGCAGTCGATCGATGGCAAGTGCAACCAGAAGAATCAGGGCGATGATGGCGCCCTGAATAAGCCGCACTTCCCCCTGGATACGATCACGCTCTGCACGGATTTCCGGTTCCAGATCATCCAGTGCCGTTTGCAGCATGCTGACCTTCTTCTCGGCACTATCCCTGAGCCTGACACGTTGCTCGATCAGTTCGCGCGTGCGTTGCAGCTCGCCTGGATAACGCGAGAGCAGGCTGGTTAGCTCGCGCTTCAGCGCAATGCCCTGATCCTCGGCGGGTTGCGCCTGGGCTTGTTCGTCGAGATCCAGCAGGGCAGCAAAGGCGCTTGCGCCGGACTGTTGCTCGCTCGCGACACCGAGCAGGGGCAGCGCTTCCAGTTTGTCTGCTTCTTTTCTGACGGCTTGCAAGGCCTGCTCAACATCGGCCACCAACTCGTCCTGGCCGCTGGTGGTCAGCTTGGCGCGCGCGTGGCTGAGGCGGATCAGCTGCCTGCTTGCCTCGAACAGCGGCGCCTGATACTGCGCGGCAGCGGTGTGTTGGTCCTGAGCGGCATAGCGATGAAGCTGTTCCAGGGTTCCCGCCATTTCACGCTCAGCCTGGAGCAGCAAGCCCTGTGGATCACCCGCCAGTTTTCCTGCTGCCAGCAGCTCGGTGGCAGTGAACTGGTGAAGCTGTTCCAGGCTCGGCTGCAGGCGACTGGCGAAGGGACCGGGCAGGGCACCGACATCCGTTGCCAAGCCTTCCAGTTCGGTCAAAGCGGACTTGTGACGCAGGGCGTCGCCACTACTCAGGTACTGGTGGACATTGCTGGCCACCTGGTGCTGAAAACGCTGGGAAAGGCTCAGATAGCGGCCCATCAGCTGGTAGGGGCGCTCCAGCGCCTGCTCCGACCACCATAGCGTGGCCCCAAGTGCCAGGCAGATGGCCACAAGAAGCAGGGTATTGAGTGTGGTAAGCGATTTCAGGCGCATCCTGGCTTCCAACGAGGCGGGAGGCTAGGACTTTATGGCGAAATGATTTCACTCAGGTGACAGCGGTGAATCTTTCGACCCTGTTTCGGCCGCCTTTCTTGGCGTTGTAGAGGGCTTCGTCCGCCTGCTGGGTGAGCATCTTCGTATCCGTCGTTGCAGTCAGTTCGCTGATGCCGCAGCTGAAGGTGCAGCTCAGGTCGGCTGGCTGCGCCGGAAAGCGGATCTCGGCAAAGCGTTGGCGTATGTCGTCCAGTACCTTGACCGCATCGCTCGCGCAGGTATCGGGCAGTACCACCGCAAACTCCTCCCCGCCATAGCGGCCGATGTGATCGGTCTTGCGCAGGCGCTGCTTGAGAAACAACGCCAGACTCTTGATCACGCGGTCGCCCATGGGATGGCCGTAGGTATCGTTGACCTTCTTGAAATGGTCGATGTCGATCATCGCGAAACACAGCGGCCGGTTATCGCGGCGCGCCCGCGAGCTGGCGTCTTCGAGCAGCTGCAGGCTGTGGGTGTGGTTGTAGAGTCCGGTGAGGCTGTCGCGAACAATCCGGGCTTTGAGGTTGCGAGCGCGCTCTGCGCGGGTGCGGACGGTGGCGATAAGGTGGCTTGGTTTGATGGGTTTGGTGAGAAAATCGTCGCCGCCCTCGCTCATCGCATCTAGCTGTTTGTCCAGATCATCCTCGGCGGACAGGTAGATGATCGGCACGCTGACATAGCGCTCATGTTGGCGGATGACCTTTGCCAGTTCGGTGCCCATGCAGTCGGGCATGTACATATCCAGAATGATAAGGTCCGGCTGGAACTCGGCCAAGTGGGTAATCGCCTGTATGGGCTCGTTGAGTGTGCGGGTGATGATGCCCGCGTTGTTCAGTACCCGCTCGGTATGGGTTGCCTGGGCCCGGGAGTCATCGATGATGAGCACCCGGAACGGTTCGTAATGGGCCGTCCGGGTAAAAATCTCGATGCGCTCAAGCAGGCTGGACGCATCGATGCTGCCGGTAAAGAAATCCAGTCCGCCGGCCCGGACCGCAGCCAGCCGCATCGGCGTATCGGTTTCCTGATGGCTAAAGAAGATCAGGGGCAGTTTTTCCTCAAGCTTTTGCTGGATTCGCTCGGCAAGCCTCAGGCCTTCTCCTGCACCGTTGAAATCCACATCCATGACGATGGCGGCTGGGTGCCGCTCATGCATTGCCGCAAGAAACTGGCGATCATCGACGAACGCCTGGGCTGTCATGCTGAAGAATTCCAGTTGGCGCACTACATGGCGGGCTCGCTCGTGATTGTCCAGCGCAATATAGACGGGCTTGCTCAGTGGCGGGACATAGGCTGACTGGCCACGCGGATCGCCATGGCGCAGACCGGTGCGGGCCAGTCGGTAGATCAGCTGGCTAAGCGTGGCTATGGAGTCGCTCGAGAGCCGCCCGCGGTTATCGCGGATGTCGTTCAGGCATTCATCGATACTCAGCGCAAGCTGCTGATGCTCGGTCTGGCCGAAGCGCTCGGCAAAACGCCGTAGGCGCTGGTTCGCGTCGCTGAGAGCGGCGCGATAGGCGTCGCTCCACTCGCTGCGCTGAAGCTGCTGCCAGACTTCAAGGACTTCCCGCGCCTGATGGATGACTCGTTGCGCGAAGTGCTTTTTGAGATTTTCCTGTTCCGACATTCCCGATTCCTGGCCCGCTACGCTCGTTCCGCCAAGGCGCGATGGTGGCTGCATGCTACCACTGATCCAGCCAAGCAAAGGAGCCTGCATGGGCGCGCTGGTTCTCATTGTGCGATCAGCCAGGAGCAGCTGCGTTATAGTGAGCCACCTGCCGCAACGTCTCTGGCGTCCGGCTATCGAACCTCTGAAATCGAGAGAAGGACAAGATGCCCATGTTGGATTGGAGAAACCGCTTCGGCCGCCTCGGCTCAGCGGGAGATAACGCGACTGCAGCTGGATCGCGCCGCAATCCGTTACTGCTTGCTCTGGCCGTAGCGATCGGACTGTACCTGCTTGTGGCGATGGTTCTCGGCTGGTACTGGAGTCTCGAGCCGGATCGTTTTCCGGTTCAGCAGCACGTTCGGCAGGCTGCAGAGGCGTCGCAGCGGCAGATCGTCAACGGTTATACCACTGTCGAGACCCTCAAGCAGGTCGCCAGCACCTTGCTGGACAAGCCGGGCGGCTATCTGACCAATGACATTGCGCCTCCCGGACTCTGGCTCGACAACATGCCGAGCTGGGAATATGGCGTGCTGGTGCAGGTCCGTGATCTTTCCCGTGCCCTTCGCAAGGATTTCGCTCGTTCGCAGTCGCAGTCGACCGAGGATGCCGACCTATCCAAGGGCGAACCGCTGTTCAACTTCGACAACCGCAGCTGGGCCCTGCCTGCTACCGAGTCCGAATACCGCAACGGCATTCGTTATCTGGATCGCTATCTGGCGCGCTTGAGCGATCCGGTGCCAAAGGCCCAGTTCTACTCACGTGCCGATAACCTGAATAACTGGCTGGGCGATGCGGGCACCCGCCTGGGATCGCTTTCCCAGCGTCTATCGGCCAGTGTCGGTCGCGTCCGGCTGGATTCCACCCTGGCCCCGGAACTCGAGCGCCAGGGCGTGGTGCCCGAGGTGGAGGAGCAGCGGGTCGAAACGTCCTGGATGCAGATTGATAACGTCTTTTACGAAGCACGGGGCCAGGCATGGGCATTGTCCCACCTGCTTCGTGCTATCGAAGTCGATTTTGCCGACGTGCTGGCAAAGAAGAATGCGACGGTCAGCGTCCGGCAGATCATCCGTGAACTCGAAGCGGCCCAGGAGCCGTTGTGGAGTCCGATGGTGCTCAACGGCAGCGGATACGGTGTGCTTGCCAACCATTCGCTGGTGATGGCCAATTACATCTCTCGTGCCAACGCGGCGATCTTGGACCTGCGCAACCTGCTGTCGCAGGGATAAGCGCAGTCACAGACCGGGCGGGAACGGGTGTTGGCAGGCTGGCATGATCTCAGCGCCGGCTTGCTGCGGCCTAATCAAGACCGAGCTTTTTCAGGCGATAGCGCATGGAGCGGAACGAAAGGCCCAGTCGCTGGGCCGCCGCGGTACGGTTCCAGCGGGTTTCTTCCAGCGCCTGCATGATCAGTTTTCGCTCGACCTCCTCGAGATGGTCTTCGAGGTTATCGATCTGTGCCAGGCTGGCTTCCCCCGTGTCAGAACTGCTCGGTGCGTCCGACAGGCGCAGGTCGCTCGCCTTGATCTGCTCGCCTTCGCAGAGGGTATAGGCGCGCTCCAGCATGTTTTCCAGTTCGCGGACGTTGCCCGGGAACCGATAGCTTTGCAGCTTGGCCAAGGCATCAGGGTGCAGATGCGCAGGAGTATCGCCGCATTCCTGCGCAAGGCGGACGAGCATGGCGTCGGCCAGCTGGGCGATGTCTTCGCGACGCTCGCGCAAGGGGGGAACGCGCAGTTCGATAACGTTCAGGCGGTAATAGAGGTCCTGGCGAAAGCGCCCTGCCGCCACCTCGCTGGCGAGATCCTTGTGGGTGGCGCAGAGAATCCGCACGTCTACCACCACTTCCTTGGCGCCCCCGACGGACCGAACTGCCTTTTCCTGTATCGCGCGCAGCAGCTTGACCTGCATCGGCAAGGGGAGGTCGGCGACCTCGTCGAGAAATAGCGTTCCGCCGTTCGCTGCCTGGAACAGTCCGAGCTTGTCTTCTATCGCGCCGGTGAAGCTACCCTTTTTATGGCCAAAGAATTCGTTTTCCATCAGTTCTGACGGTATGGCACCACAATTGACCGGAACGAATGGATGCTCATGGCGGGGTCCTTGCTCATGTATCAATCGCGCCACCAGTTCCTTGCCGCTGCCCGACTCGCCGCTGATATAGACCGGTGCCTGGCTTCGGGCCAGTTTGCCGATCTGCTTGCGGAGCATGTTCATTGGTGGCGAGGCCCCCAGCAATCGGCTATCGACTGTGGAGTCCTCGAGGTTCGGTGCGCGCAGTCGAAGCGCGGTGTTGACCAGCTCGCGCAGACGCGAAAGATCGACCGGTTTGGTCAGGAAGTCGAAGGCGCCAGCCTTGAGTGCGCCTATGGCGGTGTCCAGGCTGCCATAGGCGGTGATCATCGCCACCGGTAGCTGCGGGTACCGCTGCTGGATGAACTGCACCAGTTCCAGGCCGCTCCCGTCCGGCAGCCGCATGTCGGTAAGGCAGAGATCGTAGTGCTCGCGCGCCAGGCAGTCGCGGGCTTCCTTGAGGTTGCGGGCGCTACGGGTGTCGAGCTTCATCCTGCCGAGGGTGATCTCCAGGAGTTCCCGGATGTCGGGTTCATCGTCAATGATCAACGCTTTCTGGCGGACGGTCATGGTTTCGATCTTTCAACTGCAGCGGTGGATGCCAAAGGCGAGGGCAACAATGTTAACGCTACAACGCCCCCTTTGTACTGCGGCCCTGACCGATGTGTGACTGGCTGCAGCCTCTGCTCGCTCTAGCCTTGTTTTCGCGGATGAGCAAAGACAATACGAAAGCAGCTGCCGCCTTCGTCCCGTGTCCGGTAGTCGAGCCGGGCCTGGTTGCTTTCGCATAGCTCGCGAGAGATGTACAAGCCCAGTCCGGTGCCTTTGCTCTCGGTGGTGAAAAAGGGTTCGAAGATGTTCTGCACGTCCTCATCCGCAACGCCCGGACCATCGTCGAGCACTTCAAGAACCGGAAGATCGCTTGCTTCGTCGCGAAACAGTCGCAGCCAGACCTGTGCCTGGTCGTGTGTCTGACCGCTATAGCGCAACCCGTTCTGGACCAGGTTGGTCAGCACCTGGATAAGCTGGTTGGGGTCCATGCGCGTCTGTAGCGAGCTGCCCTGAGTCTCGACATGCACCTGCTGGCCCGCTGGAAGTGTGGTGCGCAATTCGCTGGCGAAGCGGTGCGCCCAGTATTTCAGATCCAGCAACTGCGGCTCGGCCTGGCGTCTACGGGACAGCTGCAGAACGTTTTCGATGACCAGATTCATGCGCCGTGAATGATCCTGGATGATCTGTGCCAGGCGCTGGTCGGCAGGATCCAGCGCTTCGGACTCCTGTAGCAGCTGCGCCGCATGGCTAATGGCCCCCAGGGGGTTGCGGATCTCGTGGGCAATGCTCGCGGTCAGTCGGCCGAGCGAAGCCAGCTTCAGTTGCTGGGCCTTCTGTGCGATTTGCGAGGTGTCCTCAAGGAACACCAGCGTATCCTGCGCCACGCCATGCTGGAGCGTGGCAAAGCTGGGCTGCAGCGTGGCACCGTCTGGGGTCGCCTTGAAATGTCGCGGTCGCAGGGTGGGATTGTCGCGCCATTGCTGAAGGCCCCTGATCAGCTCGGGGCAGCGTGGCGCCAAGCGTTCACCGGCTAACGACTCCTGACCAAGCAGCTCCAGCGCACCCTGGTTGGCCAGCAGTACGCGTTGTTGCGGATCAAGCACGAGGATGCCGGTACGCATGCGTTGCAGAATCTGGGCGTTCAGCGCTTCAAGGTTGGCTACTTCCTCTGCTCGTTGGCGAGCCAGTGTCTCGCTGACCTGCAGTCGTTGCGTCAGTCCTTGAACCAGTAGGGCCGAAGCAAAGCACAGCGTGCCGAGCGCAGCGGCCTGTACGTACTGGCTGCTTGCCGCGGTATCGTGGAGGCTGAGATAGAAGGTGAGGTAAATCAGCCCTGTAGCCGCGACAGCTGCAATGAAAAAGCCGACGCGGCCCCGCAGCAGGATATTGGCAATGGCAACCGCGACGATCAGCAGGTTGCCTATTCCACTGGGCGTGCCGCCGGCAAAGTAGAACAGCGCAGCGAGCAGCGTGACGTCCAGAAGTGCAAGGGCGAGCACTGGTAGCTCGCGCTTGGGGTTCTGTATCAGGACGGCGATCAGAATGTTGAGAATCAGATACAGCCAGGCACCGTAATGAAAGGCAGCCGGGTTGATCATGCGCATCAGGTCGCTGTGCAGGTCGCTGCTGATAAGCAGCACCAGCACCAGGCCGATTGCGACGCGATACAGGTGATAGAGCCGAAGAATGCGCCGGCCCTGATAACCCAGGAAAGTCAGGCGTTCAATGCCCACCCGACTTGCTGCCTTGTTCCAGGTGCGCCTGGCTGCAGTACCACAGGCCGCGGTCTGGCAGTGCTTGTTCCTGCGGCACATGCACACCGCATTGCGCGCAACGCACCATGCTCAGTGTGGTCTGTTCCGGCTTCGGTTTGCTCGCAGCGCCGGGCTTGTCGGTGAAGCGTCGCCATAGCCAGAACGCCGCGGCGATAAGGATGATCCAGAACAACAGACGAAACAGACCCATTTCTATCTTCCCGGCAAAGCCATGGGCCGCCTGTAGGCAGGTGCCCTGCATCGCGCTGTTCAGGGCGGCAAGGTCGCCGCCGGTGAGTGTCGGTATGCTTAGTCGAACAGGCCGAAGGTCATGTAGCTCCACCAGGAGCGCCCCTGGCGCTGCTCGTCGTCAGATTCTTTTTCGGCTTCCCGGAGCACCGGACGCAGTTCATCGGGAAGGTCCTGAGCCGCGGTTTCATATTGACGTACGACGTCGCGGTTAGCTTGAGAACTATCCGGGGCTGCGTTTTCGGTTTCGATCAGGCCGAGCGTTGCACGAGACAGCCAGCTGCGGTTGTCGGCTTCCTGCTCCCTGGGAACGAACTGCCCGTCCTGCAGGCTCGGATGCTCTGGGTAATTAAGCTTCAGTGTGTCCAGACTCGTATTGGCCAGCTCGTCGAGACCAAGGCGCTGATAAGCCTCGGTCATGACAGCCAGGCCGTCGCCCACGGCCGGTGTGCCCTGGAAGTTTTCTACTACATAGCGACCACGGTTCGCCGCAGCTACGTAGGCCTGGCGGCGCAGGTAGTAGTCGGCTACGTGGATCTCGTTGGCGGCCAGCAGGTTGCGCAGGTAGACCATGCGGGCCTTGGCGTCCGGTGCGTAGCGGCTGTTGGGGAAGCGGCTGGTCAGCTGTGCGAACTCGTTGAAGGAGTCACGTGCAGCGCCGGGGTCCCGCTTGGTCATGTCCAGCGGCAGGAAGCGTGCAAGCAGGCCGCGGTCCTGGTCAAACGAGGCCAGCCCTTTCAGGTAATAGGCATAGTCGACACTCGGATGCTGCGGATGAAGGCGAATGAAACGCTCCGCAGCCGAGCGGGTCGCTTCTGGTTCGCTGTTGCGGTAGTAGGCGTAGATCAGCTCCAGCTGCGCCTGTTCGGCAAAGCGGCCGAAGGGGTAGCGCGATTCCAGTGCCTTGAGCTTGTTGATGGCGCTGGTATAGCTGTCATTGTCCAGGTCGGCCTGCGCCTGCCGGTACAGTTCCGTCTCGCCGAGATTTTCGCTGATGCTCTCATTCGAGGAGCAGGCAGCTGTAAGGGCGAAAATGGCGATCAGCAGCAGGTGTTTCACGTGCATGGCGGCTTGCGTCCCTGTGACGGCTGGCTGTCTCGCGCGGAGCCGTCCTGTTATGATGAGCGCCCCGGTTGACCGGGGCAAAGACGCCGTATTTAACCACAAGCCTGATGACGAAACCAAAAGGCTAACCCCTGGCGGATCACGCTTGCGATTGCTGGACGCCGTTGATCCGGTTGCGATTGTGCATTGACACAACCTGCGAGCGCGGCCAGGCGGGCTTTCGGCGCAAGGGCTCGTTTTGGTCACGTCATGACCCCAAGCCTCCTTTCTCTACTTTGAAGTGCTCTCAATCTATGTCGACAATCTCAACGCAGGCCATCCAACTACGCGCTGAGGTGCCGTTCGATCTCGGCGGGCAGCGCCTCGATCAGGTTGCGGCGCAGCTGTTTTCCGAACATTCCCGCTCGCGCCTGGCTGCGTGGATCAAGGATGGCCAGCTTACTGTCGACGGCGCCTCGTTGCGGCCGCGCGATACTGTACATGCCGGCGCCATTCTGGAGCTCTCTGCGGAGCAGCAGGCCCAGGGCGAATGGGTAGCGCAGGATATACCGCTGGACATCGTGTTCGAAGATGACCACATCCTCGTGCTGAACAAGCCCGCCGGCTTGGTGGTGCATCCCGCCGCTGGCCATGCCGACGGCACGTTGCTCAACGCTCTTTTGCATCATGTTCCTGATCTGATCAACGTGCCGCGTGCGGGTATCGTGCACAGGCTGGACAAGGACACCACCGGGCTGATGGTGGTGGCCAAGACGCTGCAGGCGCAAACGCGTCTGGTCGAACAATTGCAGGCACGCAGCGTCAGCCGGATCTACGAGGCCATCGTCATCGGCGTGATCATTACCGGCGGCACGGTAGATGCGCCGATCGGCCGGCATGGCCAGCAGCGCCAGCGCATGGCTGTCGTCGAAAGCGGCAAGCCTGCCGTCAGTCATTACCGGGTGCTCGAGCGCTTCCGTTCGCATACGCATGTGCGAGTCAAGCTTGAGACCGGTCGCACGCACCAGATTCGTGTGCACATGACGCATCTTGGCTACCCGCTGGTGGGTGATCCGCTCTATAGCGGACGGTTCCGCATTCCGCCCGCAGCGAATCCGACAATGGTGCAAACCCTGCGCGACTTCCCTCGCCAGGCTCTGCACGCACGTTTCCTGGAGCTGGATCACCCGTTGACTGGTGAGCGCCTTAAATGGGAATCGCCATTGCCGGACGATTTCGTCTGGCTGCTGACCTTGTTGCAGCAGGACCGCGAGGCATTCGTCGGGTGAGCGACTGGCCTGACGATTGGCTTATTCCCGACTGGCCGGCGCCCTCATGGGTCAAGGCCTGCGTCACCACGCGCAGCAGCGGTGAAAGTACGCCTCCCTTTGATAGCTTCAATCTGGGTGATCATGTCGGCGACACCGCGGCTGCGGTAGTGGCGAATAGACAGCAGCTGGAACGGGCGCTCGGGTGTCAGCCGGCCTGGATGAAACAGGTGCATTCCAATCGTGCGGTAAAGGCCGACCCGCAACACTGTCCCGTCGCAGACGCCAGCTGGACGGATGCATCAGGCGTCGCCTGTGCGGTGCTGACCGCAGATTGTCTTCCTGTGCTGTTTTGCGATCTGGCGGGAACCCGTGTGGCCGCTGCGCATGCCGGGTGGCGCGGGCTGTCAGCGGGGATGCTGGAAGCTACCGTGGCGGCCATGGGCGTCCCAGGGAACGAGCTGATGGCCTGGCTGGGACCTGCAATCGGTCCCGACGCCTTCGAAGTCGGCGGGGAGGTGCGCGAGGCGTTCGTATCACAGCATGGGGCCGCGACCGCTGCCTTCATTCCCAGTCGCAACGCCGGCCGCTACATGGCGGATATTTACCACCTGGCCCGTATCCGCCTCGCTGCATGCGGGGTCACGGCCGTCTCTGGTGGTGGATTCTGTACCTTCAACGATCCCCGCTTCTACTCCTACCGCCGTGCTCCGAGCACTGGGCGCTTTGCCAGCCTGATCTGGCTTGCCTGAACACTTCTGCGGTTCCTGACGCGCTGCCGTGCGGCCGGGTACGGAGATGACCTGGATCAATGCGATCCTGCTTGAATATCCAACAAACAGCCTTATCTATGTTTCATCTCGCAGGCTTCGTTCGAGGTGCGATTGTGCGCGCCGGCCTGCCTTACTAGAAAGGTGATTACATGCGTATCGATCGTCTTACCAGCAAGCTTCAGCTTGCGCTCTCCGATGCCCAATCCGTCGCCGTTGGTCTTGATCATCCCTCCATCGAGCCGTTGCATCTGATGCAGGCGCTGCTCGATCAGCAGGGTGGGTCGATCAGGCCGCTGCTTATGCAGGTCGGCTTTGACATCAATGGCTTGCGCCAGGCGCTGACCAAGGAACTGGACCAGCTGCCCAAGCTGCAGAACCCCACTGGCGACATGAACATGTCGCAGGACCTGGCTCGCCTGCTCAACCAGGCCGACCGGCTGGCGCAGCAGAAGGGTGACCAGTACATCTCCAGCGAGCTGGTATTGCTCGCCGCGCTGGACAGCAATACCCGTCTGGGCAAGCTGCTGCTGGCGCAGGGGGTGAGCAAGAAGGCGCTGGAAAACGCCATCAGCAATCTGCGCGGCGGCGACGCAGTCAATGATCCCAATGCCGAGGAATCGCGCCAAGCGCTGGACAAGTACACCGTAGACATGACCAAGCGCGCCGAGGACGGCAAGCTCGACCCAGTGATCGGTCGCGACGACGAGATCCGCCGGACCATACAGGTGCTGCAACGGCGCACCAAGAATAACCCGGTACTCATCGGTGAGCCTGGTGTGGGCAAGACCGCTATCGTCGAAGGGCTTGCCCAGCGCATCGTCAATGGCGAAGTGCCGGACGGACTCAAGGACAAACGCCTGCTCGCGCTGGACATGGGATCGCTGATTGCTGGCGCGAAGTTCCGCGGCGAGTTCGAAGAGCGGCTCAAGGCGGTGCTCAATGAGCTCGGCAAGCAGGAGGGCCGCGTCATACTCTTCATCGACGAATTGCACACCATGGTCGGCGCCGGCAAGGCCGAAGGCGCCATGGATGCCGGCAACATGCTCAAGCCGGCATTGGCGCGTGGCGAGCTGCATTGTGTCGGCGCCACAACCCTGGATGAGTACCGCCAGTACATCGAAAAGGACGCCGCCCTTGAGCGGCGCTTTCAGAGGGTGCAGGTGGATGAGCCTAGCGAGGAAGACACCATTGCCATCCTTCGCGGCCTCAAGGAGCGCTACGAAGTGCACCACGGCGTTTCGATCACCGATGGCGCAATCATCGCGGCGGCCAAGCTGTCTCATCGTTACATCACCGACCGCCAATTGCCCGACAAGGCGATCGACCTGATCGACGAAGCGGCCAGTCGAATCCGGATGGAGATCGACTCCAAGCCGGAAGAGCTGGATCGTCTCGATAGGCGCCTGATTCAGCTGAAGATCGAGCGGGAGGCGTTGAAGAACGAAGACGATGACGCAACCAGGAAGCGCTTGGCCAAGCTGGACGAAGAAATTGTCAAGCTGGAGCGCGAATACGCCGACCTTGAGGAAATCTGGAAGTCCGAAAAGGCCGAAGTGCAGGGGTCGGCTCAGATGCAGCAGCGGATCGAGCAGGCCAAGGCCGACTTGGAGGCTGCTCGTCGTAAGGGCGATCTGTCGCGGATGGCCGAGTTGCAGTACGGCATCATTCCCGATCTGGAGCGCAGCCTGCAGATGGTCGACCAGCACGGCAAGACCGAGAACCAGCTATTGCGCAACAAGGTGACCGACGAGGAAATCGCCGAGGTGGTCTCGAAGTGGACCGGCATCCCAGTGTCCAAGATGCTCGAAGGCGAGCGCGAGAAGCTACTTAAAATGGAAGACCTGCTGCACCAGCGTGTGATCGGACAGCACGAGGCGGTCGTATCGGTCGCCAATGCAGTGCGTCGATCGCGCGCCGGGTTGGCCGATCCGAATCGTCCGAGTGGTTCCTTCCTGTTCCTGGGCCCGACTGGCGTCGGCAAAACCGAGCTGTGCAAGGCACTGGCAGAATTTCTCTTCGATACGGAAGAGGCCATGATCCGCATCGACATGTCCGAATTCATGGAGAAGCATTCGGTTGCTCGCCTGATCGGGGCTCCGCCGGGCTACGTCGGTTACGAGGAAGGCGGGTACCTGACCGAGGCTGTCCGTCGCAAGCCTTATTCCGTGGTCCTGCTCGATGAGGTCGAAAAGGCACATCCTGACGTATTCAACATCCTGCTGCAGGTACTGGAGGATGGGCGTCTGACGGACAGCCATGGGCGGACGGTCGACTTCCGTAACACCGTGATCGTGATGACATCGAATCTGGGCTCAAGCCAGATACAGGAGCTGGTGGGGGATCCCGATGCGCAGCGTGCCGCGGTGATGGATGCAGTAAGCAGCCACTTCCGTCCCGAGTTCATCAACCGTATCGACGAGGTTGTGGTATTCGACCCGCTGGCTCGCGATCAGATTGCCGGCATTGCGCGGATACAACTTGGTCGCTTGCGTCAGCGCCTGGCCGAGCGTGAGCTGAGCCTGGAGCTGAGTGACGAGGCGATGGACAAGCTGGTTGCGGTTGGCTATGACCCCGTCTATGGCGCGCGGCCGCTGAAGCGAGCCATTCAGCGCTGGATCGAAAACCCGTTGGCGCAACAGATACTGTCCGGCGAATTCGAGCCTGGAAGGAGCATCTCGGGCAAGGTGGCGGGCGATGAAATCGTTTTTGCCTGATAGGAGGTGGGCTGGCACTGCTCTCTGGAGCGGTGCCAGCGGTGCCATGGCAAGCCAAGCGCAGCGGAACCCGGGTATCGTGCAAGACATTGTAGTAAATCGTATTTTTTGTGTTGACAGCAGCGCCGAGAACCGTAAAATGGCGCGCCTCTAAGGGCGGAATGCAAAGCGGTAAAGCAGGCCACCTGAAGAGCTGGAAGTTGCAGTTCCGCGATAGCTCAGTCGGTAGAGCAAATGACTGTTAATCATTGGGTCCCAGGTTCGAGTCCTGGTCGCGGAGCCAAATTCCTATCGGGGTATAGCGCAGTCCGGTAGCGCGCCTGCTTTGGGAGCAGGATGTCGGGAGTTCGAATCCCCCTACCCCGACCAATTTTGGGTCGTTAGCTCAGTTGGTAGAGCAGTTGGCTTTTAACCAATTGGTCGTAGGTTCGAATCCTACACGACCCACCAAACGGTCTCGCTAGAGACCCAAAAAAACCGGGAGGTCCCATGCGGATCTCCCGGTTTTTTTATTGTCTGGGATTCGCTCCCTCCGCGGGAGTTTCGGTGCAATGCCGGCTCTTTACTCATGGCCGTTGCAGGCGCCGGCGCTGCCAGATGAAGGCGCCGGCGATGCTCATCGGTCAGTGCAGCTTCAGGCGTGGGACGGTGCTGGTGCTGAGCTTGTCGCCGATCATCATCAGCGCAGTGCGGGCCATTCCGTACAGTGCGATCTGGTGCATCCGATACAGCGAGATGTAGAACATTCGCGCCAGCCAGCCTTCCAGCATCACGTTGCCGGTGAGATTGCCCATCAGGTTGCCTACAGCAGAAAAGCTCGACAGCGAAATGAGTGAGCCGTAATCCCGGTAGCGATAGCTGGGTAGCTCCTTGCCTTGCAGGCGCAAGGCGATGGATTTGGCCAGCATCGACGCCTGCTGATGGGCGGCCTGGGCGCGTGGCGGGACGTTGCGATCGCTGTCCGGCTGCGGGCAGGCTGCGCAGTCCCCAAAGGCAAAGATATTGTCGTCGCGTGTGGTTTGCAGCGTTGGGCGCACCACCAGCTGGTTGATGCGATTGGTCTCCAGGCCGTCGATCTCGTGAAGAAAGGCGGGCGCCCTGATGCCTGCAGCCCAGACCTTGAGGCTGGCTGGGACAAAATGCCCGTTTTTGGTGTGCAGGCCCTCGGCGGTCACTTCGCTGACTGCTGCGTCGGTGAGCACGGTGACACCCAGATCTTTCAGTGTCTGGTGGACGGGCTGGCTGATTCGCTCCGGCAATGCCGGTAGTACCCTTGGGCCTGCCTCTATCAAGGTGATATGCACATCTTCGGGCTTGATGCCGTCCAGGCCGTAGGCCGCCAGCTCACGCGCGGCATGATGCAGTTCTGCAGCAAGTTCTACGCCCGTCGCGCCTGCCCCGACGATTGCCATGTCTATAACGCTGTGTCGGCCTTCGCTGGCATGTGCCCGCATGTAGTGGCTCAACAGGTCCCGGTGAAAACGCTCGGCCTGGGCGCGGGTATCGAGAAATATGCAGTGTTCGGCCGCACCCTTGGTGCCGAAGTCGTTTGTCATGCTGCCAACCGAGATCACCAGAGTGTCATAGCTAAGCAAGCGAGCGGGTACGAGTTCGACGCCGTGCTCGTCGAACGAGGCGGCAAGGTGTACGCACTTGCGCTCGCGCTCAAGGGCGCTCATGCGGCCCATTTGGAACTCGAAATGGTTCCATTTGGCCTGTGCAACATAGTTGAGCTCATCGGCTGATGAATTCAGCGAGCCCGCGGCGACTTCGTGCAGCAAGGGCTTCCAGATGTGCGTGAGATTGGCGTCTATCAGCGTGACGCGGGCCTTGCCGCGTCTGCCCAGGGTTCTACCCAGGCGGGTAGCAAGCTCCAGGCCGCCGGCGCCGCCGCCGACGATTACGATGCGATGTGTCATGACATGAACTCATAAGGCTTCTGGGAATACAGGAGGCGCACCGGATTGAAGAGGTTGGGCTTCATAGCACCAGGCGGCTGAGGAGGCGGCTCAACAGTCCCAGGCCGATCACGACTGCCAGTACCAGTACCAGGAGCAGCCATGGACGAAAAGGCCGGCGCTCGACTTGGTGCTGGGGTGCGCTGAGGTATTGGTCAACGCGTTTCTGGTCTTCAGGATTCAGGCGGCTGGGCATACGCACCTCGAAAAGAATGGATTCATTCTAGCGGTGCGACGCTAAAAGCCAAGCGCCGCCGGTTCCGGGCGTGTCCGCCAGGACGGAGCGGGGCAGAGCCGGTGCGGGAGTGAGCGGTGGTTTCGCTGATCGAGGCGTTATCGGCCGTTGTTTTTCAGGCTGCGCAGGTTGCCAATAACCGACTCCAGGGCGCGATCGAACAGCAGCGCGTCGTTGAGCAGGCGAATTGCGCCGCGGCGAAACTCGATGGCGAGCCCCATACGGGTCTTTTCCAGAACTTTCATGCCGGTGCGGTTGACGAAAATGTACTTGCCGGTGGGTTTGATAACTGCCGCCAGCTTGCAGCGCAGCTTGTGTTCCTCGTCTTCCTGAAATTCGACCCAGCTGCCGACTCGCAGGTTGTCAACCTGAGTCAGTGCCTCGTCGTTATCGGCAAGATTGATCTCAGGCTCCTGTTCACGGCTCTCGCCGGGCGCCAGCAGAACGATTTCCTCGACGACTTCGACCATCGCGGACTTGCCTGGGGCTTCCTCGTCAGCCGCTTCGCGTGGCGGCAGCACCAGCTTCTGTTCAGGGCCGGTTTCAGTGTCGCTGTGCGCAGCCCCCGGCGCCACCGTCACGGGGCGTTTGTACTGTTCCAGCGTCTGAACATGCAGGGCTTCGAGCTGAGTAAAGAATTGGCTCGTGGAGAACGGATCGAAAGCCGCGCTGACCAGGCCTTCGCGTAGCTTCCTTAGCAGGCTCGGCACTAGCTGCAACAGGCGGGCCCTGGACGCTGGATCGTCATGGGGCTCGACGCTCCATATCAGGTCATCCATGGTGACCAGTGCGGACTGCCATTGCTCGGACTCGGTGTCATGCTTCAGGCAGGTCAGCAGCAGCACCTTGCTCCAGGCCTCCTGTAGCAGGCGTACCACTACTTCTGGAAGCGTTTTGCCCAGCAGGCGCTGATTCAGGGCGTGCTCAACCTTCTGGCGTGCCATCTCGGCCTTGGCGCGGCCTTCCTCGGCGTCCCGGGTGCGCTGTTCGAGAAGCTCGCTACGGCGGCGTTCGTCGCCGGTAAATGCGAGAAAGTCGGCAAGCAGCTCGGAAAATATCGAGGGATCATCAACGAAATCGTTGAGCAGGCGCGCCACGACCTGTTCGATCTTCTGATAGAGGGTGTCTCGCTGAGCTTCGTCCTGGTCACCCCAGCCCATGGCTGCCGACGCGATTTCGTTGAGCAGCCGGCGGGCTGGATGGCTGCCACGGCTGAAGAAGGTCTTGTCCAGTACGGCCACCTTGAGCACCGGTATCTGCAGGCGGCCGATGAGTGCTTTCAGGGAGTCGGGTAGTGTGCGGTCATCGAGAATGAACTCGAACAGCATGGAGACCAGGTTGATGACGTCTTCGTCCATTTCCCCGACCACACGTGACTTGCCGCTTTTGGCACTGATGCGATGAAGTAGCTGCTCCAGCTGCCCCTGAAGGTCTAAATCTTCGACTCGTAGCGGGGCCCGTGTCTGCAGGTGCGACAGCAGGCGCATCAGGTCGTTACTGGTTATCGGCACGGCATCGCTGGGAGTGTTGCGTGCAGGAAGGGCGCTTCCGCGTAGCTCTGATAGCAGGCTCTGCAGGGCGCCGAATGCTTCCTGCAGGCTCTCTTCGTCGGCATGCATAGCATGGCCGCTGTAGCCCATCGTGGTCGAATTGGTGCCCGGTGCGCCCTGGCGGTTCGGAGCGCGGCGGGGTGGCGAGGACTGCAGTTCAGGCAAGACGCCGGCGGCCACCAGAGCCTGGTTCGACTCGGCATAGAGTTGGTCGAGGTCTGCCAGTACATAGCGCTCGAAGAGCTTGAGGATGATCAGCTTGACCTTGATGTCAACGCCTAGGGTGCTGCACGCCTCCAGAAAGGACTCGCAGAGTTGCTGCGGGCCGAGCGGGTTGGACTTGTCGTCGAGCTTTCTGCTGACCATCGCGTTCATGCGCGTGGTCAGGTGGCTGAGCGGTTGAGCGGCGCGACTCTTGACCTTGGCAACCATGGTGTCGACTGCAACCGTTTCTTCCAGCTCGTCGTTCTGCACCAGGGCCAGGCTTTCAAAGGAGGCGTCCTGTTGCGCAGGTTTGCCGATCTCGTACTGGTTGAGCCTGGCAAACGATTCGAAGACCTGCTGCAAAAAGCCGCGCTCGATGCTGCGGCGCTTCATGCGCAGGTCGCGCATGGCCTCGAAGAATGCGTTCTGTTCAGCGTTGCTGGTGGCGCGGTCGGCGATTTCGAACAGGGAGTCGTCGGCGTTATCGAACAGGGTCTGCAGTGCCAGGCGCAGCTGTTGGGCAGCCTTGTCGCGCACGCTGATAAGCGCGACAGGTAGCCTGCCGGCCGGCGTGGACTGTTTTTGCTCAGGGGCAGCCTTGAGGTGCACCACTTTCGCATCGGTTCGCATCGAGACTCTCCGGTCGCCTGCTTCGGGCGCTCAACAACACGTAGCATGCCGCTGATGGGGTAGGGCAACGGCTAGTGAATAGTGGCAAACCGCCATTTCGGTGGCGTCAATTTCAAATCGATTATAGGCTTTTTTGTCAGTCAGCCCGCGCGGATTTTTGTTGGACATGATCCAGCTCACAGATACTCAGAACTAATCCTACAGGCGGTCTGAAATCCGCATGTGAATACCATCGTGACGGTGTGGACTCAGTTACGACGAGCGCTGCGACATCTTCAAGGCAGGCTTTATACTCTCGCCGAACTACAAGGGAGCCCGTCGTGACCAACCTCACTATTGCGGACATTTCCGCTGAAATCGAAACCAACGTACGCCGGGCCCTGGCCGAAGACGTGGGCAGTGGTGATATCACTGCGCAGCTGATTCCGGCGGAGCGGCTTGCTCATGCTTCGGTCATCACACGCGAGGCGGCAGTGGTCAGCGGCAGCGCCTGGGTCGACGCCGTGTTCAGGCAGCTGGACCCAAGAGTAGCAGTGCATTGGCTGGTGACTGATGGTGAGCGGGTTGCCGCCAATCAGGTGCTGTTCCAGCTCGAAGGGCCGGCGCGTGCTTTGCTCACTGGTGAGCGCACTGCTTTGAATTTTCTACAGACCTTGTCCGGGGTCGCTACCCGCTGCCGCTACTATGCCGATCTGGTAGAGGGAACAGGCGTGCGCCTGCTCGACACCCGCAAGACCCTTCCGGGATTGCGCCTGGCGCAGAAGTACGCGACCACCTGCGGAGGCTGCTACAACCATCGCATCGGTCTGTACGACGCATTTCTGATCAAGGAAAACCACATCGCAGCGTGCGGCGGGATCGCCGAGGCGGTGGCTGCCGCGCACCGGATCGCACCCGGAAAACCGGTGGAGGTCGAGGTCGAGAGTCTCGACGAGCTGGAGCAGGCGCTGAGGGCCGGCGCGGATATCGTGATGCTTGACGAATTAAGCCTGGAGGAAATGCGCACTGCGGTCGGTCTCGCCGCCGGGCGAGCAAAACTGGAGGCGTCTGGCGGGATCGACGAGCAGACGTTACGAGAGGTCGCCGCGACTGGCGTCGACTATATTTCGATCGGTGCCCTTACCAAGCATGTGCGGGCGATCGACCTGTCGATGCGTCTGAAGCATTAGCCGCCAAGGCGGCCCTGAGTGGGCCGCCAAAGCAGGTTAGTGCTTGCTCTTGAGACCAAAGTTTTCGTGCAGTGTGCCGGGAACGTCCGAATCCTTTGGCGCGTAATCCTTCGGCGGCTCTGTGAAGCTGGGCGGGTTGAGGCGTTCGCGCGGGCTATGGCTTTCCTGGGCGTGAAGCGCTGCAAGCAAACGCTGCCGGGTTTGCTCATCCAGCGCGAGCTTGTCGGCGCCTTCGGAGAGGTGCTCCTGCATGTCCTTGTAGCTGTTGGTCAGCTTGCGCAGCAGACTTGCCGTCGTGTTGAAATGGGTAACCACTTCGCTTTGATAGGTGTCCAGGCGCTCCTGCAGCTCATCCACCTGACGCTGTGTGCTGTTCGGTGAGCTGTTACGGGCAATCAGATAACCAATGGCGATGCCGGCAATCACGCCAACGATCGGGAGCAACCAGGTCGCGAGGGTCTGTTCCACGAGTCCTTCCTCTAAATAAACGGCTGTGCTGTTCTAACCGTGAAATCGCCATGTGCAATTGGTCTGTCAGCCTGACTGTCGCGCCGCGGTGCGGCAGAAATCCGGTCTGCATTACCCGGTGCGGTGGTTTTTCCACGGCCTGATACGTTAACGTCTCGTACCTGCTCTGTATACCGCAGCGCGATGCGGCGGTTTCAGCCAGGCTTAAAGCAAGACGAGTCGACTTATCTCAAGGTCACGGAGCCACTTTGTTGAAACGCGAAACTCCCATTTCCATCGAGGGGCCGGCCGGTGTGCTGGAAGGCCTCTGTTTCGATCAACCCGATGCGCGCGGGCTGGCGCTGATCTGCCACCCTAATCCGGTCAAGGGCGGCACCATGCTCAACAAGGTTGTGTCGACGTTGCAGCGCACCGCGAGGGATGCCGGGTATGTCACGTTGCGTTTCAATTTTCGCGGTGTGGGCGGCAGCGCAGGCAGCCATGACATGAACTCTGGTGAAGTCGATGACGCCGAGGCGGCACTGGGTTGGCTGAGGGCACGATACCCGGATTTGCCGCTGACCCTCCTTGGGTTTTCGTTCGGTGGCTTCGTCGCGGCCGCCCTGGCCGGCCGTATCGAGGCTCGTGGTGAGTCGCTGGAACGGCTGTTCATGGTAGCGCCGGCTGTATCGCGGCTGGCGGATCAACCGCTGGCTGAGCGCTGCGCCCTCACCATCATCCAGCCGGACGATGACGAGGTGATAGATCCTGCCTCGGTGCACAGCTTCTCAGCCGAGCTTCAACGCCCCCACGAACTGCTGAAAGTGGCAGAATGCGGCCACTTTTTCCACGGCAAGCTGGTGGAGCTCAAGGACCTGGTCTCGCCGCGGCTGGGTTAGTTTCGCCAGGCCGCGCTGACCCATCGAGACGACTGTATGAAAACCCGAATTCTCACCGGTATCACCACTACGGGCACCCCGCATCTGGGCAATTATGCCGGAGCCATCCGACCGGCCATTGTGGCCAGCCGCGAAGCCGATGCCGATTCCTTCTATTTCCTTGCCGACTACCACGCCCTGATCAAGTGTGACGATCCGCAGCGCATTCAGCAGTCGCGCCTGGAGATCGCGGCCACTTGGTTGGCGTGCGGCCTGGATGCCGAGCGCGTCACCTTCTATCGCCAGTCGGATATCCCTGAAATACCCGAGCTGACGTGGCTATTGACCTGCGTAGCCGGCAAGGGCTTGCTCAACCGTGCGCATGCCTACAAGGCATCCGTGGACAAGAATCTGGAGAAGGGCGACGACCCGGATGCCGGCATCACCATGGGCCTGTTCAGTTATCCCGTGCTGATGGCCGCGGACATTCTCATGTTCAACGCCCACAAGGTGCCGGTCGGCCGTGATCAGATCCAGCACGTCGAAATGGCGCGCGACATCGGCCAGCGCTTCAACCACCTGTTTGGCAACGGCAGGGAACTGTTCACGCCCCCTGAGGCAGTGATCGAAGAGAGCGTGGCGACCTTGCCAGGCCTCGATGGCCGCAAGATGTCGAAGAGCTACGACAACACCATCCCGCTGTTCGCCAGTGCGAAGCAGCTTAAAAGCACCATTGCGCGCATCGTCACGGATTCTCGGCTCCCAGGCGAAGCCAAGAATCCTGACGACTCGCATCTGTTCACTCTCTACCAGGCATTCGCCACTCCGGACCAATTGGCAGCTTTCCGTACCGAACTGCTGGATGGGCTTGCCTGGGGCGAGGCGAAGCAGCGTCTGTTCGAGCTGCTGGACAGCGAGCTTGGCGAAGCGCGTGAACGCTATCAGGCTCTCATGACCCGTCCCGGTGAGCTGGAAGACATTCTCCAGGCCGGCGCAGCGAAGGCTCGCAAGGTGGCGACGCCCTTTCTCGGCGAGCTGCGCGAGGCTGTAGGCCTGCGCAACTTCCGCAGCGACGTGAAGAGCACTGCCCCAGCCAAAAAGAAGGGAGGCAAGACAGCTCGTTTCGCCAGCTTCCGCGAGACGGATGGCAGTTTCCGCTTTCGATTCTTCGCGGCTGACGGAGAGGAGTTGCTCCTGTCGCGTGGATTCAGCGATCCCAAGGCCATTGGCATCGTTACCCAGCGCCTGATTGCGCAAGGAGTCGACGCCCTGGAGCTTCGTGCCGACGAAGACAACCAGTTCACCTTGTGGCTGGACGGTGAATGCCTGGCCGACAGTCCCTGCCATGCCGATGAGCAGGCGCTCGAAGCGGCCATGCTGCGTGTGCGCCAGGCCTTGGCGACATTAATCGCCTGATCCTGACGGAGCTCGCCGACCGCTAAGCGGTCGGCTGTCTCCAGGTTCTCCCTATTCATCCGAGGCTCGAGCGCTTGAACGATCTGCCTAAATTGCCAAGCACTGAAGGCGCGGCTAAAGTGTCGGCCCCGTTTCACTACCCAGACCCCGCCATGACCCCTCTTGAGCGCTATCAGGCAGACCTGAAACGTCCTGACTTCTTTCACGACGCTGCCCAGGAAACTGCTGTGCGTCACCTGCAGCGTCTGTATGACGATCTGGTGGCAGATGACCGCACGAAATCCGGACTGCTGGGCAAGCTGTTCGGCAAGAAGCACCAGGAGCCTGTGAAAGGGCTGTATTTCTGGGGCGGCGTTGGCCGCGGCAAGACCTATCTGGTCGATACCTTTTTCGATGCATTGCCGTTCGAACAAAAGACGCGTACGCATTTCCACCGCTTCATGAAGCGTGTGCACGAGGAAATGCGCACGCTCAAGGGCGAGAAGAACCCGCTGACCATCATTGGCAAGCGATTCGCCGACGAATCGAGGGTGATCTGTTTCGACGAGTTCTTCGTGTCGGACATCACCGACGCGATGATCCTTGCAACGCTGCTTGAAGAGCTGTTCAAGAACGGTGTCAGTCTGGTGGCCACATCCAACATCGTGCCGGATGGCCTGTACAAGGACGGCCTGCAACGCGCTCGCTTCCTGCCTGCCATCGAGTTGCTGAAAAAGCATACCGAGATCGTCAACGTCGACAGCGGCATCGATTATCGTCTGCGAGCGCTCGAACAAGCCGAGCTCTATCACTTCCCGCTTGATGCCGAGGCGGAGCAGAGCCTGGAGAAGAGCTTCCGCAGCCTGCTGCCGGAAAAATGCAAGGTTCAGGAAAACGAAGCCCTGACGATCGAGAACCGTGAGATCGTGGCGCGCAAGGTTGCCTGCGGTGTCGCCTGGTTCGAATTCCGGGTGCTGTGTGACGGCCCGCGCAGCCAGAACGATTACATCGAACTGGGCAAGATCTTCGATGCGGTGCTGGTTTCCAACATCGAGCGGATGGATGTGGCCAAGGACGACATGGCACGGCGCTTCATCAACATGGTGGACGAATTCTACGACCGCAACGTCAAGCTGATCCTGTCTGCCGAGGTGGAACTGAAGGACCTGTATGCCGGCGGGCGACTCGAATTCGAGTTTCAGCGAACCCTGAGTCGTTTGCTCGAGATGCAGTCCCACGAGTACCTGGCGCGACCGCATAAGCCCTAGAGATGCAGCTGGAAGCCTGAAGCTGGAGGCATGAAGCAAGAGCGAAAAGCTTGTCAGTATCGCGACTGCGGCCACGCTTCCAGCTTCCAGCTTCCAGCTTCCAGCTTCCAGCTTCCAGCTTCCAGCTTCCAGCTTCCAGCTTCCAGCTTCCAGCCCTAACCGCTCTTATGCCGATACTGCTGCCGATACTGATTCGGCGACAGTTCGGTGTGCTGCCTGAACAGCCGGGCAAAGAAGCTGGCATCGTCATAGCCGACTTCATAACTGATAGTCTTGATGCTCTTGCGAGTGGTAGACAGCAGGCTTTTGGCGGTTTCGATCCGCAGCCGCTGCAGGTAATGCAGTGGTTTGTCCCCGGTGGCGCTCTGGAACCGGCGCATGAAGTTGCGGATGCTCATGCCGTGATCCCTCGCCACGTCCTCGAAGCGGAACTTGTCGGCGAAATGCTCTTCCAGCCACTCCTGAATCTGGAGAATGCGGGTATCCAGATGAAGCTTCTGCCCGCCGAAGCCGATACGGCCGGGGCTGTAGCTACGCTGAACCTCGAACAGGATGTCCCGTGCCATGCCCTGGGCGATGTGCGCACCGCAGAATCGCTCCACCAGATGGATATACAGGTCGCAGGCTGAGGTGGTGCCGCCGGCGCAGTAGAGGTTGTCGCTGTCGGTCAGATGCTTCTCGGGCGTGAAGATGACCCGCGGAAAGCGCTCGGTGAATTCCCGCGCGAAGCGCCAGTGGGTGGTGGCTTCGCGTTCGTCCAGCAAACCGGCCGCAGCCATCCAGAACGCCCCTGTGGCTTCGCCACAAATGGCGCTACCGGCGGCGTGGCGCTCCTGTAGCCAGGGCGTCACCTCTGGATATCGACGGCCGAGCCCATCGAAATCGCCCCAGAATGCAGGGAGAATGACCGCATCCGCTTCACCCAGTGCGCCGTCCACGGCCATGAGGGTGCCACTGAAGGTGGTGACGGGCTGTCCGTCGGGACTGACCAGCAGGGTCTCGAAAGCAGGCTTCAGTTCCAGCCCCAGCTGCTTGCCGTAACGCAAGCTGGCCATGTGAAAGAAATCCTTGGCGTGCAGGAGGGTGGATCCGAACACCCCTTCGGTGGCAAGAATACTGATGCGTTTCAATGATTGGGCGGTGCGCATGCGTTGTCTTCTAAGCAGCCTGATTGTTTTTATAAGGGCAAAGCAGGGTGAATCTGCCGCTGTACGGCAGGAGCGTCTTATTTTTCTGCCTGTCTGTCCAGTCGCAATCGGCTCGCTGCGCCGGAAACGTCCAGGGCACCCTCTCGCTCAATGAGGAATGAGATGACTACAGATCAACCTGAAGATCGTCCCGAAGCCTTCGTCAGCTGGGACGGCAATACTGCCGCAGCGCGGGAAACCCAGCAGAGGCTGGCCGGGCGCGTGCGGTTGGAGGATGATTTCGGCCCGCTGCGAATCATTGCGGGCGTGGACGTGGGTTTCGAAGAGGGTGGCGCCATCACCCGCGCCGCAGTGGTGCTGCTCGATGCCGAGACCCTCGAGCTGCTGGAACAGGCAGTGGCGCGGATTCCGACCTGCATGCCCTATATTCCCGGTCTGCTTTCGTTCCGTGAATTGCCTGCCGTGTTGCAGGCACTCGATTCGCTGAAGCTGCGGCCTGATCTGGTTTTCTCGGATGGGCACGGCATCGCCCACCCGCGCGGCCTGGGAATCGCTGCGCACCTCGGTGCGATCACGGGGCTGCCGACCATCGGCGTGGCGAAGAAGATACTTACCGGCCACCATGAGCCATTGGGTGAAGGTCGCGGTGCCCTGGTCGATCTGCTGGACAAGCAGGAGCGGGTGATCGGCACCGTGCTGCGCAGCAAGGACAAGGTCAGGCCCCTGATCATCTCGCCGGGCAATCGTGTCAGCTTGGCGACTGCGCCAGGGCTGGTGATGCGTTTCGTTACCCGTTACCGCCTTCCCGAACCGACTCGACTGGCCGATCGTCTCGCTTCGCGTCGCGATGAGAAACGCGGCGGGCCGAGGGCTTCAGCCGAACGGGGCTAGCGTGACTTGCGGCCATCCAGCGGCAGGCGCTAGCCTTCAAGCCCCCATATTCACCCAGGTTGATCTGCGATGCAGTTGGATCATGCGACTGGCTGGTGCCGAGGCATTCGCCATTGCCCCTCGCCCAACTTCAATCAACGCCCCGATGGTGAGATCTCGCTGCTGGTGATCCACAACATCAGCCTGCCGCCGGGGTGCTTCGGGACGGGCAAGGTTCAGCAGTTCTTCCAGAACTGTTTGCCCACCGCTGAACATCCGTTCTTCGAACAGATATCCAGCCTGCAAGTGTCCGCGCACTTCCTCATCGAGCGTGATGGGGCGATCACCCAGTTCGTCTCTTGCCTTGATCGTGCATGGCATGCGGGCATTTCCCGTTTTGGCGAACGGGAAGGCTGCAATGATTTTTCACTGGGAATCGAGCTGGAGGGCACCGATGACCAACCCTTCAGTGAAGAGCAGTACGCCAGCCTGATCCGCCTCTGCTCGGTGCTACAGCAAGCCTATCCGGCAATCACCCCTGAACGCGTATGCGGGCACAGCGACATAGCTCCCGGGCGCAAGACCGACCCGGGTCCTGCTTTCGAGTGGCAACGCCTGCGGGCAGTCTCGATCGTCGCTTGAGCCCGTTTCCAAAGGATTCGATAAATGATTTTTCTCGTGCTTCTGCTGGTGTTGCTGATTGACAAACTCACTGACTGGCGCAGCGACGTACAGCAGGATGGGCCCTGGCTGAACCTGCTACGGCGGGTTGAACAGCATTCAGGCCTGATGGCCCATCCTTGGCTGAGCCTGATGGTGGCCGTGCTGTTGCCGGTGCTGGTGCTCGGTTTGCTGCTGATGGCCCTGCAGCCCTTGGCTTACGGCTGGCTCAGCTTGCCGCTGCACCTGCTGGTGGTGCTGTACAGCCTTGGCCGCGGCCACGACAAACGTGAGCTTGGGACCTTTAGAGACGCCTGGCGCCGGGGTGACGACGAAGCGGCAGCGTTGGTCGCCGAGCGAGATCTGGGGTTGAGTGCTGCAGATGCGCCTAGCCTGTTGCGCGCTGTCGAGGCACAACGGTTGTGGCGCAGTCATCAAGGCTTTTTTGCGGTGATCTTCTGGTACGTATTACTCGGCCCCGTGGCGGCGCTGGCTTACCGACTGCTGTCGCTGACGGTTGCCCATTCGCAGCGTGATGACCTGGCTGAGCGTGCGAGCCAGTTGTTGCACGCCTTCGACTGGCTGCCGGTGCGGGTGCTGCTGGCCAGCTGCGGCCTGGTTGGCAATTTCGTCGCGGCCAATCGCGCCCTGCTGCCCGAGCTGCTGCACTGGGACATCCCTGCGCGGCAACTGCTGGCAGATGTCGGCCCGGCTGCCGCGGACCTCCGCGAGCCTCTCGAGGGTGATGCGGGTATCGCTCGGCTCGACAGCATCGCCGCGCTGCTGGTGCGCACCCGGATGCTCTGGTATGCGGCCATCGCGCTCTGGATCATTGTGATCTGATGTTCGCCAGGTCCGCTTCCTTTGCGGGCCTTCTGTTCCGGTGAGCCCTCGGCGCTTGCGCCGATAAGCGCGGTGGATATGCCGGAATCGGCGGGCCTTCTGCCAATTGTGGAGATATCACCCTGCCACTATCTTAAGTTGCGCGTGGCCCTTCCGATATCTCATACGAGTGTCCGCTCGGCCTCTGCTTGGGCACGCTGCGACAGCTTCGATGCCGTCGGTATTACAACAAGAATCAGGGAGACGTCTTTTGAAAAGCCTGCTGCATCCCGCTATCGCGTTGATGAACCGCCTGAGCTTCGGCATGAAGTTCAGCCTGATCAGCGTGCTTTTCTTCGTTCCCATGTTGCTTACCAATTTTTACCTGGTACGTGATTCGTATCGGGAGTTCGTCGGTACGCGTACGGAGCTGCAGAGCCTCGAGTTGCTGGGCGCAACCTTGCAGTTGCGACGCGAAATGGAAGATTGGAAGGACCTGGTCGAGATCGAGGGCATCATCGGCCAGAGCGGTGAAGTCCAGGCGCTCGCCACTCGTCTGGCCAACGCCGAGCGCGAGCTGACGTCGCGCATACAGAGCCTCGCCCCCGTCAGCGAAAACTCCGAGCAGGTGGCGGAATTCACAAGCCGCCGCGATGAGATCGACGCGGCCCTGCGTGAGGCCCAGGCGCAGCAATCGCTACAGGCGAAGGCCGCCATGGCCCGAGCGCTGCTGGGTAAGGCGCAGGTCTTGATCAAGCTGGTCGCTGGCCAGTCCGGGCTCAGCCAGGACAGTCAACGCGACGTCCGCATGCTCGCCGAACTCCTCTCGTCGGTAACACCGGCTATCACGGCAACCTTGGGCGAGGGCCGTGCGGTTGGCTCTTATACCTTCGGCCAGGGATATCTCAATTCCGACGCCAGCAACAAGCTGGACGATCTGCTGCTGGAGCTTGAAAAGCAGCAAGCGCAATACGGTGCCCAACTGCAGGATGTGCTGGGCAGTAGCCCCGCCGCGCAGAGCCAGCTCGAGAGCCACGCCACTGCCAGTCGCGGCTCTCTGCAGTCGAGCAGCGACATCTTTCAGGATCAGGTGATCATGGCCGAGGCGCTGGATCAGCCCTGGGAAAATTTCTACGACCTGATCAGCACCGAGATGGCGAAAACCTATGCGCTCAACGACGCCATCCTCGCCTTCCTGGATGACCAGCTCGAGCAGCGCCTGGAACAGAAGCGATTACTGATGGTGCTGCTGCTGGCCGCACTGGCAGTGGTGTTTGTACTGATCGTCTACCTCTACAGCGCGTTCTATATGTCTACCCGTGCATCGTTGCGCAGCCTCGGCGCGACCATGGACCGAGTGGCGGCAGGGGATATGACCGCGCGTTTCAAGGTGCAAAGCCGCGACGAGCTGGGTGAGCTGGGGCAGGTGTTCAACGAGACGGTGTCGAGAATCCGCGAACTCATCGAGCGCGTCGGGCATACAGTGGGTGAAGTAGAGCGTCAGGCTTCGCGCGTGGAAACCGTCTCTGGCGAGAGCAACCAGACGGTGTCGGAGCAGCGCGGGCAGATCGAGCAGGTCGCCACGGCAATGAACGAGATGTCGGCGACCGCGCAGGAAGTGGCCACCAGTGCTGAAGCCGCAGTGGGCAGCGCCCAGAGTGTCAATGAGGAAACCCTCAGCGGCCGGCATCTGGTCCAGGCGCAGGTGGGCGGCATTGAGCGCCTGGCTGCGGAGATCGAACAGTCGGTCCAGGTGATCAACCAGCTGGCAGGCGACAGCAAGGCCATCAGCCAGGTGCTGGATGTCATCAAGGGTGTGGCCGAGCAGACCAATCTGCTGGCGCTCAATGCCGCAATCGAGGCGGCGCGAGCGGGCGAACAAGGGCGCGGCTTCGCTGTGGTGGCCGATGAGGTGCGCAGCCTGGCCAAGCGCACCCAGCAGTCCACTGCGGAAATCGAGCAGATGATCGCCAAGCTGCAGGGCGGTGTTGGCGCTGCGGTGAAAACCATGCACGCCAGCCATGTGATGGCCGAGGAAACCGTCGGTCAGTCATCCCAGGTCCAGCAGGCACTTGAAAACATCCTCAACGCGGTCGGCATCATCGTCGATCAGAACCAGCAGATCGCGGCCGCCGCCGAACAGCAGACCGCCGTCGCCCACGATATCGATCGCAACATTGTCGCGATCAACGAGGCCGGCCAGCGAACCGCCGAGGGCGCAGGCCATACCGAGCAGGCGAGTCGTGAACTCACCGAGCTGGTCGCCCGGCTGCAGCAGTTGATCGGGGCGTTTCGCGTCTGACCAACAACGCTGGGGCGGGTTTACGTACGGGCTGTAATCAGCCCCAGCCAAACAACTCGCAGCTGTTGCGATAGCTGGCGTCGGCCAGCTCCTCGGGGCTGATGCCGCGCAGTTCGGCCAGCTCCCGGCAGATGTCCGGGAGGAATTCCGGGCTGTTGCGTTGGCCGGCGTGGCTGTGGGGCGTGATGTCCGGGGCGTCGGTTTCCAGCACGATGCTCTCGAGCGGCAGTTGTTGCAGCACACGGTGCATACGATGGGCCTGGGGCCAGGTGCCAGCGCCGCCCAGGCCGAGCTTGTAGCCCAACTTAATGTACTCGCGGGCTTCTTCCCAGCTGCCGCTGAACGCGTGAGCGATGCCAGTGCGCTTGAGTTTGTAGCGCTTCAAGGTGGCGATCATCGGCGCGTGGGCGCGGCGAACATGCAGCAGCACCGGCAGTTCGAACTCATTGGCCAGGTCGAACTGTGCTTCGAGCAGCTCTTGCTGGCGGTTCTTGTCCGGGTTTTCGATGTAGTAGTCGAGGCCGATCTCGCCGATGGCGCAGAGCTTGTCCTCGCCTCGCAACCGCTGCAGCCAGTGGCGCAGCGCGTCGATATGCTCCGGTCGGTGGTCCTGCAGGAACACCGGGTGCAGGCCCAGCGCGGCATAGACGGCTGGCTCGTCCAGTGCCAACTGCCAGACCCTCTCCCAGTTCGCTTGGTGAACGCCGAGCACAAGGATCCGCTCGACACCGGCACTGGCGCAGCGGGCCAGTACCTCACCGCGGTCGGCATCGAAGGGGTCGAAGTCGAGGTGGGTGTGGGTGTCGATCAGGGGCACGGCGGTCATCTCCTTGTTTTCAGCAGTTAGCAGCGGCGTGGTTCAGCGGTGCGCTTCTTCTTCGATCTGGATATCGCTGACGCCCAGTTCGGCCATGCGGCTGTGCTCGCTGGCGCGTTCCGGGATCTCCCAGGGTGCATCGGTAGTGGCACGAGGCTCCTTGACGTGGTGCAACAGTATCTCCAGCTCGGCCTGCTCCATTGATGGCTCTTCAAAGGCGCTCATTGTCAGCGAGGCGGGTTCGCCATTGATCAGGTAATGGATGCGGTAGCGTTTCAGTTCAGTCATGGCTGGGCTCTTTGCGGTGGCATGTAGAGCATCCGACCGCTGAAACAGGCTCAGGCTCCCGATTCATCACGCTCCGACTCGAGCAGGGCGGCTTTTCGCTCGATACCCCAGCGGTAGCCGGTCAGCGCCTGGTTGGCCCCGATCACCCGATGGCAAGGCACCAACAATCCCACCGGGTTGCTGGCGCAGGCACGGGCTACAGCGCGCGCATGACTGCCAAGGCTTGCTGCCAACTCGCCGTAACGTCGCGTCTCGCCCGGCGGTATGCGCTGCAACGCCTGCCAGACCTTTTGCTGGAATGCGGTGCCACGCAGGTCCAGCGGCAACTGCGCGGCGCGGGTGGGCTCTTCCAGTTGAATGATGATCGAGCGCAGCCATTCGCCGAGCCCGGGCTCATCGGGTAGCAGTTCCGCTGCGGCGAAACGTGAATGCAGCTCGTCGAGCAGCGATTGCCGGTCATCGCCGAACAGCAGGGCGCAGATGCCTTTTTCGCTGGCCGCTACCAGCAGCAGCCCCAAGGGGCACGCGCTGGTGGCATAGCGCAGGATTTCGCCGGCACCTTTGCGTCGGCGCTGGGCCGGGCTGATCGCCGCGGTGTGCTGATAGGCGCCGCGCGTGCTGCCGTAACCGGCGCCCAAGGCTGCGCCAAGCACTGACTCGGCATCCGGCAGCTGCATCTCCAGTCGCTCTCGTCGGCGTGCTGCGGCCCAGGCCCGCGGCGTCAGGCCGGTTCGTGTCTTGAATGCGCGCGCCAGATGTGACGGAGACAGGCCGATACGGGCAGCCAGCTGTTCCAGGGTCATCGGCTCAGGACTTTCGTCCAACAGGCGGCAGGCCGCTACCACCAACTCATCGAGCTGTTCGGCAAGGCTCTTGCCTCGAGGCGAACAACGTCTGCACGCCCGAAATCCGGCGGCCTCGGCCTCGTGGATGTGGCTGAAGAAGCTGACGCCTTCACGCCGGGGGCGACGTGCCGGGCAGCTCGGGCGGCAGAAGATCCGGGTCGAGTGCACGGCAAACACGAAGCGGCCATCGAAGCTCGGATCGCGATTGCAGAGCGCTTGCCAGCAGTGATCGAAATCGAGCATCGCAGTGCTCCCTGGGTAAAGGACTTCGATTGTCGGCCCTGGTCGGCCCCGATGCCAATCCACAGTACGCTTTCAAACTTGCGGACTAGCATGGAAGCCGGTTCGTGATTGCCGTAACCTGCAGATCTGCATAGCCAAATAGGGTCTGTAAGCCGCTGATGAAAACGCCAAAACGACTCGAACCGTTGGTCGAGGATGGGCTGATCGACGAAGTGCTGCGCCCGCTGATGAGCGGCAAGGAAGCAGCGGTTTATGTAGTGCGCTGTGGTGATGAGCTGCGTTGCGCCAAAGTGTACAAAGAAGCCAACAACCGCAGCTTCCGGCAGGCCGTCAAATACCAAGAAGGCCGCAAGGTCCGTAGCAGCCGCGATGCCCGCGCCATGGCCAAGGGTTCCAAGCACGGGCGCAAGGAAAAGGAAGAGAACTGGCAGAACGCCGAAGTTGCCGCCCTGTTCAGGCTGGCGGATGCCGGCGTGCGTGTGCCCAAGCCGTACGACTTCCTCGATGGCGTGCTGCTGATGGAGATGATTTCAGGCGAAGACGGTGATGCTGCGCCGCGTCTCAATGACGTCGACCTGCATCCCGATGACGCGCGGGAATTTCATGCCTTCATGATTCAAGAGGTGGTGAAGATGCTCTGCGCCGGGCTGGTGCATGGCGACCTGTCCGAGTTTAACGTGCTGCTTGATGAGCACGGGCCGGTGATCATCGACTTGCCCCAGGCGGTCGATGCGGCGGGAAACAACCACGCCTTCGAGATGCTCGAACGGGACGTGGGCAACATGTCCGCCTATTTTGGGCAGTTCGCGCCCGAGCTCAAGTTCACCCGCTACGCCAAGGAAATGTGGGCGCTGTATGAAGACGGCAAGCTGACACCGGATTCGGAGCTGACCGGGGAATTCGCCGAGCCGGAAGACGCGGCGGACCTGGATGCCGTGATGCGGGAAATCAAGGCGACCCTGGCCGATCAGGCGCGCAAGGAAGCCCTGCGCAACGCAATGGACGAACCCAGCGACGAGCCGCCCACACCGCCCTGGATGCGTAACTGAAGGAATGCAGGGTGGCGTTGGTGCGCCACCCTGCACGCAAACGGGCCGCCTGGCGTTGTTTGTTTGTAGGTGCGAGCTTGCCCGCGATCTGGGTGCAGTAGCGCATCCCCTCTAGGGATCCGGATTGCCCGGCTGTCCCAGAACGCTGTTTTGATGCTGCTGAGCAGCACGCAGCCCAACGCCCTCATTCCGCGCGGTCCGACGTCGACGTTTCCGACGCCGGCTCGGCATCCTGCACCGCACTCGGGTCCATTTCCCAGCCGCCGCCCAGCGCGACGAACAGCGCGACCTGGGCCGTCGCCAACGCCGTGCGGCCTTGCAGCGCTTGCTGTCTTGCCTGCAGCGAGCCGCGCTGGGCATCGAGTACCTCGTTGAGGTTCGCTTCGCCGAGTCGATAGCGCTTCTGCGCCAGCTCATAGGCATAGGCGCGATGGCGGAGGGTGGTGCGCAGCGAGTCCAGGCGGCGTTTCTGCCCGTCGATGCGCACCAATGAGCGCTCCACTTCTTCCAGCGCCTGAGCCAGTGCCTGCTGGAAGCCAAGGTAGGCACTTTCGCCCTCGACATCTGCCAGGTCGATCGCCGCACCGCGCCGGCGGTAGTCGAGAAAGGGCAGGCCGAAGGTCGCACCGAGGCGGGCGAAATTCGATGCAGTGGAAAAGGCATCACCCAATGCCAGCCCCGAGCGCCCGACTGCCGCCTGCACGGCAAGCGTCGGGAACAGGTCGCGGCGGGCGGCCAGCGATTGCAATTGGGCCGCTTGCAGTTGCGCCGCTTCAGCGATCAGGTCCGGGCGTCTTCGCAGCAGGTCCAGCGGTTGTCCGGGCGGGATGGGCTTGTCGGCCAGGGGAACCTTGGCATCGGCTGTTAGCCGCCGGGCGATGCTTCCCGGTGGCTCGGCGAGCAGCGTGTCCAGCGCCAGCCGCGCTTCGGCCAGGTTGATGTCCAGCTCATCCAGATCCGCCTGCAGTGAAGCGCGCTCAGCGGTGCTGGCCTCGACATCCAGCCGGGTGACCTCGCCCGCCTCGAACAGTCGGGTGGCAATATGTTCGAGGCCTCTTGCCAGCTCGATCCCCTCGACCAGCAGCGCGCGTTGCCCCTCAAGGGCGCGTAGCTGCATGTAGCCCTGCGCCATGTTCGAGGCGACCGCCAGCCGTGCCGCAATGGCCTGGGCTTGGGCGGAGCGGATCTGCTGCCGTGCGCTGTCGGTGCGCGCGCGGGTAGCGCCGAAGATATCCAGCTCCCAACTGGCTTGCAGTGCCAGCTCCCAGTTATCGAAGGTGATTACATCTTCATCGGGAATGAACTGACCGATGGGGCTGTTGGGGTTCTGTTCGTTGTTATTCTCGATCCACTGGCGGCTGGCCGAACCGGGCAGATCGAAGGTGGGGAAGAGACCGGCGCGGGCCTGCCGCAACTGCGCACGCGCGGTATCGACGCGCAGCATGGCCAGGCGGATGTCGCGGTTATTCTCCAACGCCTGGTGCACCAGCCGCGTCAGCACGGGGTCATCGAACTGCTGCCACCAGTCGGCGAGCGCCTCGGCATCGGCTGGCTGCTGGCGCACCGCATGGAACCAGCTCTCCGGCACATCGGGTGCCGGGCGTTCCGGCACGCTGGAGCAGGCGCCTAGGGCTAACGCCAGCGCCCAAACCAGGGGCGTGCGGGGCAATCGGCTCGGCATCAGGTTTCCTCCGGTTTGACGCGCATGAACAGCAGGTACAGGCATGGCACCGCCAGCAGGGTGAGCAAGGTGGCAAAGCCCAGCCCGCCCATGATGGTTACAGCCATGTTGGCGAAGAAGGGGTCGAACAGCAGCGGTACCATGCCCAGCACCGTGGTACCGGCCGCCATCATCACCGGTCGCAGGCGCGAAGCGGAGGCTTCGACAATGGCCGTCAGCCGCGGGACCTCGTCGGTAATCTGCCGGTCGATCTCGTCCACCAGCACCACGGCGTTCTTGATCAACATGCCCGTCAGGCTAAGCAGGCCGAGCAGGGCCATGAAGCCGAACGGCTGGCCGGTCAGCAGCAGCCCGAGCGTGACGCCGCACAGCGCCATCGGCACCACCAGCCAGATCATCAGTGGCTGACGGACCTTGGCAAAAAGCAGCACCGTGACCAGCACCATCGCCAGATAGGGCACCGCGAGCGTGCTGGCCAGCGCCTGCTGGGCATCGGATGACTGTTCGTGGTCGCCGCCCCACTCCAGCGAATAGCCGATCGGCAGTTCGATGCTCTCGATCAGCGGACGAATGCGCTCGAAGGCGACGTTGGTGTTCTCGCCGTCGCGCGGTTCGGCACGGACCGCGATGGTCCGCTCGCGGCCGTAACGGCGAATCATCGATTCCTCGGTCGTAGCCTCGACGCCATCCGCAACCTGGGCCAGCGGCACATAGCTGCGGGTGGCCGGGCTCCAGATCAGACGTTGCAGGAGATCGCCCGGCTCGACGCGATCCTCTGGCGTAGCGCGCAGGAGGATTGGGATCAGCTCGTCCTGATCGCGGAAAACGCTGACCTGCTGGCCCTCGCTGGCCACCGACAGCGCCTGCGCCACCTGTTGGCGGGTCAGCCCGGCATCGGCCAGGCGGTCCAGGGCCAGCCGCGGGCGCAGCACCGGAACGGGCGAGCGCCAGTCATCGCGGATGTTGAAGACCTGGCCCTGCTCCTGAAGGATTCGCTGACCTTCGGCCGAAAGCCTGCGCAGCTCGTCAATGTCGGGGCCGCTGACCCGCGCTTCGAGCTTGGCTTCGGCGTTAGGGCCGAACATGAATTGCGCGGCGGCGACATCGGCAGACGGGTAGCGGCCAGGCAGTGTCTGGTTCACCTGGCGGACCAGATCGGCGATCACCTCGGCATTTTCGGTGCGCACCAGAAAGTGCATCAGCGCCGGGTTGGGCTGTTCCGGGGCATAGGTGAGCATGAAGCGCGACGCGCCCGCGCCGACAAAGGTCGACACATCGGTTACGCCGTCCAGCTGCTTCAGATAACCCTCGACATCTTCAGCGGTGCGGCTTGTTTCGAGGATATGCGTGCCCTGCGGCAGGAACAGGTTCACATAGAAGATCGGTGTGCTCGACGGCGGAAAGAAGCTCTGTGGCACGCGGCTGAAGCCCAGCACGCTGAGGACCGTCAGCACAACTAATATGCCCAGCGTCAGCCAGGGGCGACCCAGCACCACACCGGCGATACGCCGGTAGCGGTTGTAGATCGGCCCGCTGTAGGCATCGTCCGGGTCGGTGTCATTGTCGCCCTTGTCGCCCTTGTCGCCCTTGCGCTCGAGCAGGTAGTGCCCGAACAGCGGCACCACCAGCAGCGCCAGCAACCAGCTGAGCAGCAGCGACGCGGCGATGACGAAGAACAGCGAGAAGAGGAATTCGCCTGTGGTGTCCTGCGACAGCCCGATCCCGGCAAAGGCCAGGATGCCGATGATGGTTGCGCCCAGCAGCGACCACTGCGTCTGCTGCAGCGTCTTGCGCGAGGCCTCGAGAATACTTTTGCCGCGCTGCTTCTCGATCAGCATGCCGTCGCAGACCACTACGGCATTGTCCACCAGCATACCCATGGCGATGATCAGCGCGCCGAGGGAGATGCGTTCCAGCTCGATCCCACCGATCCACATCAGCAGCAGCGTGCCGAGCACGGTTAGAAACAGCACGGCGCCGATGATCGCGCCGGCGCGTACCCCCATGGCCAGGCACAGCACGCCGACGACAATGGCCACCGACAGGAAGACATTGAGCGCGAAGCTGTTGACCGACTCGTTGACGATGCTGTGCTGCTGATACAACGGATGCAGTTCGGCACCCAGCGGCATCAGGTGCTGCATGGATTCCAGCTCTGCCTCGACGCTACGACCGACTTCAACGATGTTGCTGCCCGACACGCCGCTGATGCCTATCGTCAGGGCGGGCTCACCGTTATGGCGGATGATCTGGCGTGGGCGCTCGGCGTATTCGCGTTTCAAGGTGGCGATGGAGCCCAGGTCGACGCTTTGCTGGCCTTGGCCCACTGGCAATGCACGCAGGGCATCCAGGGAGTCGAACGCGCCGGTCGGACGGATGTGGACGAAAAATTCGCCAGCGCGCACGCCGCCGGCTTCCACCGCCGCGTCGGCATCGGCCAGTGCAGCGACCAGTTCTTGCGGCGATAGGCGTAGTGCCGCCAGGCGCGCCTGATCGACTTCCACCAGGATCCGTTCTTCACGCACGCCAGCCAGTTCGACCTGGCCAACGCCGTCCGCCGTGATCAATCCGCGGCGCAGGTCCTTGGCGACTTCGTGCAGCTCTTCCAGCGTCAGGCCGTCACCGGTCAGGGCAAAGAAGATGCCGTAGACATCGCCAAAATCGTCGTTGACCAGCGGTGGGTCCAGGCCGGGAGGCAGCTGCTGCCGAGCATCCTCGACCTTGCTGCGCAGCTGATCCCAGATCTGATCGAGCTGCTCACCCGAGTAACGGTCCTGAATCTCGACGCGGATTTCCGCGAGGCCGATCATCGAGCGCGAGCGGATTTCCTTGACCTCGGAAAGCTCCTGAATGGCGCTTTCCAAGGGTTCGGTCACTTCCTGCTCGACCTCGAGCGCCGTCGCGCCGGGATACTGCACCGTGACGATGGCTTCCTTGATGGTGAATTCCGGGTCTTCCAGGCGGCCCATTTCGAAGAACGCAAGTACGCCTCCGACCAGGCAGATCAGCACCAGTACCCAGATATTGACCGGCTTGCAGATGGCGTAACGCGCTAGATCCATCCGTTTACTTCCGCCGTTCGGCTTTGATCGGCTGGCCTTCCGACAGCTTGCTGCCGCCCGCCACCACCACCAGCATGTCGTTGTTCAGCTCGCCGCTGACCACTGCGTGATTGTTTTCGATGCGCTCGAGCTGCAAGTCCTGGCGCTGGGCATGGCCGTCCACCGCCAACCAGAGGTAATGGCTGCCGTTCGGCGCTGTCTGCACGGCGTTGAGCGGCAGACGAAAGCGCTGCCGCGGATGGTCTTGCGGAGCAGGCGGGCGCTGCAGGCGAACCCGCATGGCCATTCCTGGCAGCAGGTTGTAGTCCGCCGGCGGCTCGCCCTGCAGGGTCAGATTGTAGGTGCGCGAGCCTTCGCGAGGCTGGGTGCTGTGTTCCTTGTAGGCCAGCGGCAGCGTCAGGTCGGCAATCACCAGTTCGCCTTCGGCCTCCAATGTGCTGTTCAGGGGAATGCTCAGCGCCGCGCTCTCTGGCAGGTCGACCGTGACCTCGATGTGCTGATTGTTCTGCAGTTCCAGCACGGGCGAGCCCGTGGCAACCACCATGTCCGGCTCGACCAGCCGGCGCGCGACCACACCGTCGAACGGTGCCTCCAGCGTGCTGTGATTGATATCGCGGAGGGCGCTGTCACGGGCGACCCGCGCCGCCACCACATTGGCCTGCAGCGGCTCGACCGCGGCGGGAGCGAGAATCCCTTCGGCCAAAAGGGCGCGCTTGCGGGTGAGATCCGCCTCCAGCTGGCGCAGTCGCGCTTCTGCTTCGCGCAGTTGCAGCTCGTAGTCGGTGTCGTCGAGCTTGGCCACCGGCTGACCTTTCTCAACGCGTTCGCCCTCGTCAACCAGGATGCGCTCGACACGGCCCGGCACCTGAAACGCCAGCTGCGTGCTGGTTACGCTTTCGACCACGCCGGGAAAACGCAGCGCCTCGGGGCCGTTATGGATGCGCTGCAGCGGCTCGACAAAGGCGACGCGTGGCGGGACTTGCGCAGGCTCCTTGTCCTCCGAGCAGCCAGACAGGACCAGCAATAGGCACATCGATGCAGTAATACAGAAAGACCGTGAATGGCCTTTCGACGATAAAAGCGGCATCCATTCTCCTGGGCGATAAGGACGAGTAGGGCGTCGCGCGACGGTGCGAAATGCTGCGACAGATTCAATAGAACCCCGCTCCGGCTCGGGAGTTCGGCCTATGCTGAAGTGACCCGCTGGTCAGCCGGTTTTGCCTGCGGCAACGGGGCTGCGGTCAATCTGCTGCCGATTGGGCGTATCATTGCCCGGCGTTCAAAATGTCAGTGCAGGAGAGAGTCGCAATGCAAGGTCAGCCACAGGTCATCGAATATCTGAAAGAACTGCTGCGTGGGGAGCTGGCGGCGCGCGATCAGTATTTCCTGCACTCGCGGATGTATGCCGATTGGGGCTTCACCAAGCTCTACGAGCGCATCAATCACGAGATGGAAGAGGAAACCCAGCACGCCGACGCGCTGCTCAAACGCATCCTGTTCCTGGAAGGCACCCCGGACATGACGCCGGAAGCGATGCATCCCGGCCATACCGTCCCCGAGATGCTGCGTAGCGATCTGGCGCTCGAATACAAGGTCCGTGAAGCCTTGGCGAAGGGCATCACCCTGGCCGAGCAGCACAAGGACTATCAGACGCGGGACATCCTCGCGCTGCAGCTGATGGACACCGAAGAAGATCACGCCTACTGGCTGGAGCAGCAGCTCGGCATGATCGACCGCATCGGCTTGCAGAATTATCTGCAGTCGCAGGCTGGCTGACAGCAAGAGGCCAGGCGCAATGCCTGGCCTCGTTGTTTCATGGCACCGGTCAGATGCGGAAGCGGCTGACCATGGTTTGCAGATGACTACCCAGACTTGCCAGCTCCACGCTCGACGCAGCGGTCTCTTCGCTGGCCGCGGCTGTTTGCTCTGACACGTCCCGCACGTTCACTACGCTCCGGCTGATTTCCTCGGCAACCGCACTCTGCTCTTCAGCGGCAGTGGCAATCTGCTGATTCATGGCCTGGATGTTCGATACCGTGCTGGTGATGCGCGCAAGCGAGGTGCCGGCGCTGCGCGTCAGCTCGACGCTACTTTCGGTAAGGCTGCGGCTGTTCTGCATGATTGCCGATACCTGCTGTGTACCGTTCTGCAGGGCCGTGACCAGCCCTTCGATCTCCTCCGTCGATTTTTGCGTGCGTTGGGCCAGCCCGCGAACCTCGTCAGCGACCACAGCGAACCCCCGTCCAGCTTCGCCCGCGCGTGCCGCTTCGATGGCCGCATTAAGGGCCAGGAGATTGGTCTGTTCGGCCACTGCGCGAATTACGTTCATAACGCTGCCAATCTTGTCACTGTCGCTCTGCAGTGCCGTCATCGCCTCGGAAGATCGGATCACTTCGCTGGCCATGCGCTCGATCTGCGCGACCACTTCGGCCACCACGCGATCACCCTCGCGCGCTTCACGGTCTGCGTCGGTGGCAGCTTGTGCTGCTAGTTCAGCGTTGCGCGCCACCTCCTGAACGGTCGCGGACATTTCATGCATAGCGGTGGCGACCTGATCAGTTTCTTCCTTCTGGCTATTCACTCCGGCGCTGGTCTGCATGGTGACCGCAGAAAGCTCCTCGGCTGCGCTGCTGATCTGGCTGACACCGTCCCGAATGCCGCCGATCAGCTCACGTAGGGTGGTGCCCATCTGCTGGATGCCCTTCTGCAGGGCGCCCAGTTCGTCGCGTCGTGTCACGGCCGTGGTGGCGGTCAGATCGCCGGAAGCGATGCGCTCGATGTCAGCCAGAGTGGTGCGCAGCGGGAGAATGATCTGGCGTGTGATCAGCCAGGCCGCGACGATGCCGAGCAGCAAGGCGAGCACGGTGCTGATGATCAGGCGGTTGCCTGCTTTGCCGCTTTCAATATTCAAGCGATCCAGCTGGAACTGATACAGGGCGTCGCTGATGCGCACGATCTCCTTCTGCTGATCAGTCATCTCCTGGCGTGCCTTGGCGATTGCCTGGGTGGCGGTGACCAACGCTTCGATGGCGGTGCGGTATTGACCAAGCTCGGTCCGAATCTGGCTTATAGCATCGCGTTCACCGGCATCCAGAACGCTCCCGTTTCGCTCAAGCGTAGCCATGGCAGCGTCGAGTTGGCTGTAGACAGCCTTTACATTTTCGGTACTGGCGGAGGCGAGGTAGATGCGTAACAGATACTGTGCCTGCTTCACTTCTTCCCGAATGCTGGTGATGGCCTGAAATTGCTCGAAGCGGCTTTCGTCGTACTCGGGCAATTGCAGTACTCGCGCATTGATGGCTCCGGTCAGGTCGCCCAACCTTACCGCTGCGGCATCAATGGAACGTTGGGATCCGTTGGCGACCACATAGGCCTGACGCATATCGTTGAGCGAGTGCTGGTACTGCTCGTTATAGCCTGCCTGCTCCTTGAGCATCGCCACGTTGACTGGATTCTTGAAGCTATTAAGCAGCTTGGTCTGCTGGGCAAGGTAGATGCCCAGGTTCTTGTCCAGTCGCTCGGTGGATTCGGTATCACCATTGGCCAACATGAACTGCAGGCGTGCGATGCGAAGGCCGGTGAGGGTGTTGTTGAGGAGTGAGATTTCGGTCATCCAGCCGCTGCGCTGGATTACGCTGCCCAGGCTACCCCAGCCGTTCCAGGCCAGGATCAGGGTGAGGATGAGAACCGCGCCGAAGCCCAAGGACAGCTTTCGGCTGACGCCAATGTTGCCAAACCAGTTATTCATTCAGGTTCCACTTGAAGGACGAGAGGAAGGCTGCGACGGTCCGTCGTCAGCTGAGCGTCCATTTATCGGCAGGTCTTTCAAGCAGTTAAGTGTGTTGAAGCTATGACGCCATAAAACCGACGAACGGCTGCGAGCCATTTGCAGCCTAGTGTCAGTCGCAGTTGTGATCGCCGATACCGAAGCGTTTTGCAACGTGAAATGTGTTCGAACCTGCGATCAATCGAGCCAACCATGAGCTCAACGGCAAAGCATCTGGCAACGCGAAATGCCGGGGGGCGTTATGCTTGTTGCGTTAAAGGGCGTCAGGGATTGATGTGGCTGGCTTGGATGAAGTGCAACAGCCGCCAGACTCGAGGTCCTTGAGGATCGGGCAGTCCGGGCGGTCATCGCCGTGGCAGGTATCGACCAGTTCCTGGAGCGTGTCGCGCAGGCCGACCAGTTCGGCAATTTTCTGATTGAGTTCATCGATGTGCGCACCGGCCAGGGCCTTTACGTCAGCGCTGGCGCGGTGGCGGTCCTGCCAGAGCGTGAGCAACTTGCTCACTTCCTCCAACGAGAAGCCCATGTCCCGCGACCGTTTGATGAAGGCGAGGCGGTGCAGGTCTTCTTCGCCATAGTGGCGGTAACCATTGGCGCTGCGTCCGGCGGGGGAGATCAGGTCGATGGACTCGTAGTAGCGAATCATCTTGGCCGACAATCCGCTTTTCTTTGCCGCTTGGCCAATGTTCATAACGGATACCAGCGATGTTCGAGGCTGATTGCTAACAGATCGGTGGGCATCGCTACGCTCCTTATTCCTTTGGCTTCCAACGCTTGAGCAAGAGCGCGTTGCTGACCACGCTGACGCTGGAAAGCGCCATCGCCGCGCCTGCGAAAACCGGGCTGAGAAAGCCGAAGGCCGCCAACGGAATGCCCACCAGGTTGTAGATGAAGGCCCAGAACAGGTTCTGCTGGATCTTGCGGTAGGTGCGGCGGCTGATCTCCAGGGCGGCGGGCACCAGGCGGGGATCGCCGCGCATCAGCGTGATGCCGGCGGCATGCATTGCCACATCGGTCCCGCCACCCATGGCGATGCCTACATCGGCGGCGGCAAGCGCTGGCGCATCGTTGATGCCGTCGCCGACCATGGCCACCACCGCGCCGTTCTTCTTCAGTTCAGCAACCGTGGCGGCCTTGTCGGCCGGCAGCACTTCGGCGTGAACGCTGTCAATCTGCAGCGCCTCGGCAACCACCCGGGCACTGCCGCGGTTGTCACCCGTGATCAGATGGCTGCTGATATGCCGCGCGTTGAGGGCTGCGATGGCTTCGGCGGCGCCGTCCTTGAGACGGTCGCCAAAGGCGAACAGGCCGAGCACGCGAGGCTGCGGTGCGGTCTCGATCAGCCAGGAGAGGGTGCGGCCTTCGCGTTCCCAGGCTTCGGCTTTATCGGCCAGCTCGCCCGGTTGCAGGCCGCTGTCATCCAGCAGTCTGCGATTACCCAGCGCCAGCGCGCGGCCATCGAGTTCACCCGAGATGCCGCGACCCGTCAATGACTGGCTGCGCTCGACGTCGGCAACGCTGACGCCCTGTTCCGCGCAGCGGTCGAGCACCGCTTGGGCGAGTGGATGTTCGCTGCCGCGTTGCAGTGCGCCGGCCTGTTGCAACAGTCTGGATTCGTCACCATCGACGGCGTGCAGATGGACGATACGTGGCTGGCCGGAGGTGAGTGTGCCGGTCTTGTCGAAGGCGACGGCGGTGACGGCATGGGCGACCTCCAGCGCCTCGGCGTCCTTGATCAGAATGCCGTGGCGTGCGGCGACGCCGGTGCCGGCCATGATCGCCGCGGGTGTGGCGAGGCCCAGGGCGCAAGGGCAGGCGATCACCAGTACGGCAACCGCGTTGATCAGTGCGACTTCAGCCGGAGCACCAGCAACCAGCCAACCGGCAAGGGTCAGCAGGGCAACGACCAGCACCGCCGGGACAAACACCTGGCTGACCTTGTCCACCAGCTTCTGGATGGGTGCCTTGGCCGCCTGGGCGTCTTCGACCAGCCGGATGATGCGCGCCAGTACCGTTTCGCCGCCCAGGGCCGTGGTGCGGACCAGCAACCGACCTTCGCCGTTGATCGCGCCGCCGGTGATGCGGTCGCCCGGCCCCTTGCTTACCGGCAGGCTTTCACCGCTGATCAGGGCTTCGTCGGCCTGGCTCTCACCTTCGACCACTTCGCCATCCACCGGGAAACGTTCGCCAGGCTTGACCAGCACCAGATCGCCCATGCGCAGGGCGGCGATGGCGACGTCTTCTTCGCGGCCTTCGACCACGCGCACGGCGCGATCGGGCCTGAGCGCTTCCAGTGCGCGGATGGCAGCGCTGGTCTGGCGCTTGGCGCGGCTTTCCAGATACTTGCCCAGCAGGACCAGGGCGATCACCACCGCGGACGCTTCGAAATACAGGTGCGGCGTGCTGCCCGGCGCTGCAATCCACCACTGATAGAGGCTCAGGCCATAGCCGGCGCTGGTGCCGATGGCGACTAGCAGGTCCATGTTGCCGGCACCGGCACGCACGGCTTTCCAGCCGGCCACGTAGAAGCGTGCACCGAGGATGAACTGTACGGGCGTGGCGAGCAGAAACTGCACCCAGGCTGGCAGCATCCAGTGCTGGCCAAGAAGGTCGCCAAACATCGGGATCACCAGCGGCGCGGCCAGCAGCAACGCGGCAATCACTGCCCAGCGTTCACGGCGCAGACGGCTTTCGCTTCCATCAACGGCGGGCTCGCTGCCGCTGCTGGCTTGCGCTCCATAGCCCGCAGCCTCGACTGCCTCGACCAGTACCGCCGAGTCCACCGCGCCGAGAACCTCGATACGGGCGCGCTCGTTGGCCAGGTTCACCGATGCGCTGCGTACACCCGGCACTTTCAGTAGCGCTCGTTCGACGCGGCCAACGCAGCTGGCGCAGGTCATTCCTTCGATGGCCAATTCCAGGCTCTGTACCGGCACGCCGTAGCCTGCCTTTTCGACCGCCTCTACCAGCCCGGCAAGATCGGCATCGCTGGCTTCGACCCGGACCTGCTCGGCGGCAAGGTTCACGGCCGCGGTGTCGACTCCGGGCACCTTCAGCAGGGCGCGCTCGACCCGACCGGCACAGCTGGCGCAGGTCATGCCCGTGATCGGCAAGGTGTAGGTTGCGCTCGTCATGGTTCGCTCCTGAAGCGGCGGGTGTCGGTAGATGCTCAACCTTTACCTCGTGGGAAGGTCAAGTCTAGCTACAGGATGTCGCAGCTTGTCTATTGACCCTGCCAGTGTGGCAAGGTTGAGCATGTTCCTGATGGCAACCAATCGACAGGAGGCTTCAAATGCAAACCTTGAATGTGAAAGGCATGACCTGCAGTCATTGCGAGCGAGCCGTGACCCAGGCTATTCAGTCTCGTGATGCCGGGGCCAAGGTAGACGTGGATCTCGAGGCGGGCATCGTGCGCGTGGACGGTAGCCTGGACGAGGCCGAGATCCGGGAAGCGATCGAGGAAGAGGGTTATCAAGTGCAGTGACCAGGCAAGCGGCAGCATCTGCTGCCGCATAGCCACTCAAGGGTTGGCGCTGTTGTCCCAGTCTTTCACCAGGCCGCGGAACACCGGGTCGATCAGCGCGGCGGTATCGACCTGGGGGTCGAACAGCGACTGATCGCGTGTCCAGTCGCTGAACAGCCCGACGATCAAGGCGTGCAATGTGCGCGCCGCCAGCCGCGGGGTGACGCCGGGCTGCAGGCTGCCCGCGGCGTTTTCGAGCAGTTTCTCGCAGAGCTCTATAAAGAGATTGATGAACGCGTGGTGCCGTTCTTCGGCCTCGCGCAGCTCGTCGGTGAACTCGCAGCGGTGCAGGAGAATGGTCATGACGCGACGCTTCTGTTCGTCCCGGCCAAGCGCGCTGATGCCCTCGAGACACAGGTCGTAGAGGGTCCGCAAGGGTTGCTGCTGAGTGCAACTGCAAAGCCGTTCGGTCATCTGTTCGGGAGGCAGGCGAACCTGGTTGAGCATTTCATGAAACAGATGCGCCTTGTTCTGGAAGTGCCAGTACACGGCTCCGCGCGTGACGCCGGCATCGCGCGCGATCTGGTCAAGGCTGGTATGCGCCACACCCCTGTCGAGAAACAGTCGCTCGGCGGACGCGAGCAGGGCGACACGGGTTTTTTCGGCGTCTTCTTTGGTTCTTCGCATGAGTGAGCTACGGCAGCCTCGCGCTGCATTGAGAATGGCCCCTACGGGCGGGCTATGCGGAGTTCATCCTTCAACATCTGCAACTTTGGATGTTTACAATCGTCTGTGTATGTAACAGCATCTCAGCTTCTCTGTAAACGTTCGATGTCGGCGGCAGCTCTGCTGCGTGTCGATGCGTCGGCTTTTTCCGCTGCCCGAGTTTTTACCCATGCCCCTGCCGATTCTGCTCATCCTGGGCGCGCTCAGCGCCTTTGGCCCTCTGGCCATCGATTTCTATCTACCAGCATTTCCGGCGATGGCGCGCGCTTTTGCCACGGATGTGGAACACGTTCAGCTGTCGCTCGCTGCCTACTTCGTCGGCCTGGCGCTGGGTCAGTTGATCTACGGGCCGCTGGCGGATCGTTACGGGCGGCGCTGGCCGCTGCTGGGCGGTGTCACCTTGTTTACCCTGGCCTCGCTGGCCTGCGCCTTCGCGCCATCGCTGGACTGGCTTATCGCAGCGCGTTTTGTGCAGGCGCTGGGGGGCTGCGCGGGTATGGTGGTGACCCGTGCCGTGGTCCGCGACAGCTGCGATCCGGTGCAAGGCGCAAAAGTGTTTTCCCAGCTGATGCTGGTCATGGGCGTGGCGCCGATTCTCGCGCCGCTGGCAGGCGGATTGCTGCTCAATAGCTTCGGGTGGCAGGCGATATTCGTCTCGCTGACCCTCTTCAGTGCGCTGTGTGGCGTCGCGGTCGCGCTGCGGTTACCTGAGACCTTGCCGGCGGACGCCCCGAAACACCCATTGAGCGGCACCTTGGGGCGTTATATCGGCTTGTTCCGCGACCGTGAATTCATTGCCTTCGCCCTCGCCGGTGGCGTGGCCATGGCGGGGATGTTCGGCTACATCGCCGGTTCGCCATTCGTATTCATCGAGCTGTATGGCATCCCGGCCGAGCATTACGGCTGGCTGTTCGGCAGCAATGCGGCGGGCTTCATCATCGTTTCGCAGATCAACGCCCGGCTGCTGCGACTGCGCGGCCCGGGCTTCTGGCTGCGGCGTCTGGTCTGGTTCTACTTCGCCTGCGGTGCGACCTTGCTTGTGATCGCTCTGAATCAGCCGGAAGTGCTCTGGCCGCTGCTGATCCCGCTGTTCGCAGGCCTTGCGAGCCTCGGCAGCATCCTGCCAAACGCCACGGCCTGTGCCATGGCCCAGCAGGGCAGGCAGGCGGGGCTGGCATCGGCGCTCATGGGCAGTCTGCAGTTCTGTGTCGCTGCCGTTGCGTCGGCTGCTGTGGGCTGGTTGCACAACGGCACGGCGGTGCCGATGGCATTGGTGATCGCGGTCTGCGCGCTGCTGGCGGCGTGCCTGGCCTGGTACACCGGTCAGATAGGCAGCTCGCAGCGTAGGCGGGAGGCCGCCTCGTCCTGAGGCGGACTCTGGGCTTCAGAACCCTTCGAGCACGATCTTGCCCTTGGCCTTGCCGCTTTCGATAAAGCCATGGGCGCGACGCAGATTCCCAGCGTTGATCGTGCCGTAATGCTCACCCAGGGTGGTCTTCAGCACACCGCTGTCGATCAGCTCGGCGACGCGGTTGAGTAACTGGTGCTGGGCGATCATGTCCGGCGTCTGGTACAGCGAACGGGTGTACATGAACTCCCAGTGCAACGACAGGCTTTTGCGCTTGAGCAGGCTGATGTCGAGGCTTGCGGGGTCATCGATCAGCGCCAGGCGACCCTGTGGCCGTAATGCTTCGACGATTTGCGCCAGGTGCATGTCGGTGTGGGTCAGGCTGGCTACATGGGTGACATCGGCGATGCCCAGCCGCTGCAGTTCGGCGGCCAGCGGCTGGCTGTGATCGATCACCTCGTGGGCGCCCAGCTCGCGCACCCAGTCCCGGGTTTCGCTGCGCGAGGCCGTGCCGATAACCCTGAGCCCGGTCAGCTGACGCGCCAGCTGTGTCAGGATCGAACCCACACCTCCCGCCGCACCGACGATAAGCAGACGCTGGTCGCGATCTGCCTCTCCTTCGCTAATCTGCAGACGTTCGAACAGCAGTTCCCAGGCGGTGATCGAGGTCAGCGGGAGCGCCGCCGCCGCAGCGAAATCGAGGCTGGCCGGCTTGCGGCCAACGATACGCTCATCCACCAGATGCAGCTCGCTGTTCGCCCCGGGGCGGTCCAGCGCGCCGGCGTAGAACACCTCATCGCCGGGCTTGAACAGGCTGACCTCGCTGCCCACCGAGCGAACCACGCCGGCCACATCCCAGCCGAGCACCTGATGCTGGCCGCCTTCCGGCTGTACACGCATGCGGATCTTGGTGTCCACCGGATTCACCGAGATGGCGCGGACCTCGACCAGCAGGTCGCGCGGGCCGGGCGTGGGATCAGGCAGTTCGATATCGATCAGCGAATGCGCGTCTTCGACCGGCAGGGATTGCTGGTAACCGATGGCTTTCATCGTAGGTCTCCTTCTTGGCTGGACATTGAAGGCTGTCATGTTCGGCTTTCGCGTCCAGAAGAAAAACCTCATATTGCACTGAGGCTCTTTCAACGGATTATTGAAAATGCTGCGTAGCGATGACCTGCAAGTGTTTGTGCTGACCGCTGAGCTAGGCAGTCTGTCTGCCGCCGCCAGGCGGTTGGAGTTGTCGCCCGCCGTTGCCAGTGCGGCGCTCAAGCGACTGGAAGGACAACTGGGCTGCCGCTTGCTGGCGCGTTCGACCCGTAGCCTGCGGCTCACCGGCGAGGGCGAGCTGTATCTGCCCCATGCGCGCTCGGCCTTGCAGAGTCTTGTCGAGGGCCAGCAACTGCTGGCAGGCGGCAAGGCGACCATCAGTGGCACGTTGCAGTTGTCGGCGCCGTCCGACTTCGGCCGCAATGTCCTCATGCCCTGGCTGGACGAGTTCCAGATGCAACATCCGCTGCTGAGCCTTCGGTTGTTGCTGGCCGATCGCAATGCCGATCTGTTCCGGCAACCGGTCGATATCGCGCTGCGCTACGGCCAGCCGGAAGACTCCAGCCTGGTGGCGCTACCGGTGGCAGCATCCAATAGGCGCGTGCTCTGTGCCGCGCCGGGTTACCTCGAGGCGCACGGATCGCCGCACTCGCTTGTCGAACTCGCCGACCATAACTGCCTGCGTTTCATGTTGGCGGGGCGGGTGCATGAGCGCTGGTGCTTCTACGACGGTCGACGTGAGCTGCAACAGGCGGTGAGCGGTGACCGCATCAGCGACGATGCCGACGTGGTGCGCCGATGGGCGTTGGCGGGACAGGGGGTGGTGTACAAATCCTGGCTGGACGTCGCTCAGGATGTGCAGTCGGGGCGACTGGTGGTGCTGTTGCCGGAGCTGCTGGGCGAGCCGACGCCGCTGAACCTGATCTGTGCCCATCGTGCACATTTGGGCGAGCGGGTGAGGCTTCTGCGTGAGCACCTGGTCGAGCGATGCCAGCGGCTGATCCAGCTGGCGCCGTTCGCCCCTTGACGGGCCGCACATGGCGGCCCTTATCGCTCACTTGGCCAGGCGCGCGTCGAGGCTGTTCTGGGCCAGACGGCGTGCCTGTTCCTCAGTCATGCCCAGGCTTTCTTGCAGGGCCATGAAGTTCTCGGTGACGTAACCGCCGAAGTAGGCCGGATCGTCCGAGTTCACCGTCACCTTCACCCCCTGTTCCAGCATCTGCAGGATGTTGTGCTGGCTCATGTCGTCGAACACGCAGAGCTTGGTGTTGGACAGCGGGCAGACCGTAAGCGGAATCTGCTCGTCGATCAGCCGCTCGATCAGTTTCGGGTCCTCGGATGCACGCACGCCGTGGTCGATGCGGCTGACCTTGAGCAGGTCCAGCGCTTCCCAGATGTATTGCGGCGGGCCTTCTTCGCCGGCATGGGCCACGGCAAGAAAGCCTTCGGCGCGGGCCTTGGCAAAGACCCGCTCGAACTTGCTCGGTGGGTGTCCCATTTCTGAGCTGTCCAGGCCGACCGCGAAGAAGGCGTCGCGGAAGGGCATCGCCTGTTCGAGTGTCTTGAAGGCTTCCTCTTCCGGCAGATGACGCAGGAAGCTCAGGATCAGCCCGCTGCTGATGCCGAGCAGCTCGCGGCCGTCCGCCAGCGCGCCGCTGATTCCGCGCAGGGCCACTTCGAACGGAATGCCGCGCTCGGTGTGGGTCTGCGGATCATAGAAGGGCTCGGTGTGGACGACGTTCTGCTCTTCGCATTTCTGCAGATAGGCCCAGGTCAGGTCGTAGAAATCCTGCTCGGTTCGCAGTACGTCGGCGCCGGCGTAGTAGAGATCGAGAAACTCCTGCAGGTTGCCGAAATTGTAGGCGCTGCGCAGTGCGTCTACGTCACCCCAGGGCAGGGCGATCTTGTTGCGTTCGGCCAGGCGGAACAACAGCTCGGGTTCGAGGGAGCCTTCAAGATGCAGGTGCAGCTCGGCTTTGGGCAAGGCGTTGAGCCAGTCGTACATAGGAAACCCCGTCTGGAAAAGGCGCATTTAATCACGCCAGTCGAATTGACCCCAGAGTCAGCGCGACCTGCACAGCAGGTTGCCGGTTGCTGACCCTCCCCTGGATCCTGTCCGAACTGTGCAAAAAACGAGCACATTGCCACAAGCGAGGCCGGACGGGGCCGGGCGCCATCAGCTCAACTGTTATCCACAGTTTTGTCCACGGGTTCTGAGCATAACCTCAGAACGCTTGTATGGCATTTTGAAATCGCCGTTCAGCGCCGCGGCTTACGAGAAAAACTGTCTGTAAATCAATGGTTTTCCCTTCGATGATGGCATCAAAAAACGTTTTGGTTAAAAAGTGAGCAATAGTTGGGAGGCCGCGCCGCTGTTGGGTCTGGCTGGTTGGTCCCAGGGTTATCCACAGATCAGTACACACAAATGGTGGAAAAACGGGCGGCGAAAAAAAGCCACGCTTCGTTGCAACAAGCGCGGCTTTGGGGCGTTGGCGCACCGGTAACGGTACGCCTGGACGCCTGATCAGTTCTGTTGGGCTGGCGCAGGTTCGCGCGGCTGGACCGGCTCGCCAACATCCGGCTCGTCATCGTCGGGCATGGTCACGTCAACGTCGGGTACTGTGACGGTCTTTTCCTTGGTGCCGACATCCACTTCAGGCGCATCCACGTCATATTCGGGCATGTTGCCGCCTTCGACTTCAACGTCCGGAAGCGAGCCTTCTTCGGTTTTCTCGACATCACAGCCGGCCATTCCCAGCGTTGTCAGCAGGACGGCGCCCGGGATCAGCCACTTGTATTTGCTTTTCATCGTTGAACTCCTCTTTCACAGCGGAATGCGTGTTTCGGCACTTCCACTCAAATGTGTTGGGGCACATGCGCATGGGAGCGCCGACCCAACGGCAAGTGCCGCTGATATAGGGACTTCGCCTATACCGCGCAGTTCAACCAGCAGCGATGCTCATGGGGTCAACGGGTGCAGCGCCGAACGGCCGCGGGTGATGTCGGCCAGAAGCTGTTGCAAGCGAGGCTGCTGCTCGGCGGGCAGGGCCAGCTGCAGTTCGGCGCCCTCGGCATCGAAGGTTTCGCGGTCTATCTGCGCGTCGTATTCATCCAGGCGCGCCTTGAACAGTGCGAGCTCGGCGAAACGGCAATGACAACTGCAGCGGACCCGGGCCACCAGTTCGACGCGCTCGCCCGCCTGCAGGCATTTTGCAGCGGAGCCGCCATAGGCACGGGCCAGGCCGCCAGTGCCCAGCTGGATGCCGCCAAACCAGCGAATCACTACCACTGCCACCTGGTCGCAGTCCTGTCCTTCGATGGCGGTGAGCATGGGGCGACCGGCCGTTCCGCCGGGCTCGCCGTCGTCACTGAAACGATAGTGGTCGCCGATTTTCCAGGCCCAGCAGTTGTGTGTGGCGCTGGGGTCACTGACCGCCTGGATGAACGCCTGAGCGTCTTCCGCAGTGGATACCGGTACAGCCTTGGCAAGAAAGCGGCTCTTGCGAATGGTTTCCTGATATTCGCAAGGCGCGGCGAGCGTAAAGGGCATGATCGAAGAGGTTTTCCTTGGGGCTCGGTAGTGTAGCGGCCGCTGAGCGCGTCTGGGCAGTTGCCCGGTAGAGGGACGGGCATTTGGTCGATCCGGGTGAACTTTGCATCCTGCGCGGCCCACGAATTCCATGACGGGTCTTCAAGGCCCCCGATTTTCCGAAACTCGAAAATGGAGGAATCGCCATGCTCAATTCCCAATACGAGGCCTGTATCCAGGCTTGCTCCAACTGCGCCATCGTCTGCGAAACCTGTGCGGCATCCTGCCTACGGGAAGACGACGTGAAAATGATGGCTCGCTGCATTGAACTGGACCGCGACTGCGCTGACCTCTGCGCCCTCGCTGCCACGCTGATGACCCGTGACAGCGCCCTGGCAAAGGAGATGTGCCGCATCTGTGCCCAGGCCTGCCGCGAGTGCGGTGAGGAGTGTGCCAAGCATCAGATGGACCATTGCCAGGCCTGCGCCGAAGCCTGCCGCAAGTGTGCCGAAGAGTGCGAAAAGATGGCGGCTTGACCAGATGTCGCTCAGATGAGGGTCGCGCAGGAAACTGTCGACCCTTCAGGGCTGCGGATGCCGGCTCAATCAGCAGCTTGGTGATCGAGCGTGCTTGATCAAGACCTGCGCCAGGTCGGGCGCAGGTAAAGCGTGGGACAGGCCAGGTTCAGTGGCTGCCTTGCAAGCCGTGATAGGCGCGATCGAAATAGACCAGTCCGTCGGCATCGTTCTGACGCTTCAACGCCAGTACTTCGCAGAACAGGATGTCATGGGTGCCTACGCTGGTGCTGTGGCTGACCCGGCAATCAAAGGACACCGCAGCGCCTTCCAGCACAGGAGAGCCGGTCAGCCAGGTGGTCCAGCTGGCAGCGGCGAAGCGCTCAGCCATGGGCGTCTTGCCGCCAAACAGGTTCGACAGTTCGCGCTGACTACTGGCGAGGGTGTTGACGCACAGCTGCGCATTGGCCGTGACGATGGGATGGGCCGATGCGGTACGGTTCAGGCAGATCAGCAGGGTAGGCGGGTCGTCAGTCACGCTGCACACCGCAGTCGCAGTGAAGCCGGCACATCCGCTCGGTCCGTCGGTGGTGATCACGTTGACCGCGGCGGCCAGGCGCGCCATGGCGTCGCGGTAATCCTGCTTGATCACAGCGGGCGCGGTGAGATTCATGGGGTCGAGCTCAGCCAGATTCATGTCAATTCTCCATCAGGCGAGGACGCAGGCCCGGTCGAAGGGCAGGCGTGGCAGGCGGTCGCGCAGTTTGCTGGCGTCGCCGTAGCCGAGGTTGATCAGGAGGTTGGATTTCCAGGTCGTACCGGCGAAAAAGGCCTCGTCCAGCGCCTTGGCGTCGAAGCCTGACATCGGCCCGGTATCCAGCCCCAGCGCACGGGCGGCGAGGATCAGGTAGCCCGCCTGCAGCGAGCTGTTGCGCAGGGCATTCTCGGTGATCAGTGCCGGTTGCCCCGCGTACCAGCTACGGGCGTCGGCGAAGGGGAACAGCTCCGGCAGGGTTTCCGGGAAGTCTTCGTCGTAAGCCACGATAACCGTGACCGGCGCGCTCATGGTCTTTTCCAGGTTGCCTTTGGACAGGCAGGGCGCGAGCTTCTGCTTGCCCTCGGGCGTGCGCACGAAGACGAAGCGGCCCGGGCAGCTGTTGACGGCGGTCGGGCCAAGGCTGACCTGTGCATAGAGCTGTTCGAGCAGGGCGTCCGGCACCGGCTTGTCCAGCCAGGCGCTGTGCGTGCGGCCCTCGCTGAACAGCGTGGCGAGGGCTTGGGAATCGATGGGGGTGGACATGTTCGGGTTTCCTCAGGCTGCCTCGACCTGGCCGCATTGTTCGGCCAGATAGCTCAGCAGGACTCGGTTAAAGGGTTCGCTATCGCTGACGCTGGAGGCGTGGCCGCCGTATTCCAGCAACTCCAGACGCGCATGGGGCAGCAGCTGTGCCATGTGCTGCGAGCGGTTCCAGGGCACCAGCATGTCGTCGCGGTTGGCGATCAGCAATGTCGGCGTCTGGATGTTTGCCAGTTCGGCCTCGATATCGAAATTCAGCAGCGCTTCGATTCGGCGCAGCAGGGTAACCGGGGCCGGGAAATGCGCCAGCGCGTGCTCATCGTCCCTGGCCAATCGTTCACTGTTGGCGGCGATCCAGTCCGGCGGGTAAAGGAACAGGGACTGCGCCTGTACATAGGCGGCCGGGCCGCTGTCGCGCAGCAGGTTCTTGCGGACCGCGAAGCAGCGGGCGCTGTGCGGGTTCGGGCTGCTCCAGGCGTTGATCAGCACCTGGCTGTGCAGCAGTTGCGGGCGCAACAGGGCCATTTGCAGTCCGACCAGCCCGCCAAGCGCATGGCCAATGAAATGGCACTGGCGAATGTCCAGGCTGTCGAGCAGATCCAGCAGCTCGAGCGCCATGGATTCGATCGAGTAACCCTCCGGGAGCGAGGCCTGGCTCTTGTTGGTGCCCAGCTGGTCATAGACCAGTACGCGATAGTCCTGCGCCAGAAGTGGCAGTTGTGGTGTCCAGAAGGCACCGGCGCCGCCGAGCCCGGAGCTGAGCACCAGCGTCGGTGCGTCGGCGTCCAGGCGGCCGTGGATTTCGTAGTGCATGTCATACCTCCAACGTTGAGCTGGCGTAGGGCGGGTGAAACCCGAGTGGTGACGGTGCGAAGCCTTACCGGCGGGCTGCAGCTGCCCTACGGCGCTGGATCACTTGCCGACGTGGGCGATGCTGGCGATCTCGATCAATGCATCGGGCTTCACCAAACCGCACTGGATGCAGTAGCGCGCGGGCTTTTCGCCGGGGAAGTATTCGGCGTACACCTCGTTGACCTTCGCGTAGTTGGCCCAGTCGGTGAGCATGATCATGTTGAAGGTGACGTCGTCCATGTTGCCGCCAGCGGCCTCGACGACGCCTTTGATGATTTCCAGCACGTGGCGGGTCTGAGCAGCGGCATCGCCGATGTGGACGACGTTGTTGTCCTTGTCGAAGGGCAGGGTGCCCGAGACGTAGACCACGCCGTCGGCCATGGAGCCGGGAACGAAAGGGGCGAGTGGTTTGCCGGAGCCGGCGGGGATGACGGATTGCTTGGGCATGTCGATGATCTCTTGCAAGGCGATTGGATGCGGCCGCTGCGGGGCGGCGTGTTGTTCGGATCTAGAGCGCGTCGGCAGTGGCCTCGGCGGATGCAAAGGTGCTGCAGAAATCTTCTACGTTCGAGACCCAGCCAAAGAACGTCTCGATGTTGTACAGCGCGGCCTGCTGGGCGAATTCTGGCCCGGCCTGATGCGTCGCGTCGGCCAGCACCACGCCGAAATACTCCAGGTGGAAGCCGTCACGCAGGGTCGATTCCACGCATACGTTGGTGGCGATGCCGGTGAACACCAGGTTGCGGATGCCGCGGGCGCGCAGGGTGCTGTCCAGGTGCGAGTTGAAGAAGCCGCTGTAGCGCGGCTTGGGCACCACGATGTCGCCGGGCTGCGGCGTGAGTTCGTCCACCAGTTGGTAGTCCCAGCCGCCCTTGGCCAACAGCGTGCCGGCCAGTTCCGGGCGCTTGCGCATGGTCTTCAGCGCGTTGGACTTGTGCCAGTTGGGCGAACCCGGGCCGCCGGCCTCGACGTACCCGTTGTCCCAGCCGTTCTGCAGAAAGATCACCTGAATGCCGGCGGCACGTGCAGTGGCCAGCGACTGGCGGATCTTCTCGATCACCGGCCCCGTGCTCGACACATCGAAGCCCGCCAGATCCAGGTAGCCGCCCTTGGTTGAATAGGCGTTCTGCATATCCACCACGATCAGCGCGGTCTCGCTCGCTTTCATCGCCAGCGGCTCGGGGCGCGCCGGCAACTTCAGCGCCTCGCCCGGCGCCTCCAGGCCATAGCCGGAAAACGATTCAATGGCGTTCATCAGGCGCTCTCCTTCAGCGGCTCGATATGGCGGCGGCTCTGCATCAGCGGCTGGATCTTCTGGCCGAAAGCCTCGATGCCCTGGAGGAAGTCATCGAAGGTCAGCATCACGCCCTGCATGCCGGGCACCGTGGCGATCTCGTCGAGCATCCTGGCGACATTGGCGTAGGAGCCGACCAGCGTGCCCATATTGATATTCACCGCCGAGGTCGGGTCGGCCATCTGCCGCACGTTGGTGTCGTTGCCAGAGGTCTTGTCCGCCGAGCCTTGTTCACCCAGCCAGGCGATGGCCTCCTGATCCGCGCCCGCCTTGTAGTGCTCCCACTTGGCCCGGGCGGCTTCGTCGGTCTCATCGGCGATGACCATGAACAGCACGCAGGAGGTCACGCTGCGGCCGGTCTTTTCGGTGGCCTTGAGCAACCGTTCGGTAGCCGGCGCAAAGGCGGTCGGGGTGTTCACGCCCTTGCCGAAGCAGAAGTTGTAATCGGCGTACTGCGCCGAGAACGCCATGCCGGCATCGCTGGAGCCGGCGCAGATGATCTTCATGTCCGCCTGTGGCTTGGGGCTGACGCGGCAGTCTTCCATCTGGAAGTGCTCGCCCTTGAAGTCGCTGCGACCGGTTTCCCAGAGGTCGCGCAGCACCTGGGCGTATTCGCCGAGATACTGATAGCGGGTGCCAAAGAATTCATCGCCCGGCCACATGCCCATCTGGCTGTATTCGGGCTTCTGCCAGCCGGTCACCAGATTCACGCCAAAGCGGCCACCGGAGATCGAATCGATGGTCGAGGCCATGCGCGCGACGATAGCTGGCGGCAAGGTCAGGGTGGCGGCGGTGGCGAACAGCTGGATCTTGCTGGTCACCGCGGCGAGGCCCGCCATCAGCGTGAAGGATTCCAGGTTGTGCTCCCAGAACTCGGTCTTACCGCCGAAGCCGCGCAGCTTGATCATCGACAGCGCGAAATCGAAGCCATAGCCCTCGGCCTTTTGCACGATGGCCTTGTTCAGTTCGAAGGAGGGCATGTACTGCGGCGCATTTTCTGAGATGAGCCAGCCGTTGTTGCCGATCGGAATGAAAACACCAACATCCATGGGAAGCACCTCTGTAAGCCGTGGCTGAAAAAGCGTTGCCCGAACATGACGGGCTGTCAGTGGAGCTTTAGCAGGATGCAGGCCAACCCATGTTTTCTAATTAGATTCAGATGGTTAGCGGATTCTATTGGATGCATGTGGACCATTTGGTCCGAATCGGAGCACCTGGTTTGTGCGTGATGCACAGGCTGCGCGCAATAAATGCGCAGTCGCCCGTTGGTAGCCCATTCGCATAGTTGCTGCGCCGCGCGCTACAGTAGCGACCCGTTTGAGCCCGTTCGGTAACGCAGTGACAGACCAGACCCCGACACCACCACGCCGGCGCCTGACCGCCAGCAAGACCGCCAAGCTGAAAGGCGCCACCCGCGAACCCAGCGCCAGCGCAGTCGATCGCCGTACGCGCATGATCGAAAGCAAGCGGACCAGCATCATCGATGCAGCCCTTGGCCTCTTCTCCCGCTTTGGCCTGCATGGCACCAGCCTGGATCAGATCGCAACCCAGGCCGATGTGTCCAAGACCAATCTGTTGTACTACTTCGGCAACAAGGAAGAGCTCTACGTCAGCGTGCTACGCCAGCTCCTCGAGGTCTGGCTGCGGCCGTTGCAGGCGTTTACTGCCGACCAGGACCCGGTCGAGGCGATCAAGGGCTACCTGCGCGCCAAGCTCGAGCTTTCTCGGGACCATCCGGCCGAGTCGCGGCTGTTCTGCATGGAAATCATGCAGGGTGCGCCGCTCATGCTTGGCGAGCTGGAAGAACCCCTGCGGCAACTTGTCGAGGCCAAGGTCGAGGTGATCCAGGGCTGGATCGACGCCGGAAAGCTGGCCCCGATCGAACCACATCACCTTATCTTTTCCCTCTGGGCGACCACCCAGCACTACGCCGACTTCCGCGTGCAGATCCAGGCCGTGGCCGGCAAGACGCTCGATGACCCTGCGTTTTTCGAAGAAGCGCTGGCGAGCCTGCAGGCGTTGATACTCGACGGAGTTCGGCCGCGCTGACGGCGAATGGAAGGTCGTTGAAAAAGCGCGAGTGGCTCATTCTTCTGCTTGAACAGCTATGAGCCAAGCCAGATGCGTGAAGGGACCTGGTGCTGGGCGTCAGGAGCCAGGGAGAAAACCCACCCTGTGGCCATGGCGCTGGATCAGCCAGGTGATCGGCTGCTCTTGATCCGTAACCGATACTGCCCCGGCGTCATACCGACGACGCCTTTGAAATCGTGAATGAAGTGGGCCTGGTCGCTGTAGCCGCATGCCAGCGCGGTGTTCAGCAGCGTCTCGTCGGAGCGCAGCTCCTGGCGCCCCAGCGCGACTCGCTGGATGCGGCTGTACTGCTTGGGCGTAAGCCCCACCTGGTAGCGAAACAGCCGCTCCAGTTGGCGCTGCCCCAGTGGCAAGGTCTCGAGCATATCGCTGAGCCGCGCACGGCCACCGCTGGCGGCGATCCGCTCCAGCATCTGTTGCACCGGCGTGCGACGTTCAAGGGCGCCGCCCAAACGCCTCAGCAGCACCTCTTCTACCAGCGCCTGCTGGGCGAACCAATCGAGTCCGGCGAGCTGATCCACCAGACCCGACAACTCCGAACCGGGCCAGTCGAAGCCGTGGAAGCCTTCCAGTTCATCCAGGCCCGCACCGAAGAAAGCAGCGCCCATACCGGGGCGAAAGCGCACGCCCATCAGCTCTACCCGACCGACCAGCTGCAAGCGCGCGCTGGCAAGCTGCGGCCCTGCAACGATGGCGCGGGGGCGATAGGTGCTGCCATCGAAGATCGGTGGGTCGGCGAAATTGAAGATCACGCCGCTGCCACCGTCCGGGTGCAACAGCTGTGCATCCTGAGCACCGGCGATGTCGCCATCGATCCACCAGAACCGCTGGACGTGAGCGGCCAGCGCAGGGGTGGGAGGCCGTGCGATGAAGCCCTGGAGGCGCGGCAGGCGCTCGTGCAATGAAGACATGGTGGTCGGCGTACGAAGATGTCGAAAATCTACAATAGCGCAGGTTGGCGGGTGCGTAGCCTTGGCTCCACATCAAACAGAGGAGTGACGATCATGCGCATGAACTATCAAGCCGCCGCACCCGAGGTCATCAAGGCGATGATGGGGCTCGAGACCTGTCTGGCGCGCCAGAGTCGAACCGAGGAGGGCATCGACAAACCGCTGATGGAACTGGTGAAGATTCGCATCTCGCAGATCAATCAGTGCGCCTTCTGCATCGACATGCACACCAAAGACGCCCGTGCACTGGGCGAGAGCGAACAACGCATCTACGCGCTGAGCGCCTGGCGGGAGACGCCGTTCTTCAGCGATCGCGAACGTGCCGCGCTGGCGTGGGCCGAGGCCAATACGCTGCTGCCCCAGGGCGTTTCGCAACAGCTGTTCGAGGAGGTGCGCCAGTACTTTTCCGAGGCCCAGCTCACCAATCTCACACTGGCCATCGCGACCATCAACGCGTGGAATCGCTTCGGTGTGTCCTTCGCGCCGGTACCGGGCAGCTACCAGCCTGAGTAGGGGGTCGGTTCGCCCCATACTGTGTGGGTTGGGTGAGGTCGCGGGTTGCGATCTCGGCGGGTGCCAGGGCTGAGCTTCTGATTGCCCATGGCGCACAAGCGCTGCGCTTGCCTGCTCGCAGGCGCGCGCAGGCAAGGCTGGTTCTGGAGCCTTTCGGCCCGTAGGTGACCTAGCGCTTGACCGTCCCGAGCCGCATGAAGCGCGTCTCGCCGCTGGCGTCTTCCACGCCATCGTTGTCGGTCACGATGAACAGGCGGCCTTGCTTGTCCACCGCGGCGCCTTCGACCTTGTCCAGTACCCAGCCGCCGGTGCTCTTCAGCTTCGGCAGCAGGTCGCGTTCCAGGCGCTTGGTCACCAGCGGGAATGTCTGGCCTTCGGTGGCGGGCTGCAGGCCACTCAGGTCGATGCGGTATAGGCGCTTGACCTCGGCGGCTGGCCCCTGCTGGTTGTCTCGCTCGATGACCAGGAACTGGCCACTGCCGAGCGAGGTGAGTTCGGACAGCCCGACCCAGCCGCCTTCGACCGCCGGGTCGAGCGGGTAATGGTAGAAGCCCCACTCGCCGCTCTCCGGATCCAGCACGCCGATGCGCGCCTTGCCGGCCGGATCGTTCTTCCACTCGCGCTGGAACACGACGTACACGCGAGTGCTGGCGCCTTCGCCGACCACCGAGACGCCTTCGAAACCGCTGCTGGTCTGCTGCGTCGCGACATTGGCAGGTAGGGTGTATTCCTGAAGCACCTCACCGGTGGCGTTGGCCCGTATCAGCAGGTTCGGCCTGGTCTTGCCGTTGCCTTCCGATGCCAGCCAGAAGTCCCCATTTGCGGCCTGGGCGATACCTTCCAGGTCATAGATGACGGTCTCGCCGGCTTTGCGCAGTTCGGTCAGTCCATCGATGATTGCCGGTGTTTTGCTCGTGTCGATCTTGAAGATGCGCGAGGCCTTGTAGTAGCTGTCCGGCACGGCATAGAGACGGTTGGCCTGCGTACGGTCCGCGACCATGCCGCTCAATGCGCCCCACGGGATCAGGGCACTGTCGGTGGAACGGATCTCCGGGTACGACGAGGTTTTAGCCCCGTACTGATAGATCGAGATCGTCGAGCGATAGCCGTCTTCGGCTGAATCTTCCTCACTGCTGACCACTAGCAGATTGCGCGCTGGGATCGGCAGGATGCCTTCCGGCCCCATTCCGGCCGGCAGCAACTGGTGCATGACCGGTGCCCATGGCCGGGCCACGTCGTAGACGGCTACGGCATTGCCGCGCTCGCTGCCGACGAACAGGAAGTCCTGCTTGCGGAAGCTAGCCGAGGCGATGCCCTCAGGCTCGATGCCCTTGTTTTCCGAGCGGCTTTCCGGGTAGTGCCCGGCGCGGATGAAGGCGTGTTCCATCGAGGCGCCGGCTTCGTACCAGACACGGCCGTTGAAGTCGAACAGCGTGAAGCTGCGGCTGCCGCCTTCCTCGCCGTTGACGTCCTCGTAGTCACCCTCGTTTGCGGTCGCCAGCAGCGGGCCAACCCAGGCGATCGCATCCGGCTCGCGGCGTTTACTCGTGAGCACGCCTACCGGCTCGATGCGGTCGTTCTCTTCCACGTCCACGCCGTCCAGATCGACCTGGCCGGCGCTGAAATGGCGCAGCACGCTGCCACGGCGCAAATCGACCAGCACGATGTGGTTGTTTTCCTGCAGGGTGACGGCAGCGACGTCCTGGTCGTTGATGCTGACGTATTCAGGCTCAGGATCGTTTGGCGCGACCTCGGCCAGGCCGGTCAGGTCCACGTCGCGTGTGCTCCAGCGCGATGGCTGACCCTTGAGATCGACGATGCGCAGGAAACCGGCAGGCAGCTGCGGAATCAAGCCGTCGTTCAGGTCCTCGTCACGCTCGTTCTCGATGGCTACCGCGGCATAGCGCCCCCTCGGGCTGATGGCGATGGAGTCCGGCTGGCCGCCCATGGGCAGCGTGGCGACGCGCTTGGGCTGCGCGGGGTTGCGGATATCGAACACCGCCAGCACGCCGTCGGGCTGGGCAAAGCTGAGCGAGGTGTTCACCGCGACGAGTACGTAGTGCTGATGCACGGCGACTGAGGTCGGCTCGCCTTCGAGCTGGACGAATCCGGCCGGCTCGGGCGATTTCGGGTCGCGAATGTCCACCAGGCCAATCCGCTTGCCGGGGCTGTCGGTGTAGATCAGCGTGCGGCCATCGCGGCTGACGGCAGTGATTTCGGCGACTGTCTGCTTTGAAGCGTCTTCATCGGCGCCCAGGTTGCGGTACACCGGAAAGGTCGCGACCCGCTCGAAATACTCCGCAGCACGAGAGGGAGCGGCCTGCGAGGCCAGCGGCAGCAGGGCCAGTGTCAACGCGGTGGAGAGCGCGGTGCGGGTCAGGCGGGTCGGAGCTTTCATGCGGGCCTCGGCTTCGGGGATTGGGGTTAGCCAAAGCACGCTAGGCCGGGTGTGTTACGAGACCGTGACGGGGTTGCGCTTGTTGCGGCGATTCAATCCTTTGATGGATAGGCGAGGGGAAAGGCCCGAGGGGCGGGGCACCTGCCTCACCAGTCCCGATGCAGTCCCGGTCTGGCTGCGCCTTGCCGCACGCAGCCAGCCGATGCATCAGCCTATTTCGGCTTAAGCTCCAGCAAGCGTCCGCCATCCCCGTCTTCCAGCAGCCAGATGCTGCCATCGGGACCTTGTTCGACTTCGCGGATGCGCGCACCCATGTCATAGCGTGCGGCCTCGCTGGCTTCTTCGCCGTTCAGGGTGATGCGAACCAGGGCCTCGGACGACAGCCCACCAACGAACGCATTTCCTTTCCAGTCGGCAAAGCGGTCGCCGTTGTAGATGATCAGGCCGGCAGGGGAGATGACCGGGTTCCAGCTTATTTTGGGCTCGATGAATTCCGGGCGTGTGCTGTGATCCGGGATGGGGCTTCCGCCGTAGTGATTGCCGTTGGAGACTTCCGGATACCCGTAATTGCCGCCTTTCTGGATCAGGTTGAATTCGTCGCCGCCTTCGGGGCCCATTTCCTGTTCCCACAGGCGGCCCTGCGCATCGAAGGCGATCCCGAGCGGGTTGCGGTGGCCCAGCGACCAGATCTGTGCCGTTACGCCTCCCTGGTCCGCGAAGGGATTGTCTTGCGGCACACTGCCGTCCTCGTTCAGACGGATGATCTTGCCCAGGTTGGCGTCCATGTCCTGTGCAGGCTTGAACTTCTGCCGCTCGCCGGACGAGATCCACAGCTTGCCGTCCGGCCCGAATGCGAGGCGATGGCCGTAATGCCCGCCGCCAGACACCTTGGGCTCTTGCCGCCAGATTACCTGCACATCGGAAAGCGAGCCGCCGTTGCCATTCAGAGAAAGCGTCGCCTGAGCGACCGCAGCACCGCGATCGCCGCCTTTGCCCCTCTCTGCATAGCTGAGATAAATCCGTTTGTTTTGTGCATAGTCCGGGTGAAAGATCACATCACCCAGCCCGCCCTGGCCGCCGTAGGCAACCTCCGGCACGCCATCGATCTCCTTCGCCTTTCCCGTCGCTATGTCGACATGCTTGAGCACGCCGCGCTTTTCCGTGACCAATGCCGTCCCGTCCGGCAGAAAGGTCATGGCCCAGGGCTCGGAGAAACTGGCGCGTGGCGTTGCGGTGAACGGCCATTGATCCTGTTCAACGGCGTCAGGCGCAGCGGTTGCGAGCGAAGCCGTACCCAGGGCCATGGCGCTGACGAGGTGCAGGGAGAGTCGCTTCATCACCATCTTTTTTTCTCCAAAAGTCGGGCCCCAGCGCACCTGCGGTGGGGCCTCGCGATCAGGGCTCTGATGCTGGACGTATCACCCGGTGGCCTTACTGCGTTCGGGTCACCCGCCATACGATGTTGGCCAGGTCGTCAGCCACGATGAGAGCACCGCGCGGGTCGACCGTCACACCCACCGGGCGGCCGTGCGTCCCTTCGGCGGTGCGGAAGCCAGTCACGAAATCAACCGGCTCGCCCGAAGGTTTTCCGTTTCTGAACGGGACGAAGACCACCTGATAGCCGGACGGATTCTCGCGATTCCAGCTGCCATGCTCGCCAACGAAAACGCCCTCGGCAAACTGCTCGCCCATCACAGGCGAGGAGAAATCCACGCCGAGCGCTGCGACGTGTGGGCCCAGCGCATAGTCCGGTTTGATCGCGGCGGCGACCAGATCGGGGTTCTGCGGCCGAACGCGCTCGTCGACATGTTGCCCCCAGTAACTGTAGGGCCAGCCATAGAAGCCGCCTTCTTGTACCGAGGTGAGGTAGTCAGGGACCAGATTCGGACCAAGTTCGTCCCGCTCGTTCACCACCGCCCATAGCTGGTCCGTGTCGGGACGTATCGTCAGTGCCGTTGGGTTGCGCAGGCCCGTTGCGTAGGGCTTGTGCGCGCCGGTTTCTGCGTCGATCTGCCAGATCATCGCCCGGTCGACTTCAGCCTCCATTCCGCGCTCGGTGATGTTGCTGTTCGAGCCGATGCCGACATACAGGAAGCGCCCATCCGGGCTGACCGTCAACGCCTTGGTCCAGTGATGGTTGATCTGCGACGGCAGGTCGGTGACCTTTACCGGCTCGCCACTGGCCTCGGTCTGACCTTCCTGATACTCGAAGCGCACCAGCGAGTCCTGGTTGGCCACGTAGATGTTCCCGTTAGCCAGCGCCAGGCCATACGGCGCGTTAAGGTCGTCCGCAAAGACCTTCTGCAGTTCGTACACGCCGTCACCATCGGCATCGCGAAGCAAGGTCAGACGGTTACCGCTTTTGACCGAGCTGTTGCCCTTTGCCTTGATGTAGCCGGCGATGACATCCTTCGGTTTCAGCTTGGGCGCGTTGCCGCCTTTGCCTTCGGCCACGATGATGTCCCCGTTCGGCAGCACGAGGGTTTGCCGCGGGATCTGCAGGTCGGTCGCGATTGCGCTTACCGTGAATCCCTCGGGGACCGTTGGCGTTTTGTCACCCCAGCCGACCGGGTCGGCAATCGTCATGCTGGGCAGCAGCCCCCGCTGAGGCTCGTCGAGTTTGGGGTTTTCACCTTTTACCAACGCGATATCCTGATCCGCGCCGCCGCATGCGCTCAATAACAACGCCACGCTCAGGGCGCTTAGTGGGCCTGCGTATTTCATGCTTCACCTCCAGCGCGCAGATTGCTAAAGCCGATCCAGGTCGCCGCACAGGCCAAGAGGGTCACGATCACCGAAAGGATCAGGCCTGATGGCATGCTCGCCCAGGCATCTCTGGCGTGCACGAGCGCATTCAAAAAGCCCAGCACCCAGCTAGCGGCCAGGAGCAACAGATAGATCAGCGGCCGCCCTTTCTTATGGGTGGCTTTAACCAGGTTGACCAGCGCGAACAGGATGGCCAACCCGCAGAAGACCAGTCCCCCGGCGATCAGCCAGGACGCGAAGTTGGTCCACTGAATCTCATAGGTCTGGAAATACGCGATATCGCTTAACAGGCCGCCAAGAAACAGCGGAACGGTTCCCCCAAGCAACGTTGCGTGAATCGGGTTTGGTACATGACGGGAAATACTGTGTGTGGTGTGGTGCGTGCTGTGGGTGATAACGGTCACGGAAGCATCCTCATCGCTGGGCGACCCGGACCTGATGCCCGGCGCGAATGCGCTGGCAGTCCGGATCGCTCTGACTGTGCTTAAAAGGGGATCATGCCGCTGGGGGGGAAGTTCACTCGTTTCGACGAGTCGCTTGTTCACAGGGAAGTGAATCGGACCGCATCAGCACAGCCTCGGTGACGCTGTTGGCCCGGTCGAACCTGTGGATGGCGCGCCGGCATTTACTGGCGGATACAGGAGAGGTGCGCCTGTAGTGCAATAAATCGCTGTCCGGAGAAGCTCGCGGCGGCTAAAGCTCAGATATAAGCGAGCGATCTGATCATTTCTTGAACGGTATATCGCTTTCAAAATCGGAGGGGGCTGAAGTTGGCCGGAATTACAGGGCTACTTCAAAGCATCCCTAACGTTTGGTTAAAGGGCGGGCTTTGGCCCGGCCCAGTGAGCGTAGCGAACGGTTTGCACCACTAGTTAGGCATGGCGCAACCCGTTATAGCTTTGGTGGATACGTAAAATCCCAGCGGAAAAAGCCATGTTCTTTAACCCAAAGGGCCCTCGAGACGCTTCTTCATTTCATGCATCTAATGTGCAAGCCCGGGGGCGCGGATAAAGCAAGCGAAGCTTGCTGGCGGAGCGTCCCTCTGGACGGGAATGTTAGACTTCAGCGCGATACGTCGGAGATTGCAAGGTGCTTTGTGGCCTTGTATTGCTTCTTGACAACTTCCGGCAAGAGTGAAAGCACGCTCTCCTCAAGAAGTTTCCCGCCGCCCGCTAGCCCGAATTGGTCGCTCAGCTCCCAAACTGGGTCCGCGCCCTTGTATTGTTCGCCGAACTGAAAGATCTTCTCAAAGAAGCCGCGCACGCTCGGTATCGCGTTGTCACGGATCATCTCCTCGAGATTGCAGGCTATGACTGACGAATAGTCGAGAGTCGCACCCCCGTTTTTTGGCTTCCTCGCGACGGCAAGGAGAAGATCGGTTTCTCCACTAAACCGCCATTTCGTGTGACTCTCAATCTCTGCTCGGCAGGCATTGAATTCGGACGGAGTGAACCTCCACTGTGCATTATCGACGATGGCTGCGGGTCGGGGACTGCTGCGGTCTGCATCACCGTTAGGTTCCGTACCATAGCCGATGCAAAAAAAGTCAACGAAAAGTGCTGAGCGATGGTGGAAATAGTCAAGATTGGGAAGAATTTCGTCCCTCCCGGGCTTACTAGTCGGCATGCAGAAGAGCAAGCCGACAAGCTTTGACCATTGTTCAGTTCTTTCTTCAATCAATTCGGTCTTGTACTGAGGTGGTGGTGGCCGACCAGCAACAATCAAACCGAAATTTATCTGCGGTACCCGCTTGGTCACGCGACGTACCTTGATACCAAGGCCCCGGTCGAGTGCGGCTTGGATAGATTTAATCGACGGTGCAGGAATCATGAGTACTCCCGATGTCTAACGTTTGGTTAAGGGGCCGTTTAGCCCTTCTCGAGTGAGCGCAGCGAGCGACTTCAACCACTAGTTAGGGTTGTCCGCGGATTTGGTTCGTGCCGGCTTTTCGAAATATGATTGAAGCCTTAGCGCGTAAAAATAAGGGAAGCAAACGATGCTGCCTACCAGGTACACCTTCCAGCCAGATATGCTAAGAATTTGAGCTGACAGGCTTGAGCCGACAGTAAATAGTGAGCCATATAACAATGCTTTAAATATGATGCTCGACATTAATATGTTAGGCGTATGAAGAAGGCGTGAGGAAAGTTCGTGATCCGAAATTAATTCCCAGTTGTAGAGCGCTTTATTCATGCCGTGCAAGCACAACATGCCGCATGCAAAATATAAGCACAAAAGTGAGATTGAAAAATAGCTCAATGACTCAACTTCGATACCAATAAAGGGGATGGTATAAGAGGCTTTACCTATGCCGATAATGGCAGACAGATATGCAATACCTGACACGATAATCCCAGAGAACATCGCCTTTTGAGCGAGAACAAGAGAGTCGTGATAGTAGTTTATTGCGAGGTCATTGAGATCCATTTCGTGATTGACACCTAGCGTTTGGTTAAGGGGCGGGCTTTAGCCCGTCCCAGTGAGCGAAGCGAACGGTTTGAGCCATTTGTTATGTGCCCTTAACTCGTAGCCAATGTTTTTTTGAGTTTTCCTGACGTTTGATTTTGCCAGTTTTTATAAGCTGATTGAATGATGTTGTGAACTCGGACTGCGGGACCTTGAGCTTATGTTGTATTTCAATTGACGTGATGGGTTGAGACATTAGCTTGAGAATTTTTGTCTCAATGGATGTGTCAATTGCGACTACAACGTTATTTGGCTCGATTTCTATGGCGATATGTGGCGCGCTAGATTTCACGCCGGCAAGTGAACATTGAAATTCAAATGCTTTCCAAAGATTTTGGTCTTTGGAGCAAAGCTTGAACTCTATTGCTTTTTTCTCATGTTTTGAGAGATGCGATAAAACGTTTGATAGATGAGCAATTATGTAGAAATCTGCTTGATTTTGCCCCGAAGGATAACCGCTTACACAGGTTAATAGCGCATTACTGCATGCAGATTTTAGGCTTTCTGAATTTGAAAACGAAAACTCTATCAAGTATGGAGATTGTTGGCTCATCCAGCATACTGAGGCCGATATTTTCAGCGTCGACGTAATAAATTTTCAATGGCTACTCCGTTGCCAGATGAGTACATAACTATAATTAGACACCAAGTGGTGTATAAGACGCCGGACGGGACTGGTGGACAACGTTCCTTGCCACAGTTGCTTTCCTTGTCTAGGGTGGGCCTTCCAAAGGGATGATGACGGTATAAGGGAGTTATACACCATGGACGGAAAGCCGCGATTGCTCGATCAGGTTCGCGATCAGATCAGGCTGAAACACTACCCGATTAGAACTGAACGTGTCTATTGCGAGTGGATCAAGCTCTACGTACGGTTTCAAAACTATAAGCACCCGCTTGAGATGGGGCTGCGGAAGTCGAAGTTTTTCTTTCTGACCTTGCGGTTCGCGGCGACGTTTCTGCTTCTACGCAGAACCAAGCGCTTGCTGCGCTGCTGTTTCTTTATAAGCAGGTGCTCAAACAGGATTCACCCTGGCTTGGCGAGGTGGTGCGCGCCAAGAAACCCGCGCACCTGCCGGTCGTGCTGTCTATTCAAGAAGTGCAGAAGACCCTCAGCCTGCTTGAGGGTGAGGTCGGCCTTGTCACTCAACTCCTGTATGGAGCCGGGCTTCGCTTGATGGAGGCCTTGCGACTGCGGGACTGCGGGTGTGCTAAATCGATGTGGCCTGGCCGTACTGAGCCCGCTTGATCGTATACAGCGAGGCTGAATTCGGGCTGGCGTTCCCGCAATGGCGCCGCGGTGGCTGCATGGCGGATAGAGCGGCCTCTCCTGCGATTAATAATGCGCGCTGAGCGCCATCGGCAAGGGGAGAGGCGGGCCTTGTGTCGTCTCGGAAAGCGGCAGTCCGCTTTCCGAGAGACGGCGGGTGGTTACAACTCGATGGAGATACCGGCCTGCAGCGTGCGGGGAGCACCTGGATAGGCCCAGATATTGCCCCAGGCGCGCTCGTCGTATTCCTCGTCAAAGACGTTGTCGAGGTTGAGGTTGAGGCGAACGCGGTCGGTGAGCGGGTAGTAGGCCAGCAGATCAACCACGGTGTAGGCGCCCATGTCGAAAGCGGTGTTCGAGGTGCTGCCCTTGCGCGAACTGACGTACTTCACGCCGACTCCGAGGCCCAGCCCGTCCAGCGCGCCGTTGTCGAACTCGTAGGTGTCCAGCAGGTTGAAGCTGTGCTCCGGCACGTTGGCCAGGCGACTGCCTACTAGCATGGCGGCGCTGTTGCTTTCGGTGACTTCGGCGTCAACGTAGGCGTAGCCGCCGATCACGCGCCATTGCGGCGTGATGTTACCGGCGATACTGAGGTCGAAGCCGCGGCTGCGGACCTCGCCTGCGGCCACCTGGAAGGACTGCGAGCCAACGTTGGCCGGGTCAGCCGTCAGCACGTTTTCCTTGGTGATGTGGAACAGCGCGGCCGTCACGCTCAGGTTGTGTTCCGGCAGCTCGTACTTGATGCCTGTCTCGTAGGCGACACCTTCCTCGGGGTCGAATGCCTGGCTGCTGCGGTCGGCGCCACGGTTGGGCTTGAACGAGCGGGAGGCGTTGGCGTAGACGGCCAGCGCTTCGGTCAGGTCGTAGATGGCGCCGATGCGCGGCGAGACGGCGTTATGCGCCTGGTCCCAGCTGCCGGCGGGCGATAGCTTGTTGATGTAGTTCTGCTCGAAGCGCTCCAGACGCGCACCCAGTTGCAGGGTGAGACGCTCGGTCAGCTCGACCTGGTCCTGCATATAAAACGCATAGGATTTCAGGTCCTCGTCGTCGAAGGTGGTGGTGCGGGTGATGGCTGGCAGCGGCTGACCGTAGACCGGTTCGTAGATGTCGAGCGGGAAGGCGCCGTTGCCGGCAGCGGAACGATCAATTCGTGAGTTGTAGTTGAAATCGTCGTACTCGACGCCGGTCAGCAGCGTATGCATGAAGCCCAGCGCGCTGAAGCGGCCTTCGGCATTGGCCTGGAGGGCGAAGTCGTTCCATTCCAGCCAGCGTTCACTGTAATTACGGCCTACGGTGCGGCCGTCAGCGGCCAGTCCGTTGTTCTCGACCGCGCCGCCATCCAGGCTGCCGTCGAGGTATTGCACGCCGCCGCGCAGCGTCCACTGATCATTCAGCAAGTGCTCGATCCGCAGCTGGGTCATGGCGTTTTCGTTGGTAAACTTGCCGGCGCTTTCTTCCCCGAGGAAGCGGTCACGCGGCAGCTGGCCTTGCTGGCCGGCGTAACGCGTCACGCCGCGGTCGAGTGGGTGACGGTTGTGCAGGTAGTCGCCCTCCAGAATGATCGCCGTAGCATCGCTGAGATCCCAGCGCAGCACCGGGGCGATGTTGTAGCGCTCGCTTTCGACATGGTCGCGGAAGCTGTCGGCGCCTTCGGCCACCAGGTTCAGGCGATAGGTGAATTCGGCCTGCTCGTCCAGGGCGCCGGTGGTGTCCAGCGTGCCGCGACGCAGCCCTTCGGTGTTGAACTGGGTCCCCAGTACGGTCCGTTGTTCAACCTGTGGTTGCTTGCTGACGATGTTGAAGGTGCCGCCGGGGTCACCGCGCCCATACAGCATCGAAGCCGGGCCGCGCAGCACTTCGATGCGCTCCAGGGTGGCGGCGTCCGGCATGTTGGGGTAGCCGCGGTTGATAGCGAATCCGTTGCGGTAGAACTCCTGTGAGCTGAAGCCGCGGACCAGAAATTCGGTCAGGCCCTGGCCGCCGAAGTTATTGCCCCGCTCTACGCCGCCGGCGTAATCCAGCGCGTCCTCCAGCCGGGTTGCGCCAATGTCTGTTACTACCTGTCCCGGCACCACGCTGATCGACTGCGGAATTTCGTGAATCGGCGTGTCGGTGCGCGTCGCGCTGACCGAGCGGGTTGCTCGATAGCCGTCTACCGGCCCATCGCCGCGCTCGGCCCCAGTGGCGGTGACTTCCATCTGTTCAAGCGCGATGGGCTCGTCGTTTGGTTCCGGTTGTTCAGCGGCGTAAGCGGTGGCGGCGAGCGCCTGTAGCGACAGCACAGGCACGAGAAGTCGACGCATTGAGGCATTTCCTTTGAGGGCTTCGAACAGAGGGGCAGATGCTATAGCCAATTGATAACTATTATCAATAATCGATTGCTGGTGGGTCGGAAGACGCATGCGGCCTGATCGTGACCTGACGCCATGGCGCCCGCTTTTCGTGCCATGCGCACAAACCAAGTGCTCCGAACCGGACCATTTGATCCATTTGTATCCGTCGAAAAAGCTAAGTCTCTGATCCTTAAGCGAATCGGCTGAGTGGCACGCTTTCTGCTCTCTTCTCCCCGTCGCCCGGCGTGCACGCGGGCGGCGGCGTCACGCATACAAAGAAGCGCCCGCGCTATCGGCGACGCGCTCGTTACCCGCCTTGCGTCAGAGGAGTGCGTCACCCATGACTCTGCAATACGTTCCCATCATCGACCTGGCGCCGTATTTCGCCGGCACGCCGGAGGGCAAGCTGCAGGTCGCCCGCGCCGTGGACCAGGCCTGTCGCGACATCGGCTTTCTGGTCATTACCAACCATCAGATTCCTACCGAATTGGTCGAGCGGGTGTCGCGGCTGACACGGCAGTTCTTCGCCCTGCCGCTGGCCGAGAAGCGCAAGGTCGACCGGCCCAGCCCGGACATGGTGCGCGGCTACAGCGCGGTGGCCGAGGAGAGCCTGTCCTATTCGCTCGAAGAGGCGGCCCCGGGTGACCTGAAGGAGTCGTTTTCCATCGGCCCCAGCGACGTACCGGACGAGCCCTACTACCGCTGCACCGCCGCCGGCCCACATTTCGCACCGAACGTCTGGCCCAGCGGCATCGCGGGCTTCGAACAGGCCTATCGCGAGTACTTCGCCGCCATGAGCACGCTGGCGCAGTCGCTGATGCGCATCTTCGCCCTGGCGCTGGATCTGCCGGAGACCTTCTTCGACGACAAGATCGACAAGCACATCAGCATGTTCCGCAGCCTCAGCTACCCGGACCTGAAGGGCGCGGTGGAGCCGGGGCAGATGCGCGCCGGTGCCCACACCGATTACGGCAGCCTGACCATCGTCAAGCCGGACAACGCCCTCGGCGGCCTGCAGGCGCGCAACCGCCAGGGCGAGTGGGTGGACGTGCCCTACGTGGAGGGCGGCTTCGCCGTGAACATCGGCGACCTGATGATGCAGTGGACCAACGACCAGTGGATTTCCACGCTGCATCGGGTGGTCAACCCGCCGGCCGACAGCCCTGCCGACAACGGACGGCAGTCACTGGTGTTCTTCCACCAGCCCAACTACGACGCCTTGATCGAATGCCTGCCGGGCTGCTGCAGCGCGACCAATCCGCCACGTCATGCGCCGGTCACCTCCGGCGACAACCTGCTCTCCAAGTTCGTCAAGCAGACCACCTTCGGCAAAGGCCTGGAGGTCGCATGAGCACGCTGTCCTACGTCAACGTCTTCGCCCGGGACATCGAGGCGCTGAGCGGCTTCTACCGCGAGCTGTTCGGCTTCAGGAACATTCCCGAAATCGCCTCGCCGATCTTTCGCGGGCTGGATACCGGCAAGAGCTGCATCGGCTTCAACGCGCCGGAAGCCTACGAGCTGCTGCAGCTGGACGAATTCGCCGACACCCGCGGCTGCAAGTTCCTGCTGAACATCGACGTCGATTCGAAAGACGAGGTCGAGCGGCTGGTACCCATCGCCGTCGCCATGGGCGCGCGGCTGATCAAGGCGCCCTACGAGACCTATTACCACTGGTATCAGGCGGTGCTGCTGGACCCGGAAGACAACGTGTTTCGCATCAACCACATGCTTTGACGTGCCAACCTCAGGAAGACCAGAAATGCTCAAAAAGATGAAACGGACCTTGTGTGCGGCGGTGGCTCTCGGCCTGGCAACGACTGTTGGCGTCGCTTCGGCGCAGGAAGGGCTGACCCTCGATAAACCGGCGAAGATCGCCATGCTCTACATTAGCCCACGCAATGACGGTGGCTGGACCCAGGCCTTCGACGAGGCGCGGCAGAAGCTCGAAACCGAGCTGGACACCAAGATCCAGTACGTCGAAAGCGTGCCGGAGAACGCTTCCTCGATCCGCCCGGCAGTGGACCGGCTGATCCAGCGCGGCGCCAACGTCATCATCGGCACCGCCTTCGGCTATTCCGACACCTTCAAGGAGCTGGCCGCCAAGTACCCGGACGTGGCCTTCCTCAACGGCTCGGGCACCACCAATAGCGCCAACCTCGAATCCTTCTACGGCCGCACCTACGAGAGCCAGTATCTGTGCGGCATGGCTGCCGGCGCGGCGTCGAAGACCGGCAAGCTCGGCTTTGTCGCGGCCAACCCCTTCGGTCAGGTGAACTGGACGGTCAACGCCTTCGCCCTCGGCGCTCAGCAGATCAACCCCGACGCCACCGTCACCGTGGTCTACACCGGCGCCTGGAACGATCCGGTCAAGGAGCGCGCTGCGGCGATGGCGCTGATCGATGCCGGCGCCGACGTGCTCGGCCAGCACGTCGACAGCCCGACGCCGCAGATCGTCGCCCAGGAGCGCGGTGTGCATGGGACCGGTCACCACCGCGACATGCGCGAATTTGCCCCGGACGCCACCGTCTGCTCGTCGGTCTGGGTGTGGGACAAGTTCCTCGCGCCGGAGCTGAAGAAGATCAGCGCCGGCAACTGGACGCCGCCGGAGAACGGCGCGCTGCTGTCCATGGCCGAAGGCGGTACCGATGCAGCCTGCTGTGGCCCGGCGGTCTCCGAAGCGGACAAGGCGAAGATCATGGCCGCCCGCGAAGCGCTGCTCAAAGGCGAGATGCAGATCTACGCCGGCCCGATGCTCGACCGTGACGGCACCGAGCGCATCGCCGCCGGTGAGGTGATGGCCGACCCAGCGCTGTGGCAGATGGACTGGTTCGTCAAGGGAGTGACCACCCAGCAATGAGCAACCTCAACGCGATCCAGCTTTCCGGGGTCAGCAAGTCGTTCGACGGCTTCATGGCCCTGTCCCAGGCGGACTTCACCGCCAAATGGGGCGAGGTGCACGCGCTGCTCGGTGAGAACGGCGCAGGCAAGTCGTCGCTGATGAACATCGCCGCCGGCCTCTACGCACCGAAGAGCGGATCGCTGTTGATCAACGACAATGCGGTGCGGCTCAGCGGCCCGCGGGATGCCAGCCGCTACCACATCGGCATGGTTCATCAGCACTTCAAGCTGGTGAAGCCCTTCACCGTGGCCGAGAACATCCAGCTGGCGCTGCCCGAGGGGCCGGGCAACCACGCCTTCTCGGGCAGCCATCGCCAGCGTCTGGCGGCTTTGGAGCAGCGGATCAGCGACAAGGCGGCCGAGCTGGGTTTCAGCATCGACCCGCGCAAGATCACCGAGTCGCTTTCGGTGGCCGAGCAGCAGCGGGTGGAGATTCTCAAGGTGCTGCTGGCCGGTGCGCGCATCCTGATCCTCGACGAGCCGACGGCGGTACTGACCGATGGGGAAGCCGAGCGCCTGCTAGAAACGGTGCGCACCTTTGCCCGCCAGGGCGCGGCGGTGATCCTGGTCACCCACAAGATGAGCGACGTGAAACGCTTTGCCGACCGCGTCACCGTGATGCGGGGCGGTCGTACCATCCAGACCCTCGACCCGCGGACGGTCTCGGTGCCCGAGCTGGTGCGCCTAACCGTGGGCGAATCCGCGCCGGCCAGCGAGTACCAGCCGGCGATACCGGGCGAGGTGCGGTTGCAGGTGCGTGACCTCAGGTCGTCTGGCGCGGGCGGCCAGGGCGTGCTCAATGGCGTGAACCTGAGCCTGCGAGCCGGCGAGATCTACGGCATCGCCGGCGTCGGCGGCAACGGCCAGAGCGAACTGGCCAACGTGCTGATGGGTCTGCCCGAGCCCTGCGATGGCACGCTGGAGCTAACCGGCTTCGGCGATCTGCGCCGGGCCAGCGCCGAGCAACGGCGCGAGCTGCGCATCGCCGCAATCCCGGCGGATCGCTACGGCGCCGCGCTGGCGGGGGAGCTTTCGGTAGCCGAGAACTTCGGTGTCGGCCAGGTCCATAGCGGGCGCTACGGCTCCTTCTTCAAGCTGCGGCGTAAGCGTCTGGAGGCGGAGGCTGCCGAGGCAGTCGCGGGTTTCGATGTGCAGGGCGTGCGCTCGCTGAAACAGAAGGCCGCGCTGCTCTCCGGCGGTAACGCGCAGAAGCTGGTGATCGCCCGGGAGTTCTCCCGCGACCCGCAGCTGGTGCTGGTGCACAGCCCCAGCCGCGGCCTCGACGTGCGCGCCACCGCCGCGGTGCATGCCCGCCTGCGCGCCGCCCGCGAGGCCGGCGCAGCGGTGCTGGTAATCAGCGAAGACCTCGATGAGGTGCTGGCCCTGGCCGATCGCATCGGCGTGATGAGCGGCGGACGCATCGTCGCCGAATTCGACAGGCCAGCGGATCGCCAGGCCATCGGCAGGGCCATGGTCAGTCATGGAGAACTCACTACCGAAGGGGCAAGACATGAATGAGCAGGTACGCCCGGTGATGCTCGAGCAGGCTACGCAGGCCGCGAAGCAGCCCAAGCCGCCGCTGCTGTCGCGACGCTACGCCCTGGAGATCCGCCAGCAACTGGCCTGGCATTGGCAGGCTGTGATCATCGGCCTCGCGCTGTTGCTGGGGTTGGGCATTTCCGCCGCGATCCTCGTCGCCGCTGGCGTACCGGTCGGCGAGCTGCTCAACGAGTTCGTCATTCTCACGGTATTCGATGCGCAGAGTCTGACCGCCGTGCTGTTTCAGGCTTCGCCGATGATCCTGGTCGGTCTGGCCGGCTGCATGGCGTTTCGCGCCAAGTTCTGGAACCTCGGGCTGGAGGGCCAGATGATCTGGGGCGCCATCGGTGCCACGGCGATCTCGCTGTTCGAGGTTGGCCCTCCGGCGCTGCGTCTGCCGTTGATGCTGGTAGCGGCCATCTTCTGCGGCCTCGCCTGGGCGCTGGCGCCGGTGTTGCTCAAGCTGCGGCTGAAGGTCAACGAGATCATCTCGACGCTGATGCTCAATTACCTGGCGATCAACTTCCTGCTGCACCTACTGTACGGCAGCTGGAAGGACCCGAGGAGCTCGTTCCCCTATTCGCCGCAGTTCCAGTCGTTCGAGCGCTTGCCCGAATTGTTCGAGGGCTTCAGTGCGGCGGTGCCGCTGGCGGTGATCGTCGCGCTGCTGGCGCTGTGGTTTCTCGGCATCTCCCGCGCCGGGCTGTACCTGCGCTTTGTCGATGCCAACCCGCGAGTGGCCGGCGCGGTGGGCGTGCCGGTGCAGAAGATGATCATCGGCACGGTGCTGGTTTCCGGCGCCATGGCCGGGATCGCCGGGTTTCTCGTCACGGCCGGGCAGGAGGGGCGGTTGACCCAGTCGTTCTACCAGGGCTACGGCTTCTCCGGCATCCTCATCGCCTTTCTCGCCCGCAACAACCCGGTGGCTGCACTGGTGGTGGCGCTCTTGATGGCGATGCTGTTCGTTGCCGGACGCAGCCTGCAGGTGTTCTACCAGATCCCCTTTTCCATGGTGCAGCTGATCCAGGCGATCCTGGTGATCTGCGTCGCCTCCTCGGATTTCTTTATCCGCCACCGTATCCGCCGCGTTCAGGGAGGCGAAAGCTGATGGACATGATCGCCAACTGGCTCGGCAACACGCCGGACTTCGCCGTGCCCTTCGCCCTCGCGGCGCTGGGCTTGATCCTCACCGAACGTGCTGGCGTGCTGGCCCTCGGTGCCGAGGGACTGATGCTCGTCGGTGCCCTGGCCGGGATCGGCGCGCAGTTGGCCTATGGCATGCCGGGGATATCGCTCCTGCTGGCCATGGGCGCGGCGGCGGTGGTGTCGCTGCTGTTCGCGCTGATGGTGCTGATGCTGCGCATCAATCAGGTCATCGCCGGCCTGGCGCTGGTGTTCTTCTGCCAGGGGCTGACCGGCTTGCTAGGCACGCTGCTGGACTGGACCAACAAGCCGGTGAAGGGGCTGGGCGCCATTGAGCTCTGGCCGCTGTCGGAGCTGCCACTGCTGGGCAAGCTCTTCGTGCAGAACCCGCTGGTGTTCATGACGCCGCTGATCTTTCTCGCCGTGGTCGCCTTTCTGACACGGACCACCACTGGCCTGCGGATGCGCGCCGTTGGAGAGAATCCGCAGGCGGCGGATGCGGCGGGCATTTCCGTGCTCGGTTATCGGCTGGCCGCCATCCTGGCCGGTTCAGCGCTGATCGGACTGGCGGGCGGCTATATTTCGGTGCTCAGTACCAAGCTGTGGATCGCCGACATGACCGGCGGCCGCGGCTGGATTGCCGTGGCGTTGGTGATCTTCGCCCGGTGGTCGCCTTGGAAGGCGTTGGCTGGTGCGCTGCTGTTCGGCTGTATCGAAGCGTTGATCCCGCAACTGGCCGCCGCCGGGGTGCGCCTGCCGCAGTACTTCGTGCTGATGACCCCTTACGCGGTGACGCTTGCCGTGATGATCTGGGTCGCCAGCGGCAGGAATGTCACCGGCACCCAGCCTGGCGCATTGGGGATTCCGTTCATTCGAGAGGAACGGCGTTAAAAGCCCGGACCTCGGCAGGCCGGGCCAGGTATAGGGTTGAGTCACCGATCGCGGCTGTTGCCTTCTCGCGAACGCGTCGAGTCGGCAGGAATGCCGGTGCCCGTCTCGGTGGCGGATTCAGTGTGAGGCTGGGTATCGGCGGCGGGCTCGGCATCCGGCTCGCTGGAAGGGATGACCGTCGGGGTGCCAACGCTCTCGGCGGCTCCGCGGCAGGTCAGTTCAGCGAACGGCTGGTCCGGCGAGTAATTGCCAGGCACGCGCTCCACGCGCTGGGTATTGGGGCTTACGGAAAAGACGGGCGGGGCGGAGGTGTCCGCGCGCGCATCGGCAGGCACGTGAAATTCGCAGGTCACCGTATCGCCTGTGTTGTTCATGACCTTGACGGCACGTATCCCGACCAGTTCACCGCCGGCTTCGGTTGTCGAGGTCGGTACACCCATGGCGCTGACTTCAATGTCCAGCCCATTGAGATGGGTGATCACCTCTGGCTTCGGCGTCTGGGCGAACACGGCCGGGGCCAGGAGCGCAAAGCCGAGCGCAGTGAAGGGTAGTTTGGTCATGGCAACCTCCTCTAGTCGATGACTGCTTAGAAGGGGGGGAAGCGCGAGGGTTCGGTCGGCCTGGCATCGATTGATCTCGAAAGTGCACAACAGCCCACCCCGGAAGGTGCGGAGAAGACGCGAGCAGGGCCGATCGCTACCCGAGAGCCATGATCAGTCGTACTCCGACGCCTCGTGTTCACCGAGCAGACGACGCTGCCTTGGCGTGGCGGCGGCGATGACGTCCGGGTTGAACTGCCACTGCAGATAGGGCGAAAACTTCTGCGCCACCATCCGCCGCCCGTAGTGCACCTGCAGCAGATAACGGCTGCGGTCGACCGTGCGGTTGCGGCTGCCTGCGTGCCAGAGGTCGCTGCGAAACAGCAGCACGTCACCGGCTTCGCAGAGCACCGGATGTGGCTCGTGGCCCTGCCAGTGGGTTTCACCCGGGCGCGGTTTGCGGCCGGCCCGGTGGCTGCCGGGTATCACCAGGGTAGGGCAGAGGTCGGAATCGATCCGGTCGAGGTAGATATGTGCCGTGCAGATCTGCATCGGCAGCTTGAAAGCGGAATCCGCCAACAGGTGCTCGGGCAGCTCCATGACGAGGTAATCGGCATGCAGCTCGCCGCCAACGAAGCCCGGATGGCTGCGCCAGGCGGTCTGGCCGATCAGGTGGCAATCCCTTCCAAGACAGGCTTCGGCCAACTCGATCACACCAGGAGGATCGAGCAGGGGCAGCCAGAACGGGTCCCGGTTGAAGACGCATTTGTAATGGTCGTCCACCAGTCCCTGGTAGTCCCAGTGAATGGGTTCGAGGCGATCGATGGCGGCGCGGACGACCTCGATCTGCTGCGGCTGCAGGACCTGGCGCAGCAGAACGAAGCCTTGCTCATGCATGGCATGCAGCTGCTCGGAGATCGTGGTCTGGCTCATGCTGATGACTCGGCTAGGCGTGAAGGGTCGACAGCTGACTGAAAGCTTGAGTTCGTAAGCTCGCCCCGCTCGTGGCTGATCCGTATCGGTCCGGCAGGCGTACGGCCACAAGCGGCGCGCCCGTGACACCCTCTCTCGTGCGAATCCCGGCGGCGTGGCCACAAGCGGCGTCTGCCGGTTCGCTTCCAATGCATCCTGCCAAGCGAACCCGCTGCCTGGTATCACTCTCGGTTCAGCGTTGAGCCTTCTCGCCTCGCTTCGCTTCAGCGCCGACCTAGCGACTGCATGTCTTTCAAGTAGCCCGGAGCTGTCCTGTGGCGCTGCACGTCTGTCGGTGCGATAGAGAGAATGCTTGCCCGCCCCTTCGCTAAATGATAATTAAACTCATTAGCGCAAGGCGTTCGGCGCGTCCTTCTCCGCTGCGCTTTGCCTGTTGTGCACCTCCCATCCGCTGAAGCCTCGCTTCAAGGAGATCCATCATGGAGCACTGGAAACGGACCATCGAACTGGCCAACCGGCTTTTCAGCCAAGGCGAATACATCGATGCCCGAGAGCATTATCTGCAGGCGCTGGCGCTAAGCCGGGTGCTGTTCGAGCGTTGGCACGACGCCGATGAAGCGGTCGCTGCCTATGTCATCTCCCACCACAACCTTGCCGATGTGCACCTGCGGTTGAAACAGCCGGAGGAGAGCGCCGAATACCTCTGCGCCATCCATGAGCACCTGCTCAAGTGCCTCATGGATCTGCGCCTCCAAGCAGAGCTACGCGAGGCTTGCCTACGGCACAGCCGGCATAGCTATGTCGAGCTTTTGCAGTTCACCACCGCCCATGGCGACACCCCGCGCATCCGCCGCGTGCTCAAGCGCAGCGCCAACCAGCCTGTATCAATGCTGCAACAGCAGGCGCTCCTGCATGAAAGCCCATTTCACGGAGTTCACTGACATGCCCCACACCCTTCCCGAGCTTCCCTATGCCTACGACGCGCTGGAGCCTCATATCGACGCCCAGACCATGGAAATCCACCACACCAAGCACCACCAAACCTACATCAACAACCTCAACGCGGCACTGGAAGGCACCGAGTGGGCTGAGATTCCGGTAGAAAAACTGCTGACGATGATCCAGCAGCTGCCGTCCGATAAGCAGGCTGCGGTGATCAACCAGGGTGGCGGTCACGCCAACCACTCGCTGTTCTGGACAGTCATGGCCGTCAACGCCGGCGGAACGCCGGAAGGCGAGCTCGCCAAGGCCATCGTTGAGCAGCTGGGCGGCTTCGATAAATTCAAGGAAGCCTTTACCAAAGCGGCCGTGTCGCGCTTCGGCAGTGGCTGGGCCTGGCTCAGTGTCACACCTGAAAAGAAGCTGGTCGTGGAACACACCGGCAATCAGGACAGCCCCCTGATGAACGGCAACACGCCGATCCTCGGACTGGACGTCTGGGAACACGCCTATTACCTGCGCTACCAGAACCGCCGGCCGGAATACATCAACGCGTTCTACCAGGTGATCAACTGGCCGGAAGTACAGCGGCGCTACGGGGCCGCAATGGGCTGATGGCAGGGCAAGCACGGCAGCCGATGTCGTGCTTGCCCCCTGGCTTAGAACCCTGCCGCGCCGATGATCCTCAGCCCGCTCTGACCGTTGCCCTGTCGCTGCACCTGTATCTGCACCGGAATGCGCTCGTGCATTTCCGCCACGTGTGAGATCACCGCCACCTTGCGGCCCTGGGCCTGCAGCGAGTCCAGCGCATCCATGGCGATTTGCAACGACTCCGGATCGAGACTGCCGAAGCCTTCGTCGATGAACAGCGACTCGATCTTCAGTTTGCTCGAGGCCATGGAGGCCAGCCCCAGTGCCAGCGCCAGCGAGACGAGAAAGGTCTCGCCACCCGACAGTGAATGCACCGAGCGCAGCTCGTCGCCCATTTCCGTGTCCATCACCAGCAACCCCAGCGGGCTCCCGCCGCGCTTGAGCCGATAGCGCCGGGCCAGCTGGCGCAGCTGCACGTTGGCGTGCTGCACCAGGAGGTCGAGGTTGTAGGCCTGGGCGATCTTGCGGAAGGCGCCACCGTCGCTGGAACCGATCAGCGCCGCGAGACGACCCCAGCGCTGGCTTTCCGTCGTCGCCTCGGCGATCTGCTGGAGCAGGGACTGGCTCTGGTTGCGCCTGCGGTCGTCGTCGAGCAGCGCGGCGCGGGTTTCGGCGCAGCGTTGCTCGGCCGCGTTGCAGCTGACTTCCTGCTCCGCGTACTGGCGCTTCAGGGTTTCGCCATCCGGCGCATCGGGTTGCCCGGCCTGGTGCGCGGCCAGCCGCTGCGTGCAGCCGTCCAGCCGCTCACGGCTGCGGGCGAGCTGTTCGGTGTTGGCGCGCAGCCGCTCGCGGGCTTCAGCGAGCAAGGCGTCGTCCAGTTGCAGCAACTGCGTCAGGGTCGCATCGTCCAGGTCGGGATGGGCGGCGCGCCAGGCGTTGAGCTCTTCGCCAAGGGATTTGCGTTCGGCCAGCAGCTCGTCGCGGCGCCCGGCGCAGTTCTGCTGCTCGCCCGCGAGGCGAGTGAGCTCGACGCGCGCTTCGTTCAGCTGCCGGTCGATGTCGGCCTGTTGCTGACGAGCGTTCTGGATGGCGATCTCTAACTGCTGCTGCCAGCCTTGGGCGCTGGGCTGCTCACCCAGGCTGTCACGCAGGCTCTGGCGACAGGCCAGTTCGCGAGCTTCGAGTTCACTGAGGCGGGCGGCGCACGCCTTGTGCTGATCGAGACGATTCTGTTGCTGCAGCTGCTCACGTTCCAGTGCGCTCTGGCGCTGTTGCTGCTCCTCAGCGACCTCTGTTTGTTGCTCGATCTGCTGGCGCCGCGCCTCGACCTGGCTGTCGAGCTGCATAAAGGTTGCCGCCGGTGCCTCGCGCCACTGGCTGAGCAGGGTGGCGGGCAACAGACTGCCGAACTCGGCCAGTTCTTCATCCAGGCGCTCCTCGTCGCGGCTGATGGCGTCGCGCTGTCCGGTAAGGGCCTGAGTCGCCTGGACGCAGGCGTCGCGTGCACTTTGCCAAGCGGTCTGCAGAGCTTCGCTGCGCTGCTGCAGCGCCAGCAGCTCGCGCTGGCGGGCGTTGGCCGTGGTGATCTCGGTTTTGAGTGTGGCGAGTTTCCTGTCCAGCCAGAATTGGCGCCCTGTTTCCGGCTCCTTCAGCAGCTCGGCATAGAGGGGCAGGGCGGCCAGTTGCGCCTCCAGCGTTGCCAGCTCGTCGGTGATCTCGGCTTGTCGTTGCTCGTTCTGTTTGATGCCCGTGCTCAGGGCGATGTGCTGGTCGCGCAGCGCCTGGAGTTTTTCGTCGTGACTTTTCAGCAGCAGCTGGGCCTGCTCGGCTTCGCGCTCATCGCCCTGGTCGAGGGCAGCGAGCAGCGCCTTGCCGTCATGCCAGGGGTGCTCGAGGCTGCCACAGACGCTGCATGGCTCGCCGGGGACCAGCGCCGCGCGCAAGGCCTCGACATTGGCGCTGCGGGCCAGACGCTGGCGCTCCAGCAGGGCTTGCACCACCTTGAGCGCCTTTTCCGCGTCGTCCCGCTCGCTGCGAGCGAGCTTGCCTGCCTGCGTCAGGGCGTCGAGTTCCTGCTGCTGGCGGCTCCGTTCATCGCGTAACGTCCGCTGCTGATCTGTTAGCTGCTGATGGCGAGACCAGAACCCGAGCAGGGTTTCGGCTTCGCGCTGGGCTTCACGCCAGGCGTCGAGCCCTGTGTTCAGTTGCGCAAGCTGATCGGCCAGGCTCGTTTCACCGCCGATCCTGGCCTGCAGCGCGTCCAGCGCCTGGCGCGCCTGTAGCTGTGCGGCCTCGGCGGTCTTGGCCGCAGTTTCCAGGGCGGGGAGTTCCAGACGGCCCTTTTGCAAGCGAGCGGCTATCTGCACGGCCTGTTGCAGGCGCGGCCGGTAGCCATTCCAGGCCGCGCATAACGGATGCAGCTCGGCGCTGCGGGCAAGCCCTTCGGTCAGGGACGCCAGTTGGGTGGCGGCCTGTTCCTGTTGCTGTCGCAGTTGCGCGAGGGTCTGTTCGCCGGACTTGCTCGCGGCCTCGGCCTGTTCGGCTTGCCGGCGCGCGTCACTCAGGTCTGTGGCCAGATCGCTCAGGCGTTCCTCTTCGCGGCGCGCCTGAGCCAGCTGAGGCTCGGCCGATTTGAGCGCCTGCTCGGCCGCCTTCAACGCCTCGGTCGATGCCTTGCAGAGCTGCTCCAGCTCGTCGAGGCGCTGCTGCACCGCGCTGTGCTCGCGACCATGGCGAGCCAGGTTCTCTTCAACCTTCGCCAGCAGCGGCGCCAGTTCCCCCTCGCGCAAGAAACGATGCCGTTGCGGTGCCAGCAGTTCGAACAGCCCGAGAATGCGGCGGGCATCGGCCAGGTTTTCGTGTTCGGTTTCAGCGTCGGTCAGCTGCTGCCTCGCGCTGTCGAGCTCGCCTTGCAAGCGGGCCAGGTCCTGTAACCATTGACTCTGCTGTTTCAGCGTCTCGAGCTGCTGCTGCAGCGCCTTGAGCTCGGCCAGTTGCGTCTGGTGCTGGGCTTCCAGCGATTGGCGCGCTTCGGGTTCAAGGGGCTGCACACCGCCAGCCTGTTGTTGCAGCGTGGCGAGTGCTTCGCGGGCGCGCTTGGCTGCTTCGAAGGCGGCCTGGCCGAGGCGGCTGTAGAGACCGGTATCGGTGAGCTTTTCCAGCAGGGTGCCGCGGTCGTTGTCGTCGGCCTTGAGAAACGCCGAGAACTCGCTTTGCGCCAGCAACACGGCGCGGGTGAACTGCGGCAGGGTCAGGCCCAGCTTGGCTTCGAGCAGCTCCCTGAACTCGCGCTTCTTGCCGCTGGCCAGGAGCTGATTGCTGTCCAGATCGAGCAGGCTTTGGCTGCTGGCTTGCAGGCGACCGTCGATCTTTTCCCGGGCGCGCTTGACCTCCCAGCGGGCGCGGTAGCTATGGCCGTCGACGCCAACGAAATCCACCTCCGCGTAGCCGCTGCCACAGCCGCGGCGCAGCAGGTTGCGCTCGTCGCCGCTGCCGATCTCGTCGCTGCCATCCGGCACCTTGCTAAGCAGCGAGGCGCCATCGAGCCGTGGCGTACTGCCGAACAGTGCCAGGCACAGCGCATCGAGAATGGTGCTCTTGCCGGCACCTGTAGGTCCCGTGATAGCAAACAGGCCGGCGCTGGCCAGGGGTTCGGCGGTGAAGTCAATGACCTGTTCGCCGGCGAGCGAGGCGAGGTTTTTCAGCCGGATGGCGAGGATATTCATTTCGTGTCTCCTTCGCCGGCAAGCTCGACGTCCTGCAGGAGGCTGGCGAAGTCATCCAGTGCCTGTTCGTCGGGCGGGTTGCCGAACTGGGCTTCCCAGGCGCGGGCAAAGAGTTCCTGCGGGGTGATCTGGTCGAGGCCGAGCAGTACCTCCGATTCGGCCTCGCCGCGCTTGCCGGCGTATTCACTGGCGATGCGCACCAGCCGGCAGGCCTTGCCGGAAATGGCGGTTTCTATGCGCTGGCGCAGGTCCGGCAGGGGTTCGTCGAGCTGCACGCGCACTTCCAGCCAGGGCAGGTGTTCGGCGAACAGGCCGACCGGGGGCAGGGCCTCGAGTTGGCCGATCACCTCCGCCAGCGGCGCGCGGCCGATGCGGATCATCTCCACGGCGCGGGGCACGGGCAGCGCTTCGACGGTGTCGAGCCGGTCGCCCTCGAAGCCGACCAGCAGCACCTGATGCGGATAGCTGATCTCGCCGAACGAAAGCGGCAAGGGTGACCCGCTGTAGCGGATGCGCTCCTGCCCGGCGACCTTCTGCGGCTTGTGCAGGTGGCCGAGGGCGACGTAGGCGATGGGCTCTGGGAAAAGGCTGGCCGGCAACGCCTCGGCATTGCCGATGACGATGTTGCGCTCCGAATCCTCCGATACCGCTCCGCCGGCCATATGCGCGTGGCTCATGGCGATCAGCGCCTGGCCCGGCTGGCGTTGGGCTTCGGCGGCGGCGATCAGGTGTTGATGGACGTGGCGGATGCCGGCCATGTAGTCCTCACCGGCCTCACCGCCAGTGACTTCCGCCGGGCGCAGAAAGGGCAGGGCCAGGCACCAGCCCGCAACTTCGCCCTTGGCATCGTGCAGCGGGACCAGCAGGCGCTTGTGGTCGAGCTGGTTTTCCGCGATCCAGCTGATGCGACCGATGGCATGGGCGTTGAGTCGCTTCATCAGCGGCCCGGGCAGTTCGATGCGCCCGCCGGAATCGTGGTTGCCGGCGATCATCACGATGTCCAGCTGCGGGAGCTTTTCGTGGGCGCGAACGATGAAGTCGTAGAGGCGTTCCTGAGCTTTTAATGGCGGGTTGACCGTGTCGAAGATATCGCCGGCGATGAGCAGGGCGTCGGGCTGATGCAGGCTGAGCTGGTCGAGCAGCCAGGCGAGGAACTGGGTGTGTTCGTGGTCGCGGTCCTGGCCGTGGAGGGTCTGGCCGAGGTGCCAGTCGGAGGTGTGGATCAGGCGCATACGAGGGAGTTTTCTTCGTTGGTGTCGCGACGGGGCGCGACTGGATGTGAGTCTGAGCGCAGAGTTTGCAAGGTGCTTTTATAGCCGCGAGGGAGGCGCAGCGTTCTTGCTTGCGAAGCTTTTTGGCCGAGGATTCGCGGGGTGTAGCCTATTGGCGATGTGGGTTGAGGCATTGGTTTCGCCCTGCTGGGCGAGTCCCTTTTGGCAGTCGCCCCAAAAGGAACCAAAAGGTCTTGCCCCTGCATCCGGGTCTCGCTGCGCTCGACTTCCCTCATTCCATCGCTGCTCCGAGGGTCGCCGCGCAAGGGCCATCCATGGCCCTTCACGGCTCTCGCGGCATCCATGCCGCTCGCCCCTCTGCGCAGCGATTCCATTCGGCCTCCTGAAAGGGGCGTTCGGTGTCGCCCTATAGTTTTTTTGCTCACAAATGAGCGAAGCGCTTCATGGTCTTTGCAATTAAGAAGCTTGCAGACGACTCGGGCCCAGGTCCCCTTCAGGAGGCCGAGCGTAGACGTTGCGTGGGGGGACGCGAGGCATGGATGCCGAGCGAGGAGTGATGGGTCGGGGCCGCCGTCGGCATGGATGTCCCTTCGCGACGACACCCGGAGCAGCGCCGGAGTGAGGGGAGTTTTGCGAAGCAAAACCCGGATGCAGGGGTGGCCTTCTTTTTGGTTACTTCTTCTTGTCCACACAAGAAAAAGTGACGCGCCATCCAAGGCGCAAACTGCAGGTCGGGCCGAGGAAAGCGCGGCGTCGCGCATGCAGGTCTGCGCCTGCACCTGATCGTGCGCAATCTCGCTCCTGCGAGTGGCCAGGTTCCGTCTAAGCCTCATGCGTACAACCACCCCTTCAACCCCTGCAGATTCCTCACCTGAATCTGCTGCGCCGCGGCATTCGCCTGCACCGTATTCGGATCGATCTGGTAGCGCTGCAACACGTACTGCACCAAGGCCCCGCGGGTGGCGATGCGCAGCTCGCCATCCTGCATGCCGTAATCGGTTTCGATGATTGCCTTCTGCTCTGCACTGAGCCGCGCATCCGGCTCGATGACCACATCCACCGGCGTGTTCCAGGCCTCGTCCTTGTCCTGCGTGTTATCGCTTTCATCCATCAGGTCCGGCTCGCCGCGAAAGCGGCTGAGGACGAAGTCGCGGAAGCCGCGATTTTTCTCGCAGTAGGCGCGCACGTGCCAACGGGTGCCGGTAAACACCAGGGTATGCGGCGCCATCACGCGAATTTCCACATCCGGGTGGGCGAGGGAGACGTATTCGGTTTCCAGCCGCAGCCCTTCGCGGCAGGCTTTTAGGATCGGTCGCAGCACCTCGGGTCGGATGCTGCGGTCGGGCATGTGCAACACCTCGGTGTGCGCGTAGGCCAATGCTAGGCCTTCGATGTGCGGGGCGCGGTCGCGGTTCTGGTCCAGCAGGTGCAGGTAGGCGCTGGCGCTGCCGTCGATGAATAGCGGCTCGAACCCTTTGCTCGGCTTGTAGCCTTTCAGATGGCGGTCATATGTAAGGTTTTTCGGCGCATGCTCGTTCAGGTAGGTGTTGATGTCCTTTGAGGCCTGCTGCCGGCTGATGCCGAAGCTCTGCATCAGGTGGCCCGTGGTCAGGCGGCCTTCCCACCAGGCGATCGTCTCGATCAGGCGGTAGCGCAGCGCCAGATCCCAACGGATATGACTGATCGATTGCTTGCGTTTCATGCATGCCTCATCTGCTTGGAAACTTTACGGGCCACTATCGGCTCGCTCGACGTGTCGCGCGAAGCTACATATATTCGGGCCTTAGTTCAAGCGAGCGGAACGAGGAAACGCCTTATGAGCCTGTTACTGAATGCGTTGCTAGTTTCCGTGGCGGCCTTTGCCGGGATGGGAGTTCTGGCGTGGCTGGCATACGGTAATGACAGCCAGCGATGAGGCGGAAAGAGCAGCGCAGGGTTACAGTTTGTCGTTGATGAGCGGTCATCCGATGAGCGGTATGAATCACCGGGCGCCCTGCTGGGTCTTTGTCACAGACCCAGCGCATGAGACGTTTGATGAAAACCCTGTCCCGTCACCTGGCCGACAACTTTCCGGCCGATTATAAAACCCGCGTAGAGCCACAGGACGATGGTTACCTGGTGGTGCGCGTCGGTTATCCGATCAATGGCACCGAAGCCACTCGTATGGTTGCTGGCCGCCATGTGGAGAACGGCCTGCTGGTCGAGACCATTCTCGAAGACATGCGCAACGAACTGGCCCGCGCTCAGTAACAGGTCACCTCTCGCATCACCCTGCCTGACTGTCTGCCCCCTTCGAGCCACCGGCCCACTTTGGCGCCGATAGGCGAACGCTGACCTGCAGCCCGCCGAGGGCGCTGTCGTCCAGCTTCAGACTGCCGTTCCAGGCTGCCAGGATATCCCGCACGATCCCGAGCCCCAGCCCATGCCCTTCGGCGCGCTCGTCGAGCCGAGCACCACGCTCCAGTACCGCTTCACGGCAATCCGCCGGGATGCCCGGGCCGTCATCTTCAACCAGGATCAGATAGCCGTAGATTGTCGGCTCGATCGTCAGCCGCACCTTCGAGCCTGCCCACTTGCAGGCGTTGTCGAGCAGGTTGCCGAGCAATTCGAGCATGTCTTCGCGATCCCATGGCAACCGGCAGTTCTCGTGGGTATGCCAGCTCAGGTCGAGCTCACGGCGATGGATCATCCGCAGCGTCTCGAACAGCGGTGGCAATTCATCCGCACAGTCGAAATAACCGCCTGGCAGCACATCACCAGCCAGGCGTGCGCGCCCCAGTTCGCGTGAGACGCGTTGCTGGATCTGGCCAAGCTGCTCGCAAAGAGCCGCCCGCAGCGCCGGGTGTGCGGCAATTTCGTCGCGCTGGGCGAGGCTGCCGAGCACCGCCAACGGCGTTTTCAAGGCGTGGCCAAGGTTGCCCAGGGCATGACGTGAACGCTTGAGCGTGTCGTCCGTATGCGCCAGGAGGTGGTTGATCTGCTCCACCAGGGGTTCGAGCTCCAGCGGCACCTGGATGTCCAGCTGCTGGCGCTGGCCCTGCTGCAGCTGGGAGATCTGCTGGCGAGCCCGCTCCAGCGGCCGCAGCGCAAGCTTCACCGCATAGCGTTGCAACAGCAGAAACATCAGCAGCACCACGCCCACCAGGCCGAGGCCGCCCAGACGGACCTGGTCGAAGCTCTTGAGGATAGGTGTGTAGTCGCGGGCGACACTGATGTCGATGCGCTGCCCGTCGCGACGGTATTCAGCGCGGTACATCAGCAGGCGTTGATCCTGCGGACCGTCGGCCAGCTCTGCGCTCAGGCCACTGGCGAGGGGCCACTCGGGCTCGGTGTCCCACAGCGATCGCGAGCGCCAGTTGCGCTCGGGCAGGTCGATCCGGAAGTAGTGACCGGAAAAAGGCCGCTGGTAGCGAGGGTTCAGCCGTCCTGAATCCAGCTTGAAACCATCCTGTCCCTTTACAACGGCGATCAGCAGGCCTTCGGTTTCTTGGCGCAGATCGGTTTCCAGGCTCTGGCGCAGTCCCGCCTCGAACAGCCAGAGGCTGGTCTGCACCAGCAACAGGCTGACCAGTAGCAGTACGGCGATCAACCCCAGGCTGAGGCTGCGCTGGATCGACTTCAAGACGCGCCGCCGAAACGATAGCCCTGGCCGCGGCGAGTTTCGATGAGGCTGCGGCCGAGCTTGCCGCGCAGCCGATTCACCTGCACTTCGATGACATTGGAGTCGCGCTCGGTCTCGCCGTCATACAGGTGTTCGGCCAGCTGGGTCTTCGACAGCAGCTGGCCTGGATGCAGCATGAAATAGCGCAGCAGGCGGAACTCGCCGGCGGTGAGTTCGATGTCCTGGCCGTCCTTGTTGCAACGCTGACGGGCCTCGTCCAGGGTCAGGCCGCCCGCCTCCAGCAGCAGGTTATTGGCCACGCCATGGGCACGGCGCAGCAGCCCCTGGATACGCAAGAGCAATTCTTCCGGGTGGAAGGGTTTGGTCAGGTAGTCGTCGGCACCGGCCTTCAGGCCCTCGATGCGTTCGGCCCAGGAGTCGCGCGCAGTCAGGATCAGCACCGGTGTGGCCAGACCGCGCTCACGCCAGGCGCGCAACACCTCGAGCCCCGGTTTGCCGGGCAGACCGAGGTCGAGAACGATGAGGTCGTAGGGTTCGCTGCTGCCCTGGTAATCGGCGTCGCGGCCATCGGCCAGCCAGTCGGTGGCATAGCCGTGACGGCTGAGGCCCGCAACCAGTTCGTCGGCCAGAGAGACGTTGTCTTCCACCAGCAGCAGGCGCATCAGTCTTCTTCGTCCTTCAGTACACGGCCGTCGTGGGCGTCGAGCTCGATTTCCCGGGCAACGCCGTCGACGGTGATCAATTCGATCTCGTAGACGTAGAGGCCATCCTCTTCTTCCAGTTCCGCCTCCAGCAGCCGGGCACCTGGATAACGCTCCAGGGCGCCCCGCAGAAGGGTTTCCAATGGCTGGATCAATCCCTCGTGGCGCAGCCGCAGGGCTTCGTCCTGGTCCAGGTCACGGCTCGCCGCCGGGGTGGCGACGAGCAGCAGAGCGAGCGGAAGGAGGAGAAGAGTGGCGGGCCGCATTAGTCGTCCTGATGGTCCTTGAGCACTTCGCCGGTCTTGGCGTCCAGCTCCATGTCCCATTGCACACCTTTGCTGTCGCGCAATTCAAGCTGATAGACATGTCGTCCGTATTCTTCTTCCAGCTCGGTTTCCTCTACCGTGGCGCCTGGATGCTTGGCCAACGCGGCTTCGTTGAGCTTTTCGAAGGACTGGATGGTGCCCGCGTCACGCAGCTTCAGTGCTTCGTCCGGCCCAAGGTCGCGGGCCATGGCCAGGTTGGCGCCAAGGGCGAGGGTGGCGGCAGTGATCAGGGTGGTCAGTGTTTTCATGGTTTCGTTTTCCTGTTTGGGTTTCGACGATTCACAGGTTACGGCCCCTGGCTTACACGAACCTGAACGGCGCACACCGGTACAAATCTACGCGCTCACCAGCATTTGCTGCGCAGGGATTGTCCAATACGAGGTACGTCCACCGGTTCCGGAGGCCTGCCATGAAGCTGCTCCATTGCGTCACCCTTACCCTGTCACTGCTCGTCCAACCGGTCTTCGCGCAAGACCTGCTGAAACCGCCGACCTCGGCCGGCTCACCCTCGATCAATGGCGGCCCGGCCACTGAGGTTGCGTCCGAGCCCGTTGTGCATGCGAGCGGCCGGATCGAAGTGATAGACCGTGACGAGGGGGTGGTCACCATCGATCACGACGCGGTGCCGGCGCTGCGCTGGCCGGCAGCGACCATGGAGTTCCAGGCCCGCCGTGAGCAGCTCGAAGGCCTGTCGGTCGGTGACGAGGTACGCATCAGTTTTCAAAGCGAGGGCGACGAAGCGGCGCTGGTCTCCATCGAGAAGCGCTGAAAGCCGCTTTGCAGACGAATCGGGTGAACCCTGGATGAACGAAGTCGCTCGTATGTAACAGGGCTGTCATACGCCCGACGTTCATTCATCAAGAGGATCGACCATGTATCACAAGAAACTGACTGCCGCCCTTGCCATCGCCGTTCTGGGCTCCGCCAGTAGCGTTGCTCTGGCGGATTCGCCCGGCGCCGACTGGATCACCTTCGGTCAGGCCGTCGAAAAGGCCAAGGCCGCCGGCTATACCGAGCTGCACAGCCTTGAAGCGGACGACAAGAGCTGGGAAGGAAAAGGCTTGAAGGCAGACGGCAAGAAGTATGAATTCCAGATGGAAGGCAAGACCGGAAAGATCACCCTCGACGAAATCGACTGATCCAGCGCAGATGCGCTCGGCGGACTGGCTCCTCTGTCCGGGGGAGCCATAGGCGCGCCGAGCTCAGGTATCATCGCGCTCCGCTTTGCCACGGGATTTGTCTTGTATGGCGCCCGCCAATGCCCGCAGCACCCTGCACCTGCCCCAAGGCGACTGGGCGACAGTACTCGATTGTCTGTGCGCGCACTTCCAGGCGATCGGTCGCGACACCTGGGTCGATCGCTTCGCGCGAGGTCGTGTGCTTGACGCTCACGGCCAGCCGCTCGCAGCTGAGCATCCCTATCAGGTCGGGTTGAAGGTCCATTACTTCCGCGAGGTGCCGGACGAGAAGCCGATCCCGTTCGAGGAGCGGATCCTGCATCTCGACGATCACCTGCTAGTGGCGGACAAGCCGCACTTTCTGCCGGTGATGCCGGCTGGGGAATACGTCAACGAGACCCTGCTGGCACGCCTGAGCAAGCGTGTTGGCAACGCCAGTCTGGTGCCAATCCATCGCATCGATCGACTGACCGCCGGCTTGGTGCTGTTCTCGACCAATCCAGCCAGCCGCGGTCTTTACCAGGCGCTGTTTCGCCAACGCAAGATCGACAAGCGCTACGAAGCGATCTGCCCGGCGTTGCCCGAACTGGATTTTCCCCGCGATGAGCGCCTCCACATGGTCGATGGCGAACCCTTTTTCCTGATGAAAAGGGGCGACGGCGAACCCAACAGCGAGACGCGCATCGAGGTGCTCGAACGTCGCGATGCGTTATGGCGCTATGCGCTCTATCCGGTCACCGGCCGCAAGCATCAGCTGCGCCTGCAGATGGCTTCGCTGGGCGCCGGCATCTGTAACGATCCTTTCTATCCCGAGCTGATCGACCGCGGCCGGCGCGAGCAGGATGACTACTCGCGGCCGCTCAAGCTGCTGGCGCGCGGGCTGGCGTTTACGGATCCGCTGAGCGGCGAGCTGCGCCGTTTCGAGAGTCGCCTGCAGCTGGATTGGTAACGCTGATCGCACCATCGCGGCAGCTTCCAGTCGATATGGAAACAGTCCAGCTGAAGCCCTATCGCCATGCCTGAAGGTCCTTCGATCGTCATCCTTCGTGAAGAAGTCGCCGAGTTCACGGGCAAGCCCATCGAGCGCGCGGAAGGCAGTGCCACGCTCGACAAGGTGCTGTTGGTGGACCAGAGGGTTCGGTCGTTTCGCAGCTGGGGCAAGCACTTCCTGATCGAGCTGGACAACGTCTCGCTGCGCATTCATCTGCTGCTGTTCGGCAGCTACCGGATCAACGAGCGCAAGGAGTCGACGCCTCGGCTGAGCCTGGGATTTCCCAATGGTGAGCTGAATTTCTATGGCTGCTCGGTGCAATTCATCGAAGGCCCGCTGGACGAGGCGTATGACTGGGGCGCGGATGTCATGAGCGATGCGTGGGACAACCGCACCACGCTCAAGAAGCTGCGTGCACGGCCCCGGCTGCTGGCCTGCGATGCGCTGCTGGATCAGACGCTGTTTTCCGGCTCCGGCAACATCATCAAGAACGAAGTGCTGTTTCGCGCCCGCATCCATCCGCTGTCGCTGATCGGCGATCTGCCCGCGCCCAAGCTCAGGGAGCTGACGCGTGAGGTCAGGACCTACAGTTTCGAGTTCCTGCAGTGGAAGCGCGAGGGCACGCTTAAAGCGCACTGGCTCGCGCATACCAAATCCACCTGTCCGCGCTGCAGGATTCCCTTCGTCAAGGCCAAGTCGCTGGGTCGCAGCAAGCGCCGCGCTTTCTATTGCGAGCGATGTCAGAAGCGCTACGGCGACAGCGATCAGGTCGCGGTCGAAGCGCCGGCGGACAACGAATGACAAGCCGGCGTTGTATGCTTCGCCGACTTGTCACGCTGCCCTTGACCCACAGAGTCCAAACATCGATGCGTACCGCTTTGTTGCCATTTCTCGTCTTCTTGGTCGGGCCAGCCAGCGTCCATGCCAGCGAGCCGCTGCTGGAACTTCAAATTGGAGGCGCCAGGGTCGTGGCCGAGTACGCCCGCTCTCCCGCTGAGCGTGAGCGCGGCCTGATGGAGCGCACCGAGATGCCGGCAGACCACGGCATGCTGTTTCGCTTCGATGACTTTCGCCGCCACTGCCTGTGGATGAAGAACACGCCGCTACCGCTGTCGGCGGCCTTCATGGACGAGGAGGGGCGCATCGTCGACATTATCGATCTGCAACCTTTGGACACATCGATTCGCTGCTCGCAGGAGCCGGCCCGTTATGCGTTGGAGGTCAATCAGGGTTGGTTCGAACGCAACGCGATTGAAATAGGCGAGCGGGTTCGGGGGATACCGGGCGAATAATCGATCGTGCCGCTGCGGCCTTGTGACTCCGTCATCGACCGATGGATCGCCGGTGGAAAAGGCTGTGGCCGTTTTCCACCCTACGTTCACGGCACTGCGTCGGTAGGGTGGATAACGGCTCCGCCTTATCCACCGCCTGCCTCGGCCCCGGTCTGAAGGCTCAATCCAGCGGCAGCTCCGTCGTCCGCTTCACCTCGCTCATCGCGATATGCGAATGCGCCTCCTGCACGTGCGGTCTTTGCAGGAGCTGGTCGCGCAGGAAGCGTTCATAGGTATCGATGTCTTTGGCTACCACCTTGAGCAGGTAATCCGATTCGCCGGCCATGGTGTGGCATTCCAGCACTTCGGGATAACCGACAACGGCGCGCTCGAATTCGTCGAGGTTGCTGCGTCCGTGAGCGGACAACTTGATGTTGACGAATACCGTCATGTTCAGCCCGAGCTTCTTCGGATTGAGCAGCGCGACCTTGCGCTCGATCAGCCCTTCTTCCTGCATGCGATGGATGCGGCGCCAGCACGGCGATTGCGACAGCTTGACCTTTTCCGCGATCTCGGCGGCGGACAGGTCGGCGTTGTGTTGCAGCAGCAGCAGGATCTTGCGATCGATGCTGCTCAACGGGGTCTGCATGGTTGTGCTCTTTTTGTTGTTGTTGGTGGATGGATCATGCACGGGATCGCACTTACACCGCAAAAGTAGAAAGAAAATCTCTCCCTGTCACGGCCAGACTTTTATCCAACGCGCAACGGTGGGGTGATCCCCTGCCGCTCGCTGGCGTGGGACGGCTTTTACGTGCGGCTGCCCACGACCTGTTAGGCGGACAGTGAACAACGCTGTCCAGACTCCGATAAAAACAAACAGGAGCGCCACATGTCACTGGCCGAGATCCGCCTGGATGACAAGTACCGGCTCGCAACCGGACATCTGTACCTCACCGGCACCCAGGCGCTGACCCGCCTGCCCATGCTGCAGCATCAGCGCGACCAGGCTCAGAACCTGAATACCGGTTGCTTTATCTCCGGCTACCGCGGCTCGCCGCTTGGCATGCTGGACAAGAGCCTCTGGGAAGCGCGCGATTTCCTCAAGCAGAACGCCATCCATTTCCAGCCGGGCCTCAACGAGGAACTGGCGGCTACGGCAGTCTGGGGCAGTCAGCAGACCAACCTGTTCCCCGGTGCCAAGTACGACGGCGTGTTCGCCATGTGGTACGGCAAGGGGCCGGGCGTCGACCGTTCCGGTGATGTGTTCAAGCACGGCAACGCCGCGGGCGTCTCGCCCCATGGCGGCGTCCTGCTGCTGGCCGGTGACGATCACGGCTGCAAATCATCGACATTGCCGCACCAGAGTGAACATGCGTTCATTGCCGCCTCGATCCCGGTGCTGAACCCGGCCAACGTCCAGGAAATCCTCGATTACGGCATCATCGGCTGGGAGCTGTCGCGCTATTCCGGTTGCTGGGTGGCGCTCAAGACCATCGCCGAAAACGTCGACTCCTCCGCCGTGGTGGAAGTCGATCCGCTACGCGTCAAGACGCGCATTCCCGATGACTTCGAACTGCCCGAAGACGGCGTGCACATCCGCTGGCCGGACCCGCCATTGGCACAGGAAAAACGTCTCAACCTCTACAAAATTTACGCCGCACGCGCCTTCGCCCGGGCCAATAACCTGAACCAGGTGATGCTCGATTCGCCGAACCCTCGTTTGGGCATCATCACCACCGGCAAGTCCTATCTCGACGTGCGTCAGGCGCTGGATGATCTCGGTCTCGACGAAGCGCTGTGCGCCTCGGTCGGTCTGCGCGTGCTCAAAGTCGGCATGAGCTGGCCGTTGGAGCCGGTCTCGGTGCACGAGTTCGCCCAGGGGCTGGACGAGATTCTGGTGGTCGAGGAGAAGCGCAGCATCATCGAGGACCAGCTCACCGGACAGCTCTACAACTGGCCCGTCAGCAAGCGCCCAAGGGTAGTCGGCGAGTTTGATGAACACGGCACCTCGCTGCTGCCGAACCTAAGCGAGCTGACCCCAGCGATGATCGCGCGAGTGATCGCCAAGCGCCTCGCGCCGATCTACACCAGCGACAGCATCCAGGCGCGCCTGGCGTTTCTGTCAGCGAAGGAAAAAGCGCTGGCCGCACGCAGCTACGACACCGTGCGCACGCCGCATTACTGCTCCGGCTGCCCGCACAACAGCTCGACCAAGGTACCGGAAGGCAGCCGCGCCTCGGCCGGCATCGGCTGTCACTACATGGTGCAGTGGATGGACCGGCGCACCGAGACCTTTACCCAGATGGGCGGCGAGGGCGTCAACTGGATCGGCCAGGCGCCGTTCACCGACACCCCGCACATATTCCAGAACCTGGGCGATGGCACCTACTTCCACTCCGGCAGCCTCGCGGTGCGTGCGGCAGTGGCAGCCGGCGTCAACATCACCTTCAAGATTCTCTACAACGATGCCGTGGCCATGACCGGTGGCCAGCCCATCGACGGCGAGCTGCGCGTGGATCAGCTCAGCCGTCAGGTGGCCGATGAGGGCGTCAAACGCATCGCCCTGGTCAGCGATGAGCCGGACAAGTACCCGACCCGCGATACCTTCGCGCCGATCACCAGCTTCCATCACCGCCGCGACCTGGATGCCGTGCAGCGCGAGCTGCGCGAATTCAAGGGTGTCTCGGTGATCATCTATGATCAGACCTGCGCCACCGAAAAGCGTCGTCGGCGCAAGCGCGGCAAGCTGGCAGACCCGGCCAAGCGCGCCTTCATCAACCCCGCGGTGTGCGAGGGCTGCGGCGACTGTAGCGAGAAGTCCAACTGCCTGGCCGTCATGCCGCTGGAAACCGAGCTGGGGCGCAAGCGCGAGATCGACCAGAACGCCTGCAACAAGGATTTCTCCTGCGTCGAAGGCTTCTGCCCGAGCTTTGTCACGGTGCACGGAGGCGGGCTGCGCAAACCGGAGGCCATGGCCGGTGGCATCGCCGACGACCAGCTGCCCGAACCGCAGCATCCGACACTGGATCGCCCCTGGAACGTGCTGATCCCAGGTGTTGGCGGCAGCGGCGTGACCACCCTCGGCGCGCTGCTGGGCATGGCCGCGCATCTGGAAGGCAAGGGCTGCACCGTGCTCGACCAGGCCGGGCTGGCGCAGAAGTTCGGCCCGGTGGTGACGCACATCCGTATCGCCGCCAGGCAGGACGATATCTATGCCGTGCGCATTGCCGCCGGCGAAACCGATCTGCTGCTGGGCTGCGATCTGGTGGTGGCTGCCGGCGAAGATTCCCTGACCCGCCTCAACGATCAGATCAGTCACGCGGTGGTCAACAGCCACGAATCGGCAACTGCCGAATTCACCCGCAACCCTGATGCCCAGGTACCGGGCAAGGCCATGCGCGAAGCGCTGATGGATGCGGTGGGCGCCGAGAAAACCCACTTCATCGACGCGACCTTCCTGGCCACTCGACTGCTGGGCGATAGCATCGCCACCAACCTGTTCCTGCTGGGCTTTGCCTATCAGCAGGGGTTGTTGCCGCTGTCCGCCGAGGCCATCGAAAAGGCCATCAGCATCAACGGCGTCGCCGCAGAGCTGAACCAGCAAGCGTTCCGCTGGGGCCGTCGTGCGGCACTGGAGCGCGAGGCGGTCGAAAAGCTGGCACGACCGGCTGAAACGGTCCAACCGATTTGCCAGACCCTGGAAGAGATCGTCGACTGGCGGGTGGACTTCCTTACCAAGTACCAGAACGCGGCCTATGCCAAGCGCTATCGCTCGATGGTCGAGCGCGTACGGGCGGTGGATACCGCTGATGACCTGGCGCTGTCCAAGGCCGTAGCGCGCTACTACTTCAAGCTTCTTGCCTATAAAGACGAGTACGAAGTGGCGCGGCTGTACAGCGAACCGGAGTTTCGCCAGCAGCTCGAGGCGCAGTTCGAAGGCGACTACAAGCTGCAGTTCCACCTGGCACCGGCCTGGCTGGCCAAGCGCGACAGCACCACTAGCGAGCCGCGCAAGCGTGAACTCGGGCCTTGGGTGCTGAACGCCTTCAACGTGCTGGCCAAGCTGAAGTTCCTGCGCGGCACGCCCTTGGACGTCTTCGGCTACGGCTATGACCGTCGTGTGGAGCGCGAGCTGATCAGCGAATACGAACGCAACCTCGACTGGCTGCTGGCGCAACTCAAGCCGAGCAACTACCGCACCGCGGTGGCTATTGCCGCGCTTCCGGAACAGATCCGCGGCTACGGCCCGGTGAAGGAGCGCTCCATCGCCAAGGCGCGCCAGCAGGAGAAGTTGCTCAAGGAGCAACTGACCCGCGGCGACGAGGTGCAGACCGTGCGGCTGTTCGAGCCGGCGGCGTAGGCTGCTGCAAAGCGCTTCGCGAGATTTGTAGGGTGGCCGCCCGGTCACCCTAACAAAAGCTGCCCCATACGCAGCGCAGAACATTAAAGGAGCCTGCGCAGCAGGCTCTCGATCAGAACAAGAACAGAGGAATCCGCACATGTCCGTCTTCACCCATCCTGATTTCGATGATCACGAACAGGTGGTCTTCTGCCACGACAAGGCATCAGGGCTGCGCGCCATCATCGCCATCCACGACACTACGCTCGGCCCGGCGCTGGGCGGCTGTCGGATGTTCCCCTACGCCAGTGACGACGACGCCCTGCGCGATGTGCTGCGTCTGTCTCGCGGCATGACGCTGAAGTCTTCCCTGGCCCGGCTCAAGCTCGGCGGCGGCAAGGCAGTGATCATTGGTGACCCGCATACCGGCAAGAGCCAGGCGCTGCTGCATGCCATGGGCGATTTCGTTGACAGCCTCGGCGGGCGCTACATTACGGCGGCCGATTCGGGCACCGGCGAGCCGGAAATGCAGGCGTTCGCCCAGCGCACCCGCCACGTCATCGGTGCGACGCCGCGCACCACGCTGGACGGCAGCATCGCCAGCGGCGATCCCTCACCGTCCACCGCGCTTGGTGTATTCGTCGGTCTGCGCGAGGCGGTGCGTCAGCGTCTTGGTCGCGATGACCTGACTGGCCTGAAGGTTGCGATCCAGGGCGTTGGGCATGTCGGTCTGGGGCTGGCCCGGCACTTGAAACAGGCCGGTGCCGAGCTGTGGGTCTGCGACATTTTCGATGACAACGTGCGTCAGGCCATGGAGGAGCTGGGTGCCAACGCGGTGCGCCCGCACGACATCTATGGCCTGGACGTGGACGTGTTCGCGCCCTGCGCCATGGGCGGCATCCTCAACGCGGAAACCCTGCAGACGCTGCGTGCGCCGGTGATCGCCGGGGCGGCGAACAACCAGCTGGCCAGCCCGGAGATCGGCGTCGAGTTGCAGCGTCGCAACCACCTTTACGCGCCGGATTATGCGATCAATGCCGGCGGCATCATTGACGTCTACTACCAGCGCGTCGGTGGCAGCGCGGCGCAAAGCGATGCGCACATCAGAGGCATCGCAGAAACCCTTCGCGAAATCTTCGAGCGGGCTGCCAGCAGTGGCGAGTCCACTTCGATCGTCGCCGATCGTTTGGCGCAGGAGCGCCTGCAGACCGGCAACAGGGTGCAGCCTGCCGAGCAGCGTCTGCATGCCTAGCAAGAAGCGGCTTCGCCCTTGCCATCCGAATAGGCGGCTCGTTGGGCGCTCGCCGGTTACTTGTTGTGCTTCACGATCCGGGCCATCGGATCTACCCCTTGGGTACGCGGTGCGGCGCTACGTCGCACATGCTTGGCAGCTTTTCGTTACGCAACTCAAGGAAAGGTGCATGTGTCCACGCTGGTCCAGAGGCTGTAACGAAAACCTTCCGTCTGCCCTTTGAATATGGATGCTGTCCGCCTGATCGCGGGCTTGTAGGGTACCGCTGGGTGGTTTGTGATAACCGCTGCGGTCTAGATAAGAAGAATCAGGGAGCGCCATGAACGGCACCGAGATAAACGAAACAGCTGGCTCATCCCCGCTCAAGCTCTACGGTTACTGGCGATCCAGCGCCGCCTACCGGGTACGCATCGCGTTGAACCTCAAAGGCCTCGCCTTCGAGAACCTGCCCGTGCATCTGGTCAAGGACGGCGGCCAGCAGCGTTCGGCCGACTACAAGGCACTCAATCCGCAGGGGCTGGTGCCTTTGCTGGTGGACGGCGACGAGCGCATCAGCCAATCGCTGGCGATTGTCGAATACCTGGAGGAGGTCTTTCCGCTTCCGGCTTTGCTGCCGGACGATCCGGCCGACCGCGCGCGGGTGCGCTCATTGGCGCTTCATATTGCCTGCGACCTGCACCCGCTGAACAACCTGCGCGTATTGCAGTACCTCAGCTGCCCGCTGGGCATCGAGGATGAGGCGAAGCAGCAGTGGATCCAGCATTGGATTCACACTGGCCTCGCTAGCGTCGAAGAGGGGTTGGCCACGTTCGATGGCAAGCTGTCACTCGGCAGACGGCCGGGCTATCTGGAGGCATGCCTGATTCCGCAGGTATACAATGCGCGCCGTTTTGCCTGTGACCTAAGCCAGTACCCGCGCATTCTGCAGATGACCGAGCAGTGCGAATCCCTCGAAGCTTTTGCCAACGCAGCTCCGGAGGTGCAGCCCGACGCTCAATAAAGGTTTATCCGCCTTGCCACTCCGTCGCGTCACGAGCGCGGCGGGTTCGATTCCGTCACAGATAACAACAAACAGGTGACGCATGACCCGTGAAAAACCCAAGAACCTCTGGCTCTCCCGCTGGGGCTTTATCCTCGCCGCGACCGGCTCTGCAGTCGGCTTGGGCAACATCTGGAAATTTCCCTACATCACCGGTGAATACGGCGGCGGCGCCTTCGTATTGATGTACCTGGCGTGCATCCTCGCCATTGGTATTCCGGTGATGATGACCGAGATCGCCATCGGCCGTCGCGGCCGTGGCAGCCCCATCGATGCGATCGGGCGAGCGGTCCGCGAAAACGGCAGCAGCCCGCTCTGGAAAGGCGTCGGCGGCATGGCCATGGCGGCCGGCTTCCTGATTCTTTGCTTCTACGTGGTCGTGGCCGGCTGGGCGTTCGCCTATACGGTGAAAATGCTCGACGGCTCGCTGGCAGCCAGCTCGGTGGATGGACTGGCACAGGTGTTCGAGGCGCACAACGCCAATCCCTGGCAGCTCGGTGGCTGGAGCGTACTGGTGGCGCTGCTGACGCTGTGGATCGTGGCCAAGGGTGTCCAAGCGGGCATCGAAAGCGCGGTGCGCTGGATGATGCCGGGCCTGGCGGTGATGCTGCTGATCCTGGTCGGCTATGCCGTCACCAGCGGCGGCTTCGATCAGGGCTTCGCCTTCCTGTTCAGTTTCGACACCTCCAAGCTCACCGGTGAAGCGCTACTGGCCGCACTGGGCCACGCGTTCTTCACCCTCAGCCTGGCCTCCGGGGCGATTCTGACCTACGGCTCTTACATCCCTGACGGACAATCCATCGCGCGGACCACTTTCATGGTCGCGATTGCCGATACGTGCGTGGCGCTGCTGGCGGGGCTGGCAATCTTCCCGATCATCTTTGCCAACGGCATGGACCCGACCGCGGGCCCTGGTTTGATCTTCATGAGCCTGCCGTTGGCCTTCGGGCAGATGCCGTTCGGCACCGTCTTCGGCACGCTGTTCTTTGCCATGGTATCGATCGCTGCGCTGACTTCGGCCATTTCCATGATCGAAGCCACCGTCGCCTACCTCAACGAAAAGCACGGCATCAGCCGCCTCAAGGCCGCCATTGGCGCCGGTGCGGTGCTGCTGGTGATCAGCCTGCTGGCGATGCTCTCGTTCAACCTGATGGCCGGCTGGACGCCGCTGGGCAAGAACTTCTTCGACTGGCTCGACTACCTGACCTCGCGCTGGATGATGCCGCTGGGAGGGATCTTCATCGTGATCTTTGCCGGCTATGCCCTGCGCAGCGAGATCATGCGTGACGAGCTGGATCTTCCACCGCTGGGCTATGCGCTGTGGCTGTTCATGGTCCGCTACGTCTGCCCGGTTCTGATCACCATGGTCTTCCTGCATGCCCTAGGCTGGCTGGGCTTCGACCCGCTGGTGCGCTGGTACTGGATTGCCGGTGCGATCGGCGTGCTGACCATCCTCGGCGAGGGCCTGCGGCCTCGGGTGCTTCCGGCGCTGGCCGGGCGCAACGCCTGACCGCTGGGTGCGACGCGTCAGGGCAGGCGACGCGAGGATGACAGGAGGAGGCGCAAGGCGGGCTATGCGATGCCGCTGAGCGTCGCTCAGCTCGGCAGTCCGTCCGCCCAGGGCAGGGCGCTGGCCTGGCTGCAGGCTTCGAACAGCGGTTTGCTGAACAGGTAGCCCTGCATCAGGCTGATCCCCAGGTCATGCAGGGCGCTGCACTCGTCCGGGGTTTCCACACCTTCGGCGATGATCTTGATGCCAAGCTCCCTGCACATCCCGACGGTCCCCCGGACGATCGCCTGGCGCGGGTGGCTCTGATCAATGCCTCGGATCAGGTCCATGTCCAGCTTGATCAGGTCGGGCTGGAAGTCAGCGAGCAGGTTGAGCCCGGCAAAACCGGCACCAAAATCATCGATCGCGGTGAGAAAGCCGATGCGTTTGTATTCCCGAAAAACTTCGGTCAGCCATTTGGCATCGCTGATGCGCTCGCCTTCGACGGTCTCGAAGATGATCTGCTCGATGGGAAAGTCATGGGCGCGTGCTGCCTCGAGGGTCGAGCGAATGCACAGCTCCGGGCGGTAGATGGCGTTGGGCAGGAAATTGATGGACAGCTTGCTCTGCATCCCAAGCCTGGCGGCAGTCTTGATGGCCTTGACCCGGCAGGCCTGATCGAAGCGAAAGCGGTTTTCTTCGGTTACCTGCGACAGCACGCTCGGCGCCGGTTCACCGTTGACGCCACGCACCAGTGCTTCGTGGGCGAATATCTCTCGGCTGGCGAGATCGACAATCGGCTGGTAAGCGTAGCTGAAGCGAAATCCCAGGCGCTCGCCACTGGCACAGCTCGGGCAGGCTCCATGCTCGTTGGCGGAGTGACAGGCGTATTGATTCGGAGCAGGGTTGCTGGCGGCATTGCAATGATTCATCGGGGGGCTCGTTCGAAACCTGTTACTGAAGATAGCGGCTCGTCTGGCTCAAGTTGCAGCCCGTTGGTCACCTGACCAGCTGGTCACCCGTTTCGGATGCGGATGCAGATTGGAGACAGCTGACTCGATGGGTGATGTCATAGTGCTATGACAGGGCCGGTGAGGTCGAGTTCCACTACGCGGTGGCAAAAAGCGGGACCTGTGCCTGGCCTCGACATCAGGCCCGCGCGAGGTTGGCACGCGCATTTGGCCTTCAAGGAAAGGGGGGAGACCAATGGATTCTGCACATCGCGGCCACGGCGTCTTTCTATCGCTGGCCAGGTTGCTGCGGCAGCTTCAGCTTGAGGTCGCCCCAGCGCGCGACAGACCGCGACCTGGGCGCACCCTGAAGTTGTTGTTTGGTCAGATGGGAGACGGGGCGGGATAGACCCAGCCCCTGATGTCGGTAGCTCAGGCCACGACTCGGGCGATCGAGGCGGCCAGCTGGTCGAGTCGTGCGGCGTCCAGTCCGGCGATGTTCGCCCGTCCGCTTTCCACCAGATAGACCGCATCCTCACGCCGCAGACGCAGCACCTGCTCGGCGGTCAGCCCCGTGTAGGAGAACATGCCGCGCTGCCGGGCAATGTGTGCAAAACGCTCGGCCAGGCCATGAGGCGCCAGCGCCTCCACCAGCCCCTGACGAAGCCCGGCGATGCGCTCGCGTTTGGCGGCGACCTCTTGCTGCCAGAGCTGACGCAGCTCGGGGTTGGCCAGGATCGTCGCCACAACGGCCGCGCCATGCGAAGGCGGCGTGGACCAGAGGTTGCGCGCCACCGAGGCGAACTGGCTGCGCACGTCGATCAGCGATTCACCGTCGGCGGCTACCACGATCAGCGCGCCGGTGCGCTCGCGATACAGGCCGAAGTTCTTCGAACAGGAACTGGTGATCAGCACTTCCGGCAGCGCTTCGACAAACAGCCGTACCGCCCAGGCGTCTGCGTCCAGTCCATCGCCGAAGCCCTGGTAAGCGAAATCGAACAGCGGCAACAGCTCGCGCTGACGCACGATCTCCAGCACCTGGCGCCAGTCATTCTGACTGAGGTCATAGCCGGTGGGGTTGTGGCAGCAGGCGTGCAGCAGCACCACGTCGCCCGACGGAATCTGCTCCAGCGCGGCGAGCATGCCCGGCACGTCGAGGCGGTTCTGCGCATCGACATAGGGGTAGTGCTCGACCTTCAAGCGGGCGGCGGCGAACAGGGTTTCGTGGATCGGCCAGGTCGGATCGCTGAGCCAGAGGCTGCGACCCGGCAGGCACTTGGCGATGAAGTCGCCGACCAGCCGAAGGGCGCCGGTGCCGCCCGGGGTCTGGGTGCAGCCGGCTCGGTTTGCGACCAGCGCTGGCGAGCCCTCGCCGAGCACCAGTTTCAGCAGCTGCTCACCGAACAGCGGATCACCATGCCCGCCGATGTAGCTCTTGGTCTGCTCGCTGTCGATCAATCGCTGCTCGGCCAGCTTCACCGCCTTGGGGATCGGCGTCAGGCCCAAGGCGTCCTTGTACACGCCTACGCCCAAGTCGAGCTTGGCCGGATTGGGATCGGCGCGATAGGCATCCAGCAGGCCGAGAATCGGATCGCCTGGAACCCGCGCGACATCAGCGAAGTGTTTCACTTGCGGCCCTCGGCGGTTTTCGCAACCTCGTCGGTACGCGCGGCCATGATGAAGTCGTTGCGGTGCAGCCCTTTGATCGAGTGGCTCCACCAGGTCACGGTGACCTTGCCCCATTCGGTGAGCAGGCCCGGGTGATGACCCTCGGCTTCGGCGATCTCGCCGACTGCATTGGTGAAGGCCAGGGCGTGCTTGAAGTTCTTGAACAGGAAGACCTTCTCCAGCTCCATGTGGCCGTCGCGGGTCTCGATGTTCCAGTCCGGGATCTGCTTGATCAGCTCGGCCAGTTCGTCATCGGAGACCTTGGGCGCGTCGGCGCGGCAGGCTTCGCAGTGGGCTTGGGTGAGGGCGGTCATGGTTGGGTCCTTGTGTTGATGGGCATATGAGTTGAGCAGCGTAGGGTGGACAACGCCGCAGGCTTGTCCACGCGTGGGGTTCGGTCCGCCGCGTTGCCGAGCAACGTAGGGTGGATGACGCCAGAGGCTCATCCACCAAACGGTCGAAACAACCCGCGCCGCCGGGAGACGTCGTTGGGGACGAACCCACGCGTGGAAGATGCTTCGCAGTCTTCCACCCTACGCCGCTTTCGGCGGAAACTTTGGCTGGTGCAGGCCGAGGTTCATGGCGGTGCGGACGTGGGCCATGATGTCTTCATGCGCCACATCGAACAGCCGCTTGAGCTCGGGCAGGACGAAGTACACCGGCTGCAGGATGTCGATGCGATAAGGGGTGCGCATGGCTTCGACAACGTCGAATGCGTGGTGCTCGGGTTCGTCTGAAAGGCTGTAAAGCGTCTCCTTCGGCGAGGAGAGGATGCCGCCACCATAGATGCGCCGACCGGCTGAAGTCTCCACCAGACCGAACTCGATGGTCATCCAGTACAGTCGCGCCAGGTAGACGCGCTCTTCCTTGGTCGCCTTGAGGCCGAGCTGGCCGTAGGTGTGGGTGAACTCGGCAAACCAGGGGTTGGTCAGCAGCGGGCAGTGGCCGAAGATCTCGTGGAAGATGTCTGGTTCCTGCAGGTAGTCCAGTTCTTGCGGGGTGCGGATAAAGGTGGCGACGGGAAAGCGTTTGCTCGCCAGCAGCTCGAAGAAGGTCTGGAACGGAATCAGCGCTGGGACCCGGGCGACCTGCCAGCCGGTGGTCGCATCCAGCACGCGGTTGATTTCGCCCAGCTGGGGGATGCGGTCGTGGGGCAGGGAGAGCTGCTCGATTCCATCCAGGTATTCCTGGCATGCGCGGCCGTCGAGCAGTTTCAGCTGGCGTTCGATCAGCGTTTGCCAAACCGCGTGTTCACTGTCCGGGTAGTGGATGTGACCGTACGCATCCGGCTCGCGAGCAACGTATTTGGTGGCTTTCATCTGACCTCCTGAGCGGGGCGGCCGCCTGAGTCTTGTTGTTATGGATGCCTCATCTGACCTCGGCTTTCATGCCTTGGCGAGGCTGTAGCCAGCTTGAAGGGTGCGACCAGATACCTTTCTTGCGTAACGAAATGATTACGATGCGGCGCCATAGGGCAAATATCGCCTTGCTCGCCGTCGTGTCTGTCAAATAATCTTGACGAAAATCAACGGCGCTTCGCAGAAATCCCCGGCGCCGCTTATAACAACAAGCCAAAGGCACCCTTGCATGCGTATCAAGATTCACTGCCAGAACCGCATTGGCATCCTCCGTGACATGCTCGAACTGCTGGTCGCCTACGGCATCAACGTGGCGCGTGGCGAAGTGGGCGGCGAGCATGGCAACGCTGTGTACCTGCATTGCCCCAACCTGATGAACCTGCAGCTACAGGCCTTGCGACCGAAGATCGAGGCGCTGCAAGGCGTGTTCGAGGTGCGCAAGGTTGGGCTGATGCCCAGCGAACGGCATTCGCTGGAGCTCAATGCGTTGCTCGGCGCGCTGGAATTTCCGGTGCTGTCCATCGACATGGCTGGCGCCATCGTCGCGGCCAACCGTTCCGCGGCGCAGTTGCTCGGGGTTCGCGTGGATGAGGTGCCGGGCATGAGCCTGTCGCGCTACGCCGAGGATTTCGACCTGCCGGAGCTGGTGCGCAGAAATAAGGCGCGGATCAATGGCCTGCGCGTGACGGTCAAGGGCGACATCTTTCTTGCAGACATTGCGCCGCTGCAGTCGGAGCACGATGACAGCGAAGCCCTGGCCGGTGCGGTGCTCACGCTGCATCGCGCCGATCGGGTGGGCGAGCGTATCTACAACGTGCGCAAGCAGGAGCTGCGCGGCTTCGACAGCATCTTCCAGAGTTCGAAAGTGATGGCTGCGGTGGTCCGCGAGGCACGCCGCATGGCGCCGCTGGATGCGCCGTTGCTGATCGAGGGCGAGACCGGTACTGGTAAGGAATTGCTGGCGCGCGCCTGTCACCTGTCCAGCCCGCGCGGGCAATCGCCGTTCATGGCGCTCAATTGCGCGGGCCTGCCGGAATCCATGGCCGAGACGGAGCTGTTCGGCTACGGCCCTGGCGCGTTCGAAGGCGCGCGGCCCGAAGGCAAGCTTGGCCTGCTCGAGCTGACCGCCGGCGGCACGCTGTTTCTCGACGGTGTGGGGGAGATGAGCACGCGGTTGCAGGCCAAGCTCGTACGCTTTCTGCAGGATGGCTGCTTTCGCAGGGTCGGCAGCGATGAGGAGGTCTACCTGGATGTGCGGGTGATCTGCGCCACGCAGCTGGATCTGTCCGAACTCTGCGCCAGGGGCGAGTTTCGCCAGGATCTGTATCACCGCCTCAACGTGCTGTCGCTGCACATTCCGCCGCTGCGTGAATGCCTGGACGGGCTGGAGCCGCTGGCGCTGCACTTTCTCGACCAGGCCAGCCGGCAGATCGGCTGCGCCTTGCCGAGCCTGTCATCGGCAGCCCTCGAGCGGCTGGCCGGCTATCACTGGCCGGGCAACGTCAGGCAGCTGGAGAACACCCTGTTCCAGGCGGTTTCGCTGTGCGAGGGCGGGGTGATCAAGCCCGAGCATATCCGCCTGCCGGACTACGGTTCACCGCAGCCGTTGGGTGGCTTCTCGCTGGACGGCGATCTGGACAGTATCGTCGGCCGCTTCGAAAAGGCCGTGCTGCAGGAGTTGTATCAACGCCATCCCAGCAGCCGGCTGCTGGGCAAACGGCTTGGCGTTTCGCACACCACCGTGGCCAACAAGCTGCGGGGGTACGGGATAGGGAAGGAAGGCTGATCTGGCGCCGAACAGCGAGCCTGCCGACTGCGTCGATCAGGTCGGAGAGGGTGCCCACGGCTGAACGTGGGAACCCGCAACAAGCTATTGCACCGCTTGCGTCACCGCATCGATCAGCGCCTGCAGGTCGATGGGTTTACGCAGGTGAAGGGTAAATCCGGCGCTTTTGGCCTTCTCCACATCGCGCAGGGTGCCGTATCCGGTCAGGGCAATGCTTGGCGTGGTCATGTTCAGTCCATTATGGCGGATCGCGGTCATCATCTTGTGGCCGTCGATCTCAGGCATGCCGATGTCCGAAACGATCACGTCGAATGAAGCCTGCCGGGCCAGTTCGATGCCCCGTGCGCCACCGTCGGCGGTGGTCACTTCGGCACCTTCGCTTTGCAGAAGCTCGGACATGGTTTCGAGGATGTCCGGTGAGTCATCCACCAGCAGAATCCGGATACCCGAGAGGCCGCCGTCCTCGCTGCTCTCGACCAGCCCGCTGAGCTCCATTTCGGTCTGCAGATGGATAGGCAGCCAGATACTGAACCGCGCACCACGACCAATGCCCTCGGAGAAGGCTTCGATGCGGCCGTGGTGCGCTTCGACCAGCTGCTTGACCAGCGCGAGACCAATGCCCAGTCCATGTTTGGAGCGTTGGGCGTGCTGCATTTCGGCCTGGCCGAACATGTCGAAGACCTTGGGCAGGAAGTCGGCGCTGATGCCCTCGCCGGTATCGATGACGTCGAGGCGCGCAAGGTCTCCCTCGCGTTCGAGTTGGAGACAGATGTGCTCGCCGCCCTTGGTGAATTTCCAGGCATTATTCAGCAGGTTCCAGATCATCTGGTCGAGCCGCGTCGGATCGGCAAAGACGTAGATCGGCTGCTCTGGCTTGTAAACCTCGAACGTCACGTTCTCGGCCTGGGCCAGGGGTGCAAACACGGCCTCGATGCCGCGCAGTACGTCCTGATACTGCAGTGTAGAAAACTGCAGCTTGAGCTTGCCGGTACGAATGCGCGACACATCCATCAGGTCGTCGATGATCCGCGACTGGCTGCGAACCGCGTTCTGGATCGACTGGGTGGCCTTGCGCAGGGTTGGAAAATTCTTCGCAGCCTGGGATCGAGCGACCAGATCCGTGTTCAGCTGGATCAGGTTCAGCGGATGCTTGAGCTCATGGGAGAGCACGGCGAAGAACTGGTCCTTCTGGATGTTGGCGGCCTGGATGCTGGCCAGCTCGCTCTGTTGCTCGGCGTTGCGCTGACGGTCCTCGGTGAGGTCGCGGGCAATCTTGGCAAAGCCCGTGACCTTGCCATCGCTGTCGACCAGCGGGTTGACCAGGCCGCTGAAGAAACACGCCGAACCATCCTTGCGCAAGTGCCAGCGCTCATCGGTTGCCTGTCCCTGCTGCAGCGCACGCTTGCGCTCGGCTTCCGGCACACCGGCCTTTCGGTCTTCTTCGTTGTAGATCATTTCGACGTGCTGGCCGATGGCTTCCTTTTCGGTGTAGCCAAAGATGTGCTCGGCGCCGGTGTTCCAGGTGGTGATGTAGCCGTCGCGGTCCAGCGTAATGATTGCGTAGCCCTTGGTGCTCTGCGCCAGGAGCTTCATATGGGCTTCACCGGCACGCAGCTGGTCTTCGGCACGGCGCCGGTCAGTGATGTCGATGAAGGTCAATACGGCGCCCTGGATACGGTCGTCCAGGGTGCGGTAGGGCAGGAAACGCGCAAGATACCAGCGATTGGCGCCCTTGGAGCCAATCTCGCGCTCGACCAGGCGAAGCTCCTCGAACGCCTTGGCGGCATCGGTATGCAGTTGCGGGTAGTCCAGGCGATGGGTGATGTCGAACAGCGACCGGCCGGCGTCGTTGCCGATCACGTTGAAGATGTCCTGGGCGCGGGGCGTGAACCATTTGATGCGCATCTTGCGGTCGACAAAGACCGTGGCGATGTCGGTGGAGGAAATCAGGTTCTGCAGGTCATCGTTGATCTTGCTGGTCTCATCGACCTTGGCCTTGAGCTCGAAGTTGACCGTGGTCAGTTCCTCGTTGATCGACTGCAGCTCTTCCTTGCTGGTTTCCAGCTCTTCGGTGGCCGAGCGCAGCTCTTCATTGATGGCCTGCAGTTCCTCGTTGGAGGCCCGCAATTCCTCCGTGCTGGTCTCCGAATGCTCCATGGTGATCTGCAAGCGTTCCTTGGTCTGCTGCAGTTCCGCCTCGAGCTGGGTCAGCACACTGTCCTTGGTGTCTGGATCTGCCAGCGTGCTGGGGTCCATACAGGCCTCGACCTCGTCGAAGATCACCAGCATGTAGTCGCTGCCGGCTTCGTTATCACGAAACGGACGCACCACCATGTTCACGTAAAAGCTGCGGTCGTCCCGTTCCAGGCGCACCCGCCGTGCTTCCACGCTTTTCCCGGTGTGCGTGGCCTGATAGAGCGCCGTGCGCAGCTCAAGACGCAGCTGCGGGTGCACCAGCGTGGTCAGGTTCAGCGAGGGTTCGCCACCCACATAGCGCAGGAAGTTACCGGCCCGATCCGACATGTGCACGATTTCAGCGTCGTGGTTGACGATGACGCTGGGCGGTGCGTACTGCTCGAGCGCGCGCTGATGTACGTCAGCAAAGGAGAACTTCCGGTTGCGCCTGGAGGGTTCGCTGAAGGGCGGGCGGCTGGCTGGGGCTAGCGTGAAACCCTGATACGGACCCGCAGGCGGGCGACGCAAGGAGCTGGACACTTCCTTGGCCCGATAAATGCGGTTTTTCTTGTCCACCGGCGTGAACAGCTGGCTGCACGCATCGGCAGTTTCCGAGCTGCCGAGGAACAGGTAGCCGCCTGGATTGAGGGCGAAGTGAAACATGCGCAGCACTTCGATCTGGATGTCGCGATCCAGGTAGATCATCAGATTGCGGCAGGAAATCAGATCGAGCCGAGAAAACGGAGGGTCGCGCAGGAGGTTGTGACGGGCAAACAGAATCCGCTCGCGCAGGTCCTTCTGCATCCGGTAATGATTCTGTTCCTTGACGAAATACTGCCGCAGCCGTGCTGGAGGCACATCGGTGACGATGGCCTCGGAGTAGAGTCCGGCGCGGGCAGTTTCCAGCGCGCGGTCGTCGATATCGGTGGCAAACACCTGTAACAGGACTTCACCCTTGACGCCGCTGACCCCGGCCTGATCGGCCAGCAGCATGGCCAGAGAGTAGGCTTCTTCGCCGGTCGAGCACGCCGCAGCCCAGACACGCACGGATTTGTCGTCGCTATTCAGCTTCTGCTCGTACAGCGAAGGGAGGATGTCGCGCTCCAGTGCTTCGAACGCCTCGCGGTCGCGAAAGAAGTTGGTCACGCCGATGAGCATGTCGGCGAGCAGTGCAGGGGTCTCTTCGGGATGATTTTGCAGATGCCGTGCATAGCTGGGCATGTCACGCAGCGCGTTGACCTGCATCCGGCGTTCGATGCGACGCAGGACCGTGGCTTGCTTGTAGTGGCGAAAGTCGTGACCGGTGCGGGCTCGCAGCGCTGCGAGAATTTCGCGCAGCGCCAGCTCGTTCGGTTTGGACTGTGCATGGGCCTGAGCGTATTCGACCTCGCCCTGCGCCTCTCCGGCTTGTTCGCTATCGCCTGCAGACACGACCGGGTACTGCCGCGCCAGCAACACCTCCAGGTTATGACGCAGCTCTACCAGCTTTTGCGGCATATCCGCGACCGGCAAAACGATATCGACCATGTCTGTTTCGATGGCGCTGCGCGGCATCGAGTCGTATTCGGCGTCATCCGGTGCCTGAGCCAGGGTGACCCCGCCCTGCTCCTTGATGCGCGAAAGCCCGACCGAGCCATCCGACCCCGTGCCGGTTAGCACGACACCCACGGCGTGGTTGTGATGTACGTCGGCCAGCGTGCGGAAGAACAAGTCGATGGCGACCAGAGCGCCGCGCTCACGCTCGGGTTGCTGCAGGCGCAGATAGCCATCGTTCATCGACAGGTCCATCGCCGGTGGAATCACATAGACATGCTTCCGCTCGATAGGTACGGGCCGTGTGACCTGCAGGACAGGCATGCGGGTGACTTTTTGCAGAATCTTGTCGGCGTTGCTTTCATGCTTTGGCGAGAGATGCATGATGACCACAAACGCCATGCCGCAATCGGCTGGCATGTTTTCAAAAAAAGCCAGCAACGCCTTGAGGCCGCCTGCCGAGGCACCGATCCCAACCACAGGAAACCGCAGCCTACTCCGGGCCAGGGGCAGGTTCTTGGGTGTGGACGGCTCAGGGCTGGTGCTCATTGATTCCTCGGCGTTTGAAGACTATCCGCTCGGCGGTAAGAAGATGACAGCAATCCGGACGGGGGAATTCACCCTTCGGCCATGACACCACTGAATGGATGATAAAGCTTTGCGTTGGGGATTACCGCTCTAGCTCAGGTGAGACCGGCACGCGCTCGGTTCACGTCTATTGCATGGCGGCCTCGTCGCGTTTGTCTGGCGAGTTGGCCTGTCTCCGCTCGGTCAGTGCCGGGCTATCGCACCGTGCCTGCTACCGAGCCACCCCAGGGGTTGGCTTCAAGGCTGTTGTGCACAGCGGTGGCCGCTTGTGCAGCTTGCCCGATGGCAACGCTTATCTGCTTCAGGCCCATGGTTACATCGCCGATGGCGTACAAGCCGCGCATCGACGTCTGCAGGTGGTCGTCGGCCCATATGCCGCCGCATTCGTCACAATCCAGGCCCAGCTGCACCGCCAGCTCCGAGCGAAAGCGCGCCCCCAGGTTGGGATAGATGATGTCGAAGTGGTGCCGTTCGCCACCGCAGGTCAGCAGTTCGATGCCGGTTTCGCAGGGGTGCAGGGACTCGACACGGTCGCTGATCACGCGGATCGCATAGTGTTCGGCCAGGGCGATGGCCTGGTCGCAGGCGTTGGGCTCGCCATGCACGACCACGGTCACGCGGTCGGTGAAGGTACGCAGAAACACTGCGTGGCTGATCGCGTTTTCCGCCTCGCCGTAGACCGCGACATTGTGACCGTCCACTTCGTAACCGTCACAGATCGCGCAGAGCCTGACCTTGCCATCGCCGATGGCCTGCGCCACATCGGGCATGTCGGGCAGGGTGTCTTCGATGCCCGTGGCCAGGATGATCCGCCGGGTCACGCATATGCTGTCGCCGTAACGTGCGCTGAAGCCTTCTGCGTGGGGTTCTATCTGCTCGATACGCCCATGCTCCAGGCGCGCGCCGTAACCGCTGGCCTGTTCGCGCAAGCGAGCCAAAAGCTCGTTGCCGTTGATGCCAGGCGGGAACCCCGGATAGTTATGCGAACGCGGAATCCATGAAGCGCGGCTGGAGCCGGCGTCCACCACCAGGCAGCTGCGGCGGAACCGGGCGAGATAGAGCGCAGCGGTAAGCCCGCCTGGGCCTCCTCCGACGATCAGGCAGTCGATCACAGTGGTATTCGGGCTCTGCTGGGTCGGGATATCGTTCATGGCAGGTAGGATCGGTCGAGGACGTCCCCAGTAGAAATGAGGCCCGGTTTGAAAGTTCGGCTTATCCGATGAGCGCAATGCGCTGTTTTGAGAGCTGGTTTGCCCTTCAAGCCTTGTGCCAGAGCCGCCGATGGCCAACACTGCCCGCGCTTTTGACCCGTCAGGGCTAACCCGCACTGATGGGTCACCGCCATTCCAATAAAGACCAGCCAGTGACTTGCGTCACCGAGCCGTGGTCACCTCGCTGTACCTCTTCAGGCGCGCCATACCAGGTGCCGGCTGAACCATACCGAATCGCAATTCACCACTCGAACGATGCTCACAAGGTGTCGCATCGAGCCTGTTTCCCGTGGGGGTAAAAATGTTCAAGTCTTTCATCGTTGTGCCATGTGCTGCGTTGTTGCTGTTGTTCACGCCACTGGCGAACGCCGCGCAACCCATCATCATCAAGTTCGCCCACGTAGTGGCGGAGGACACCCCCAAGGGCAAGGGCGCCCTGCTGTTCCAGAAGCTGGTACGTGAACGCCTGGCGGGCACGGTGGAAGTCGAGGTCTACCCGAACTCGACGCTGGTTGGCGACGCCGATGAGATCCAGGCGTTGTTGGACAACAAGGTGCAGATGCTGGCGCCGTCGCTGTCCAAGTTCACTGACTACTCGCCAAAGCTGGAAGTCTTCGACCTGCCGTTCCTGTTCGATGACGAGGCTGCAGTGGCGCGCTTCCAGAAGCGCGAGACAAGCCGGGAGCTGCTGCGATCGATGGCTAGTCGCGGCATCTACGGACTGGCCTACTGGAATAACGGTCTCAAGCAGTTGACGGCTAGCCAGCCGCTGCGCAATCCGGCCGACGCGGCAGGGCTCGCGTTTCGCATCCAGCCTTCGCCAGTGCTTGAAGCCCAGTTCACCGCAGTGGGTGCCAAGCCCGTACGCTTACCGTTCGCCGAGGTGGCCAAGGCCATGCAGAACGGCACGGTACAGGGCACAGAGGGGCCATGGTCGAACATCCGCAGCCAGTATGCCGGGGCCAGTCGGAGCTACGTGACGGAGACCAATCATGGGGTGCTCAACTACATGCTGGTGACCAACGCCAAGTTCTGGGCGGGCATCCCCTTCGCGGTGCGTTCGGAGCTTGACAACATCCTGCTCGAAGTCACCCAGGCGGTTAACGCCGAAGCGGCTGCGATCAATCAGCGCGAACGCGAACGCATCCTTGCCAGTGGCAGCACTCTGGTCACGCTCACCCCGGAGCAGCGCCAGGCCTGGCGCGACAAGATGCGGCCGGTCTGGAAAACGTTCGAAGCGGAAATCGGCGCCGATGTGATGCGTGCGGCGCTGACCGTCAACCGCCGATGATGATCTTCTGCTCCGGTGCCATGCGGAGCACCCTCACATGGCAGGCAGATCCGGGGGCGAGAGCGCATGGCTTGCGCGTTCGACAATGTGCCGTTTTGAGACCTGGTTGGGGTTTTCCAGCCTTGTGCCCCTCTCGGTGATCACGAAGACTTCCTCGGGGTTGGCATCGGCTCCGGCGTACGGCTCCGAGTCAACCTCATTTCAATAAAGGCCAGCCACCGACCGCCGCAGTCGGAATGTTCTGGCTAACTCGAACTGGTGGAAGGTTCACGCCGTTGCGTGAGCCTTCCATATCATCGATCAATCTCTCGAAAGGCGCTCACGAGGCGCTTTCGGTTCTCCGTTTGGGGGTCAGATGTACAAGCCTTGTATCGCTGCGCTGGTCGCAGCCCTTTATTGGTTGAGCTCGCCGGCCCTGGCGGCCGAAGACGAGCCTATCGTCATCAAGTTTGCGCACGTGGTGGCCGACGATACGCCCAAGGGGAAGGGCGCCCTGATGTTTCAGAAACTGGTTCAGGAGCGCCTTGCTGGCAAAGTGAAAGTCGAGGTCTATCCGAACTCGACGCTAGTGGGCGACGCCGATGAGATGCAGGCGTTGCTGGACGGCAAGGTACAGATGCTTGCCCCATCGCTGTCGAAATTCGACAAGTACACCAGGAAGCTTCAGGTATTCGACCTTCCGTTCCTCTTCGATGACGAAGCGGCGGTGCAGCGGTTCCAGAAGCGTGAGATGAGTCGCGAGCTGCTGCGCTCCATGGCTGATTCCGGAATCTATGGCCTGGCCTATTGGAACAATGGCCTGAAGCAGCTTTCAGCCACTCGCGCGCTGGTCAAGCCGGAAGATGCCGCTGGGCTGGCGTTTCGTATCCAGCCCTCTGCTGTGCTCGAAGCCCAGTTCGGTGCCGTGGGCGCCCAGGCGGTACGACTGCCATTTGCCGACGTCTACAAGTCCCTGCAGAACGGTACGGTGCAAGGGGCTGAAAACCCCTGGTCGAACATCGCCAGCCAGAAGATGAATACGGTCCAGCCCTTCATTACCGAGAGCAACCACGGCGTGCTCAACTACATGCTGGTGACCACCTCGAAGTTCTGGATGAGCATGCCGTTCGCGGTGCGCTCGGAACTCGAAGGTATCGTGATGGAGGTCACCGAGGCGGTGAACAGGGAAGCCGCAGCACTGAACCAGCGCGACCGTGATCGAATCGCGGCCAGCGGCACCAGCAAGCTGATTACTCTCACACCGGAACAGCGTCAGGCGTGGCGCGAAAGGATGATGCCTGTATGGCAGTCCTATGAGTCGGAAATCGGTGCTGACGTCATTCGTGCCGCACTCACGGTCAATCGCAAACGCTAACCCCCCCTTCGCCCGCCCGACTGTCGCAGTGGCGCTGGGGCTGATCCCGGCGTCATGACACTGATCGCTGACTTGTCAGGCGGCAAGAGATCAAGGCCGCGTCGCGCCTGCTTCGACCAAGCCGTTCGGCCACGGTCGAGAGCAGTGCTCACATTCCAAGCGCTGCCGAACTGCCTTTTCAGCTCGCCCCACGGGATGTCTAGCTAGCTGGCCACTGCCGAGGCGGCACAAAACTCCATCCCGGCTGCGGCTGATGTTCGTACCCGCGTGACTTGGCCACGTCGTTATTTGTTCCTCCTGTAAGCCGCAGTCAGCGTAAATCCCCGCAACAAAGGGTCCGCAGGTCGTCAAGTCCCGGTTCGCAATAGTGACGGGCGTGAGATTGTCGATGCCGGTCCCTGACCTGCGTGCCTTGAAACTTGGCTGTTAGGATCATCAAGCAGAGCGGAAGTCGCCCGGTTTTAACCGGTCGACCGTCCTGCTGCCAGTGTTTAGATCCGTCAGCGAATAACAAGGAGAACAACAGGTGGCAAATAACCCTGGGAAAAAACACGCGGAAAATTCCGTGGAGAGTATCCCCGCCCCAACAGGGGCGGCCAATCTGATCGACACCGACTATGTCATCGGTCAGGACAACATCAAACGCAAGTTTCTCGATATTCACAGCAAGGTTTTCAGCATCTCAGCGGTAACCATCGTCCTGTTCGTGATCATCACGCTCGCCCTGCGCAGCGATGTCGAGCCGCTGTTTACTGCTATTCGCGACTGGTTAACCACGAATCTCGCCTGGTTCTTCCTGGGTGCAGCGAACATTTTCGTTCTGCTGTGCGTGGGCCTGATTCTGTCACCTCTGGGCAGGGTGCGCCTGGGCGGCAGGGAGGCGACGCCGGACTATTCCTACACGGGATGGTTTTCCATGCTGTTCGCTGCGGGCATGGGGATCGGTCTGATGTTCTACGGTGTTGCGGAACCCATGTCGCACTTCTCCACGGCAATGGGCGGCACCACGGTAGAGAATGGTGTGCGTACCGACTGGGCTCCCCTGGGCGCAGCCGCCGGTGATGCTCAGGCTGCTGCGAGCCTGAGTATGGCCGCGACCATCTTCCACTGGGGCCTTCATCCCTGGGCGATCTACGCCATCGTGGCCCTGGCCCTGGCGCTGTTCTCCTTCAACAAGGGCTTGCCATTGAGCATTCGCTCGATCTTCTACCCATTATTGGGTGAGCGGGTCTGGGGCTGGCCTGGGCACATCATCGATATCCTTGCGGTATTCGCGACGCTGTTTGGCTTGGCCACCTCGCTTGGCCTGGGGGCTCAGCAAGCTGCGGGTGGGCTCGAGGTCCTGTTCGGCATGCCCAACACCGACGTCAGCAAGGTCCTGCTGGTCATCGGTATCACGGTAATCGCGCTGATGTCGGTGCTGGCGGGGCTGGACAAGGGAGTCAAGCGCCTCTCTGAAATCAATATGGTTCTGGCCCTGTTGCTGCTGTTGTTCATCATCATCGTTGGGCCGACCGTGGCGATCCTCACCGGCTTTTTCAGCAACCTGGGCAGCTACCTGGCTAACCTGCCGGCATTGTCCAACCCGATCGGCCGTGAGGACGCGAACTTCAGCCAGGGATGGACCGCGTTCTACTGGGCCTGGTGGATCAGCTGGTCACCCTTCGTTGGCATGTTCATCGCCCGTGTCAGCCGTGGCCGTACCGTGCGTGAATTCCTGATCGCCGTGCTGCTGGTGCCTTCGCTGGTTTCGGTGCTGTGGATGACAGCCTTCGGTGGCACCGCCCTCGGCCAGTTCGTCACCGATGGGTTTACCGGCGCGCAGGATGCGGCGCTGGAGCTGAAGCTGTTCGCCATGCTCGGCGAGTTGCCGCTGGCGCAGATCAGCTCCTTTGTCGGCATTCTGCTGGTCGTGGTGTTCTTCGTGACTTCATCGGACTCCGGTTCCCTGGTGATCGACACCATCACCGCTGGCGGTAAGGTCAACGCGCCGGTGCCACAGCGGGCCTTCTGGGCGATCCTGCAGGGCGTGGTAGCGATTTCGCTGCTGCTTGGCGGCGGCCTGGTTGCGCTACAGGCCATGGCGGTGTCCACCGGCCTGCCATTCACCATCGTGCTGCTGGTGGGCTGCGTGTCCATCGTCAAAGGCTTGATGAGCGAGCCGCGGTAGGGTGGGTTAGGCGCATGCTCTGATGGTTGGGGCGTATGCCGTCATCGGCAGCGCCGCAACCAACCATCAGCCTGGCAGGCTATCGAACGAGGCGCGGCCGTTAGCGGTCGCGCCTTTTCAATTCCAGAGATCGCCCACTGCCGTAGCGGGTGGGTAGTGCTGGGCCGATTGCGCTTGTAGCAGCTCGGCGGTAGCCAGGGCATCGGTCAGCGCATGGTGGGCTTGATACAACGGCAAACCATAGCGCAGACGGCTGTCGGCAAGGCGTATGGATACCGGTTGTTGTCTGCCCAGCATCTGCCGCAGCCAGCCAGGCCGGTGCCTGCGCGGATGCAGACGGGCTTCCAGCTGCATGGTGTCGATCACAGGAAATTGCAATCCTTCCCCGAGCAGGTGACGCACCGCCTGGTCGAGAAACATCCGTTCGATGTTACGGTAGTGCACCACTATGATTTTGCCGGCCATGATCGTGAGCAGCTCGTTGAGCACGCTGGCCAGGCGGGGCGCATCGCTGACATCCGAGTGGGTAATGTGGTGAAAGGTGACCGATTGGCTGCTTAGCTCGCAAATCGGCTTGACTACCCAGTAACTGGCCTCGCGACAGCGGATGCGGTGCAGGTCGAACGGCACCAGGCCAACGCTGACGATCGAGTCCTTGCGGCTATCGAGACCAGTGGTTTCGACATCGAGGGCCAGCAATGGCGCCTGCTCTAGCGGCGTGTCGGCGCTAACCGTGCCGGCCTGGTAAAACCGTACCAGGCGCGGATCACGCGCCGTCTGCGCCAGCTGGGCAAAGACGGCCGGCCAGTCCGGTGCTGCCAAAGGCCTGTTTCGCCTCATAGTGGTCGGTTCTGCAGCTGACCCGGGTAGCGGAAACGCAGGAACTGCTGCGCATTGCTCAACACCTGGAAGGCCGATTTGAGGTTGTGCCGCTCGTTGGAGGAAATCTTTTCCGGTTCTATGTAGTTATCCGGTTCGCGCCCTTCGAGTATGTCCATGGCCTGGTGGCGAATGCGCACGATGGAAAGGAACTCCAGGGCATTTCGCAACTGGGCGATGGCATCTTCGGTCAGCAGCTTGGTTGCGGCGATGGCATCCAGACGCTCCAGTGAGTTCTGGGCCTTCGAGCCAGCGGCGAGAGCGTGCACTCGGATTAGATCGGTCAGTGGCGCGGTGCCTCGACCCTTGAGGTTGATGATGTTGTTCTGCTGGCCATCCTTCTCCATCACGAAGGTGCGGAAAAAGCCCAGCGGCGGCGTGCGATTGAGCGCATTGCGTGCCAGGTTGGCGAGAAACAACGGGTTGCTGCTGGCTTTCTGCGCGATCAGATCCTTGAGGTTCTCCACCAGCTCGGTCTCGCCGTAGACGCTGTCCAGGTCGAAGAAGATGCAGGCGTTGAGCAGGGTTTCCGGGTTGGGCTGCTCTATCCATTGGGTGAAATAGCTTCGCCAGACCCGTAACGGCTGGCGCCATTTGGGATTGCTGCCCATGATCCCGCCTTTGCAGTAGGTGTAGCCACACGCCGCCAGACCGTCGCTGACAAAGCTTGCCAATTGGCGGAAATACTCATCATGGATTCGCGGGTCAAAGCGGTTGTCGATCACCAGCGCATTGTCCTGGTCGGTGACGATCAGTTGCTCGTCACGTGCCATCGATCCCAGCACCATGTAGCAGTAAGGCACTGGGGGAGGGCCCAGCCGCTGCTCCGCCAGCTCCAGCAGGCGATGGGTCAGGCTGCGGCCGATTCCGGCCATGGCGCTGCCGATCATGTGTGCGGTCGCTTCTTCGTTGACCATGCGCAGGAAGGTCGCGCGCAGATCTGGCAGCAAGGCCTGCAGCTCGGCCACTGACTGTTTGTTGAAGATGCTGTTGACCAGATAAAGGCTGCTCTGCGACTCATACTTGATGATGTCCGAGAGGTTGATTACCCCCACCGGGCGCTGACGATGCACTACCGGAAGATGATGAATGTTGTTGCGTAACATGCACAGCATCGCTTCGAAAACCGAGTCGTCGGCCTGGATGGTGATCGGGTTGGGCGACATCACCTGATCCACGGGTGTGTCCAGCGGCAGGCCTTCAGCCAGTACCCGTATTCGCAGGTCGCGGTCGGTGGTAATGCCGGCCATGACCAGTCCCTGTGAGGCCTGGGCGGCATCGGCGGGCGGGCCGAAGATCACCAGCGAGGACACGCCATGCTCGCTCATCACTTGGGCGGCCTCCTGCACGCTGGTGCCCAGCGGCACGCTCACGGTGCGCCGGGTGACCAGCTTGCGCACCTTGATCTTCATCAGCTCGCTGGCCTTTCCCTGGGGTTCCTCCGCTTTCAGGCGTGATTGACCTTCGGCCTCGACGAAGTCGGCGAAGGCATCATTTGCCTCGCACAGCTGCTCGAACAGTGCTCCGGGAATGAAGTAGATCAGGCTGTCCTCGATCGCCTGCGCCGGCAGTCGCACCTTGTGGCCGCGCAGCAGGCCGAACTGGCCAAACACCTCACCTTCGGACAGGCGGTTGTACAGTTCACCGTTGCGCCGGTAGATATCCACGGCGCCGCTGCGGATGTAGTGCAGGTCCTGGATCGGTTCTCCATAGCGAAGAATTTCACTGCCGGCCTTGAAGTAGCCGACTTCGATCTGACGGGCTATTTCGTCGAGGGTATCGTCCGGCAGACCGTCGAAAGGGGCGAAACGACTCAGGTGGTCGCGTATTTCGATCAGTTCGACCTGCATGGGGGCCTCCTGGCGGAACTCTATCGATCGCATTGAACCATAGCCGCGCTTCCTGCGGCTGGGGCCCGGCGCTGCGAGTCGTTGCCAGGCAGCAGCATGTCGCTCCGGCTTGCCTGGTTTGCCTGGTTTGCCTGTGCGACCAAGCGTGGCAAGCTGCCCGAATCAGCCGGGGCGCGACTCGCACCTCTGCGCCCATTGACCCATCGAGCTCAATGGCCTCGTTGTGGCGCAACCGCCGCTGTGCGGATCACCGTTTTGTAGAGGACTGGAGATGAGTTATTCCCTGTTGCATGTCACCCATCTGCTGGCGGCGATTTTCTTTATCGGAACGTTGTTCGTCGAGGTAGCCGTGCTCAGCCGGGTGCGCCAGCAGATGGAGCCGGCGCTGATGGCCAAGGTTGACAAGGCGGTCGGCGCCCGTTTGCGCGTGGTTCTGCATTGGGTCGTGGTGTTCGTCTACGGCGCCGGCATCGGCCTGGCCTGGTATCACCGCCAGGCGCTGGCGAACCCCTTCGCCAGCAGTTTCGGGGCCTTGCTCTCGTTGAAGATTCTGCTGGCGATTGCCGTGTTCTTCACCTTTGGCATGGTTGCGATGCTGCTGCGCTCGGGTCGGATGACCCCGGCGCGCTATCGGCGCATCCATTGGGCAATCTTCCTGCAGATGGTTGGCATCGTGCTGCTGGCAAAGGGGATGTTCTACATCCACTGGTAGCGTCCCATTGCCCGTTGCCCGCGCCTAGTCCATTGGCGCGTTGCTGGCGATGATCCCGGTCAACCGGCGGGGGTTTCGATGGCCTGCTGATTGTGGCTGATTCATCGGCATGAGGGTGGTTTGCCCGGCGCCTGCCGCAGGCTATCTTGCGCGCATCCAGCCCAGTCCGTTCAGCCGAGGCCCATCATGCATTTCGCCTACAGCCCGCGCGTAGAAGCGCTGCGTCAGCAACTGCTCGCCTTCATGGACCAGTACATCGTGCCGCGGGTAGGCGCCAGGCATGAGGAGGTGGCGGCCGGGCACTATCCCGTGTCGTTCATGGAAGACCTGAAGGCCCTGGCGCGTTCCGAAGGCTTGTGGAATCTGTTCCTGCCGTCTCTACGCGAAGATGAGCCGGGCATGGGCCTGAGCAACCTCGAGTACGCCCCGCTGGCCGAGATCATGGGCCGCGTACATTGGGCCTCGGAGGTGTTCAACTGCAACGCGCCGGATACGGGGAATATGGAGCTGCTGCACCTGTTCGCCACGCCGGAGCAGCGCGAGCGCTGGTTGAAGCCCTTGCTTGAAGGCGAGATCCGCTCGGCCTTTGCCATGACCGAACCGGACGTTCCGTCCTCCGACGCCACCAATATCCAGACGCTGATCCGCCGTGATGGCGATGACTACCTGATCAATGGTCGCAAGTGGTTTATCACCAACGCCTCGCACCCCAACTGCAAGCTCTTGATCGTCATGGGTAAGACCGACCCGGACGCGGAGACCCACCAGCAGCAGAGCATGATTTTGGTGCCGTTTAACACGCCCGGCGTCGAGCTGGTACGTAACATTCCGGTGATGAATCACCTCGCGCCGGAAGGGCACAGCGAGCTGGTACTGCGGAACGTGCGGGTGCCGGTGGTCAATCTGCTGGGCAAGGAGGGCGATGGTTTCATGATGGCCCAGGCGCGACTCGGGCCGGGTCGTATTCATCACTGCATGCGCTCGATCGGCATGGCCGAGCTGGCGCTGGAACTGATGGTCGAGCGCTGCCAGGAACGCAAGGCATTTGGCAAGTATCTGCAGCAATACTCGAACATCGGCGACTGGATTGCCGAGTCGCGCATCGAGATCGAACAGGCGCGCCTGCTGGTGCTCAAGACCGCCTGGATGATCGATGAAGTAGGCGCCAAGGCGGCGCGAAAGGAAATCTCGATGATCAAGGCGCTGGTCCCGAAAATGCTCACCAACGTGGCCGATCGAGCCATGCAGGCTTACGGCGCGATGGGCCTGACACCTGACACACCGCTGGCGGACATGTGGACCGGCGGGCGTGCCCTGCGCTTTGCCGACGGCCCCGACCAGGTTCATCTGCGCAGCATCGCGAAGATGGAAATCAAGGCCAGCGAAGCCAGGCGTGGCGCAACGGCCGCCTATCTGACCCCGCCGAGACGGCTGGGGTAGGACTGCTTTAAAAATCACTGTGGGTTTTCGTCAGGCCGCGTGAAACGCGGCCTGACCGTCTATGACAGGCAGATCACCACAGGTCCGCTCCCATTCCTGACTGCCACGGCGCAGCGTTCGCCGCGCTGTGGCGCTTGAGCCATGCCAGGCACCGCCAGCCGACCTGGCGAAGGGGCATTGGCATGCATTGGGTGCGGCATGGCCTATTGATATTACTGCTGCGATCAAACTTGATAGTTGTCAAGGGAACGCCCCGGTCCCCTCCCTACCATCGGCTCCACATTCAGCGGATGCAGTAGGTTGGTTATGAAGTCCCCTTTCTCTCTCGCAGCTGGCATCAAGCGCACCTGGGGACATGGCTTTATCCTGCTGCTGACTCTGGTGCTCGGTGTCTTTGCCCTGCAGGCCAAGGAGTACCCGCTCGAGCAGCAACGCATCGATCAGTTCTTCCCCGGCGCAGAGGTGTCGGCCCCAGCGGGCGCCTATCAGGTCCGCACGCTTTCCAAGAACGACGACGTGCTGGGCTATGCCTTCCAGACCATCAACGTGGTGGATATTCCTGCCTATTCCGGCAAGCCGATCAACCTGCAGGTGCTGCTCGATCCCAAGGGCGTGATCGTCGATGCCTATGTGCTTGAGCATCATGAGCCGATCCTGCTGGTGGGCATTCCGGTCGAGCAGCTGCACGCGTTCACCGCTAAATATCAGGGCATCAAGGTCGATCAGCGGGTCGTGGTCGGCCGTTCCAGCGACGAAAAGGCGGTCACCATCGACGCGGTCACCGGGGCTACCGTCACCGTCATGGTGGTCAATGAGATCGTCATGCGCGCCGCCCACGATGTAGCGGTCTCGCTCGGGCTGGTTGAAGACAAGGCCGGTGCGGCGCAAAAGCCTGCCACCGTTCGTGAGGATTACTACGAGCCCGCCAACTGGAACGAGCTGACCGGCAATGGCGCGATTCGCCGCCTGCACCTGACCAAGGGCGATATCAACCAGGCCTTCAAAGGCACCGAAGCCGAGGGCGTTGACGAAGCTTCACCGGAAGAAGCCGGCGAGACCTTTATCGATCTCTACGCCACCCACCTGAACCCGCCCACCATCGGACGGACCCTACTTGGCGACGATCACTACGCCGTCCTGATGGGGGCGCTCAAGCCAGGCGAGCACGCCGTCGCAGTGATGGCCAGTGGTGAATACTCGTTCAAGGGGTCGGGCTACGTGCGTGGTGGCATCTTCGATCGGGTGCAGTTGCGCCAGTTCGGCAACGTCATCAGCTTTCGCGACATGGACTTCCAGCGCCTGGACGACGTGTACGCCGAAGGCATGCCGGACTTCAGCGAAATGGCGATATTCATCGTTCGTGAGCACGCGGCCTTCGACCCCGGCTCGGTCTGGACCCTGGAATTGCTGGTGCGCCGCCAGACCGGCCCTATCAGCGGCATTTTTACCAGCTTCGAGCTGCCCTACCAGATGCCCGAAGACTACATCGAGCGGCCGCAACCGACCGCTGAGGAGCTGGCTGCCATCGAGGAAGCCAACCGGCCGATGTGGGTCACCATCTGGTACCAGCAGAGCTTCCAGATTGGCGTCATCCTCGCCGCGCTGCTTCTGCTGACCGTCATCCTCTTCATGCAGGACAAGCTCACCCAGCACCCCAACTTCCTGAAGAAGCTGCGCCACGGCTACCTGATCTTCACTGTCGTGTTCATCGGCTGGTATGCCCTGGGCCAGCTGTCGGTGGTCAACGTGCTGACCTTCGTGCATGCGCTGGTGCAGGACTTCCGCTGGGAGCTGTTCCTCACCGACCCGGTGATCTTCATTCTCTGGACCTTCACCGCGGCCAGCATCCTGCTCTGGGGGCGCGGGGTCTTCTGCGGCTGGCTGTGCCCCTTCGGTGCGCTGCAGGAGCTGATCAACGAGGCCGCGCGCAAGCTCAGGATCCGCCAGTACGAGGTGCCCTTCGCGGTCCATGAGCGGCTCTGGGCGATCAAGTACATCGTGCTGCTGGTGCTGTTCGGCATCTCACTGGAATCCATGACGATGGCCGAGAAGGCCGCCGAAGTGGAGCCGTTCAAGACCGCCATCACCCTCAAGTTCGACCGCCAGTGGTGGTTCGTGGCCTACGCCGTGTTCCTGCTGGCGATCAACATCTTCACCCGCAAGGTGTACTGCCGCTACGTCTGCCCGCTGGGCGCGGGGCTGGCGATCACAGGCCGCTTCCGCCTGTTCGACTGGCTCAAGCGGCGCAAGGAGTGCGGCAACCCCTGCCAGGTGTGCGCCAACGAATGCGAAGTGCAGGCAATCCATCCCGATGGGCACATCAATCACAACGAGTGCCACTACTGCCTCGACTGCCAGATGACCTATCACAACGAAAACAAGTGCCCGCCGCTGATCGTGAAGAACAAGCGCGCCAAGCGCGGCAAGAAAGCCCCGGCCGGCCCTGCGCTGATCCCGGTGGTGCAGCTAATGGACCCACAGAGCGATACGCCTGACCGCGAGCGCTCGCAACCGATCGTTTGACTGACTGATGTTGTCCACAAGGAGCAATCACATGAGCGACAAAGAAACCAAGAACCCGCAAGCACTGGCGAAGGGCGGCCTGAGTCGCCGCGGCTTCCTCGGTGCCAGCGCCCTGACCGGCGCCGCCGTGGCTGCCACCGCATTCGGCGGAGCGGTCATGACTCGCGAGAGCTGGGCGGCAGCGGTCAAGGATGCGCAGCAGAAGATACATGTCGCGCCGGGGGAGCTGGACGACTACTACGGCTTCTGGAGCGGCGGCCACCAGGGCGAAGTGCGCGTGATCGGCATCCCCTCGATGCGCGAGCTGATGCGCATCCCGGTGTTCAACGTGGATTCGGCCACCGGCTGGGGCCTGACTAACGAAAGCCGTCACATCATGGGCGACAGCGCCAAGTTCCTGAACGGCGACTGCCATCACCCGCACATCTCGATGACCGACGGCAAGTACGACGGCAAGTACCTGTTCATCAACGACAAGGCCAACAGCCGCGTCGCGCGCATCCGCCTCGACATCATGAAGTGCGACAAGATGCTCACCATTCCTAACGTCCAGGCCATCCACGGCTTGCGCTTGCAGAAGGTGCCGCACACCAAGTACGTGTTCGCCAACGCCGAATTCGTCATCCCGCATCCGAACGATGGCACCACATTCGATCTCCAGGCCGAGAACAGCTACACCATGTTCAACGTCATCGACGCCGAGAAGATGGAAATGGCCTTCCAGGTCATCGTCGATGGCAACCTGGATAACACCGACGCCGACTATTCCGGCAAGTACGCCGCCTCCACCTGCTACAACTCGGAGAAGGCCTATGACCTGGGCGGCATGATGCGCAACGAGCGCGACTGGGTGGTGGTCTACAACATCCCGCGCATCGAGGCGGCGATCAAGGCCGGCAAGTTCACCACCATTGGTGACTCGAAAGTGCCGGTAGTCGATGGTCGCGCCGGGTCCGAATTCACCCGCTACATTCCGGTGCCAAAGAACCCGCACGGCTGCAACACCTCATCCGACGGCAAGTACTTCATCTCCGCCGGCAAGCTGTCGCCGACCGTGACCATGATCGAGATCGCCAAGCTCGATGACCTATTCGACGGCAAGCTGAAGGACCCGCGTGACGTAGTCGCCGCCGAGCCTGAGCTGGGCCTTGGCCCGCTGCACACCACCTTCGACGGCCGCGGCAACGCCTACACCACGCTGTTCATCGACAGCCAGGTGGTGAAGTGGAACATGGCCGATGCGGTGCGCGCCTACAAGGGCGAGAAGGTCAACTACATCAGGCAGAAGCTGGATGTGCAGTACCAGCCGGGTCACCTGCATGCCTCCCTGACCGAAACCAGCGAAGCCGATGGCAAGTGGCTGGTGGCGCTGTGCAAGTTCTCCAAGGACCGCTTCCTGCCGACCGGCCCGCTGCATCCGGAAAACGACCAGCTGATCGACATCTCCGGAGAGGAAATGAAGCTGGTGCACGACGGCCCGACCTACGCCGAACCCCACGATTGCATCCTGGCGCGTCGCGACCAGATCAAGCCGAAGAAGATCTGGGACCGCAACGATCCGTTCTTTGCCCCAACCGTAGAGCGCGCGAAAAAGGATGGCATCAATCTGGAGACCGACAACAAGGTCATCCGTGACGGCAACAAGGTACGGGTGTACATGACCTCGATGGCGCCGACCTACGGGCTGACCGAGTTCACGGTCAAGCAGGGCGACGAAGTCACAGTGACCATCACCAACATCGACCAGATCGAGGACGTGTCCCACGGGTTCGTCATGACCAACCACGGCGCGAGCATGGAAATCAGCCCGCAGCAGACCTCATCCATCACCTTTACGGCCGATAAGCCCGGCCTGCATTGGTACTACTGCAGCTGGTTCTGCCACGCGCTGCACATGGAAATGGTCGGCCGCATGTTGGTCGAACCGGCGTGACGCCACCGGGCGGGAGCGATCGCTCCCGCCTTTCACCTGCCTGGAAGCTGAAGAGGAACAACGCAGTGCTCAGATCTCAGGCGATATCAAGGTTTCAACCGCTGGCAGCGCTGCTGCTGGCCCTGTTCTGCGGGGTGGTCATGGCGGCCCCGCAATCCATTTCGACCCTGCCGCTCGAGGCGGAAGAGGGCAACCGCTGGCGCCTGCCTGCCGGCGAATACACCGGCCAGTTCAGCATCGACCAGCCCATGCAGCTGATCTGCGAGCCCGGCGCCGTGTTGCAGGCGCAGGGCGAGGGCAATGGTCTGTTGATCGAGGCGTCGGATGTCACGGTCGAGGGCTGCACAGTGCTCGACTGGGGGCGCGATCTCACCGCGATGAACGCCGCCATCTTTATCCAGCCGAAGGCGCAGCGCGTGGTGATTCGCGACAACCAGCTGCGTGGCGCCGGTTTCGGCGTCTGGGTCGACGGCTCCAAAGAGGTGAGCCTGATCGGCAACAGGATCGAAGGCGACACGAGCATTCGTTCCCAGGACCGCGGCAACGGCATCCATCTCTACGCCGTGAGTGGCGCGCGCATCATCGACAACCAGGTGCGCAACACCCGCGACGGCATCTACATCGATACTTCCAACGGCAATCACATCGAAGGCAACGTGCTGGAGGACCTGCGTTACGGGGTGCACTACATGTTCGCCAACGACAATAGCGTGGTCGGCAACGTCACCCGCCGCACCCGCACCGGTTATGCGCTGATGCAGAGCCGCAAGCTGGAGGTTATCGGCAACCGCTCCGAAGGGGATGAGAACTACGGCATCCTGATGAACTACATCACCTACTCGACCATCCGCGACAACCTGGTCAGCGACGTGCGCAGCGGCTCGACCGGCGACAGCATGATCTCGGGTGCCGAGGGCAAGGCGCTGTTCATCTACAACTCCCTGTTCAACACCATCGAGGGCAACCGTTTCGAGAAAAGCGCGCTGGGCATTCACCTGACCGCTGGCTCGGAAGACAACCGCATCGCGGGCAACGCCTTCATCGACAACAGGCAGCAGGTCAAGTACGTCGCCAACCGCACCCAGGAGTGGTCGATAGATGGTCGTGGCAACTATTGGAGCGACTACCTTGGCTGGGATCGCAATAGCGACGGCCTGGGCGATGTGGCGTATGAGCCAAACGACAACGTTGACCGGCTGCTATGGCTCTATCCACAGGTAAGGCTGTTGATGAACAGTCCGAGCATCGAGGTGTTGCGCTGGGTTCAACGGGCCTTTCCGGTCATCAAGTCGCCCGGCGTGCAGGACAGCCACCCGCTGATGAAGCCGTCAGCCAAACCATCGATAAGCAAAACGCAGGAGCCAACGCCATGAGCGCTGTCGAAATCCAGGGCGTGAACCAGCGTTACGGCAGCATGACCGTACTCCACGATCTAGACCTGAAGCTGGGTGAAGGCGAGGTGCTGGGCCTGTTCGGCCATAACGGCGCCGGCAAGACCACCAGCATGAAGTTGATTCTCGGCCTGCTCGCGCCGAGCGAAGGTCGGGTGCGCGTGCTGGGCCGTCAGCCCGCCGACCCTGAGGTACGCCGTCAGCTCGGTTACCTGCCGGAGAACGTGACCTTCTATCCACAGCTCAGCGGCCGCGAGACGCTGCGGCACTTCGCTCGGCTGAAAGGCGCGGCAGTGCAGCAGGTGGACGAATTGCTGGAGCAGGTGGGCCTGGCCCACGCGGCTGAGCGCCGGGTGAAGACCTACTCCAAGGGCATGCGTCAGCGCCTCGGCCTGGCTCAGGCGCTGCTCGGCGATCCGCGCCTGCTGTTGCTCGACGAGCCTACCGTGGGGCTTGACCCCATCGCCACCGGCGACCTCTATCAGCTGATCGACCGGATGCGCCAACGCGGTACCAGCGTCATCCTCTGCTCGCATGTGCTGCCCGGCGTCGAGGCGCATATCAATCGGGCGGCAATCCTCGCCAAGGGGCGGCTACAGGCGGTGGGCAGCCTGGCGCAACTGCGCGTCGAGGCGGGGCTGCCGACGCGCATCCGCGCCAGTGGCATCGGCGACAGCGCCGGCTGGTTGCAGCGTTGGGACGCTGCGGGCCATAGCGCGCGTTCGCTGGGTGAACGCAGCGTCGAGGTGTCGGCCATCAATGGGCATAAGCTGCCGCTGCTGCGTGAGTTGCTGGGCGAGGGCGAGCCGGATGACATCGAGATTCACCAGCCCTCGCTGGAAGACCTGTATCGCTATTACATGCAGCGCGCCGGTGACGTCCGCGCGGCGGAGGGCACGCCATGAACCAGATCTGGAATATTGCTCGCAAGGAATTCAGTGACGGCCTGCGCAACCGCTGGTTGCTGGCCATCAGCCTGTTGTTCGCCGTGCTGGCGGTGGGCATTGCCTGGCTAGGCGCCGCGGCATCCGGACAGCTTGGCTTTACCTCTATTCCGGCGACCATCGCCAGCCTGGCGAGCCTGGCCACCTTCCTGATGCCGCTGATCGCGTTGCTGCTGGCCTATGACGCCATTGTCGGTGAGGACGAGGGCGGCACCCTGATGCTGCTGCTGACCTACCCGCTGGGACGCGGGCAGATCCTGCTGGGCAAATTCGTCGGCCACGGGCTGATCCTGGCGCTGGCAGTGCTGATCGGCTTCGGCTGCGCGATGCTGGCCATCGCCGTGCTGGTGGAGGATATCGAGCTCGGCCTGCTGCTCTGGGCCTTTGGCCGCTTCATGATCTCCTCGACCTTGCTCGGCTGGGTGTTCCTCGCCCTGGCTTATGTGCTGAGCAGCAAGGTCAGTGAGAAATCCAGCGCGGCCGGCCTTGCGCTTGGGGTCTGGTTTCTTTTCGTACTGGTGTTCGATCTCGTCTTGCTGGCGCTGCTGGTGCTCAGTGAGGGGAAGTTCAGCCCTGAACTGTTGCCCTGGCTGCTGCTGCTCAACCCGGCTGATATCTACCGGCTGGTCAACCTGTCGGGGTTCGAGGGTGCGGGCGCCATGGGTGTGCTCTCGCTGGGCAGCGAGCTGCCGGTGCCGGTGCCGGTGCTCTGGATGTGCCTGCTGCTGTGGGTCGCCGTTTCCCTGTTGCTGGCCTATGGCGTGTTCCGCCGTCGGCTCGCCTGATCTGTTAAAGGAACTGTCATGATGAATGCGCTATACATTCGGGCTTCGCGGGCATTGGTTGCCGTCCTTGTGCTTGGCCTGGCCGGTTGCAACGAAGCGGAGCAGCCCGAGCAGCTATTGGAACCGGTGGCCTTTCACGCCAGCGACGAGTGCCATGTGTGCGGCATGGCGATCACCGATTTTCCCGGGCCCAAGGGCCAGGCGGTAGGAAAGGAAGGAGCGAAAAAATTCTGCTCCACCGCCGAACTGCTTGGCTGGTGGCTGCAGCCAGAGAATCGCATGCTTGATGTCAAACTCTACGTCCATGACATGGGGCGTAGCACTTGGGAGCAACCCGACGACCACTACCTGATCGACGCAACAACTGCCTACTATGTCGCCGGTACGAGCCTCAAGGGCGCGATGGGCGCGGTGCTGGCAACCTTTGCCGACGAGTCCGCGGCCAAGGCGCTGGCGGTCAAGCACGGCGGCCGGGTGTTGCGTTTCGATGAAGTCGATCAGTCAGTGCTCCAGCAAACGTCTGGCATGTCCCACGACATGTCCGGTCATCAACAGGCTCACGCCGGTCACTAGACCGCAACCTACAACTCGATGAGGTAATTGAAATGATGGGTATCAGCATCTGGCAACTTCTGATCGTTCTGCTGATCGTGGTCATGCTGTTCGGCACCAAGCGCCTGCGCGGTCTCGGTGCTGATCTGGGCGGCGCCATCAGCGGCTTTCGCAAATCGATGAATGATGGCGAAAGTGCGGCGCAGGCCGATGGGGTCAAGCAGGAGCTGAAATAGCGCGTCTGTGGGCGACTCTCACAGGCGCGTGACTCGCGATGTCTGCTGTTGGGAGCTTTGGCATGTAGCGGCCTGCGGGTGAACACCGAGGGCAAACCCGGTGGTCACGCGCAGGCTTATTTCTGCGGGAAGATGGCTAGTGATGTTCGCGTGTCGCGCGGAATTTCACGTCCGGCCAGCGCTCTTCCATGAGGCTCAGGTTGACCCGTGTCGGTGCCAGGTAGGTGAGGTGGCCGCCGCCGTCTAGCGCCAGGTTCTCGTAGGCCTTGTCGGAAAATTCCTTGAGCTTCTTCTCGTTGTCGCATTCGATCCAGCGCGCCGACCAGACGTTGATCGCCTCGTACGCGCACTCGACCTTGTATTCCTCCTTCAGCCGGCTGGCGACGACGTCGAACTGCAGCACGCCGACCGCGCCGAGGATGATGTCGTTGTTGCGCTCGGGGAAGAACACCTGGGTGGCGCCTTCCTCGGCCAGTTCCTGCAGGCCCTGACGCAGCTGCTTGGATTTCAGCGGGTCCTTCAGGCGCACACGGCGGAACAGTTCCGGCGCGAAGTGCGGGATGCCGGTGAAGCCCAGGTTCTCGCCCTCGGTAAAGGTGTCGCCGATCTGGATGGTGCCGTGATTGTGCAGGCCGATGATGTCGCCGGCCCAGGCTTCTTCCAGCTGCTCACGTTCGCTGGAGAAGAAGGTCAGGGCGTCGGCGATGCGGATGTCCTTGCCGATGCGCGCATGGCGCAGCTTCATGCCCTTTTCGTACTTGCCCGAGCAGATGCGCATGAAGGCGATGCGGTCGCGGTGCTTGGGGTCCATGTTCGCCTGGATCTTGAATACGAAGCCGGTGAACTTGTCCTCGACCGGCTCGACCACACGCTCGTTGGCGGCGCGCGGCAGCGGGCGCGGTGCCCAGTCGACCACGGCGTCGAGCACATGATCGACACCGAAATTGCCAAGCGCGGTGCCGAAGAACACCGGGGTCAGCTGACCGCTGAGAAACTCGTCCTGATCGAACTCGTGGCAGGCGCCCTGCACCAGCTCCAGCTGTTCGACGAAGCGGTCGTACTCGTCGCCGATGTGCTTGCGCGCCTCGTCCGAGTCGAGCTTCTGGATGATCTTGACGTCGGTGCGCTCGTGCCCGTGGCCCGGCGTGTAGACGATGATGTAGTCGTCCTTGAGGTGGTACACGCCCTTGAAATCGCGGTAGCAGCCGATCGGCCAGGTGATCGGCGCGGCCTTGATCTTCAGCACCGCCTCGATCTCGTCCAGCAGTTCGATGGGGTCGCGGATGTCGCGGTCGAGCTTGTTGATGAAGCTGACGATGGGCGTGTCGCGCAGGCGGCAAACGTCCATCAGCGCGATGGTGCGCGGCTCGACGCCCTTGCCGCCGTCGAGGACCATCAGTGCCGAGTCCACCGCGGTCAGGGTGCGGTAGGTGTCTTCCGAGAAGTCTTCGTGGCCGGGGGTGTCGAGCAGGTTGATCATGTGCTCGCGGTAGGGGAACTGCATCACCGAAGTGGTGATGGAGATGCCGCGCTGCTTTTCCATTTCCATCCAGTCGGAGGTCGCGTGACGGTCGGATTTACGCGACTTCACGGTACCGGCCACCGCAATGGCCTTGCCCATCAGCAGCAGCTTTTCGGTGATGGTGGTCTTGCCCGCGTCGGGGTGGGAAATGATGGCGAAGGTGCGGCGCTTCGCGACTTCGGCGGCCTGGGTGGTCATGGCGGTCCCGGTATAGAAAGCGTGTCGGAAAAAGCCGGCGATTATAGCGCAATGCTGCAGTTCCGATGACGGTCACCTGGCGGTCTCTGCTTGCCGAAACACTGGTGGCTCTCCGCGGCGCGCAGATGCAATGCGATGAAAGGTCCCGTGTCGCCTCGGTCGAGGAACATCCCTGCGTCATATCGGTCGGTTTGAATACGACAGGTTTGCCAAGACAATCCAAAAAAGGAAGCGAGCACGGATTTTTCGTTGATCTCGAACAGCTGTGGTTCTAAAGTTCGCGGCCGAACGTCCATGCTGGAAACGATCCATCCGGCTCAAGTACTGACGACGAGAGGTTGCCGGTTTTCGAACCCGACGAGCATGGCTCGTAGGTTCACCGGGACCGGTGATGCTCGGCGACATGCCTTGGGAAGTAGGCGAACCAAAATGGGGAAACTGTCAGACGTTCGCGGCCTTGCGCCACCCCCGCTCATTCTTCCGTTCCCGCCAACTGGAGCCCTGCATGTCGATCAAGATCGAAGACTACTATCCGCGCGAAACCTTCCAGAAGATGAAGGCGTTCGCCGATGAACGCGAAACCCCGTTCGTCGTCATCGACACCAAGATCATTAGCGATTCGTACGACCAGCTGGTCAGCAACTTTCCGTTCGCCAAGATCTACTATGCCGTCAAGGCCAACCCGGCCACCGAAATCACCGAGCTGTTGCGCGACAAGGGATCGAACTTCGACATCGCTTCCATCTACGAGCTGGACAAGGTGATGGCCAGCGGCGTCGGCCCGGAGCGCATCAGCTACGGCAACACCATCAAGAAAGCCAAGGACATCCGCTACTTCTACGAGAAGGGCGTGCGCATGTATGCCACCGACTCGGAAGCCGACCTGCGCAATATCGCCAAGGCCGCGCCGGGCTCCAAGGTCTACGTGCGCATCCTCACCGAGGGTTCCAACACCGCCGACTGGCCGCTGTCGCGCAAGTTCGGCTGCCAGACCGACATGGCGCTGGATCTGCTGATCCTCGCCAAGCAGCTGGGCCTGGATCCCTATGGCGTGTCCTTCCACGTCGGCTCTCAGCAGCGCGACATCGACGTCTGGGACGCCGCTATCGCCAAGGTCAAGGTGATCTTCGAGCGCCTGAAGGAAGAGGACGGCATCGTCCTGAAGATGATCAACATGGGCGGTGGCTTCCCGGCCAACTACATCGCCAAGACCAACGACCTGACCACCTACGCCGACGAAATCATCCGCTTCCTGAAAGATGACTTCGGCGACGAGCTGCCGGAAATCATTCTCGAGCCGGGCCGTTCGCTGATTGCCAATGCCGGCGTGCTGGTGTCCGAGGTGGTGCTGGTGTCGCGCAAGTCGCGCACCGCGGTCGAGCGCTGGGTGTTCACCGACGTGGGCAAGTTCAGCGGGCTGATCGAAACCATGGACGAGTCCATCAAGTTTCCGATCTGGACCGAGAAGAAGGGCGAGATGGAAGAAGTGGTCATCGCCGGCCCGACCTGTGACAGCGCCGACATCATGTACGAGCACTACAAGTATGGCCTGCCGCTGAACCTCTCCAGCGGGGACCGCCTGTACTGGTTCTCCACCGGTGCCTACACCACCAGCTACAGCGCGGTGGAATTCAACGGCTTTCCGCCGCTGAAGGCTTATTACATCTAAGCCGTGCTGCCATGCTGAACGCCGCGACATTCGCGGCGTTTTGGTTTCTATCGTTCGCCTATCTCAGGCGTTTGGCTCGAGCAGGTCCGGACGTGTCGCGGCGATCTCGCGAGCAAGCAGTCGGTCGGCCTGGTCGCCGATAGCGGCGCAGCGCGCGACGTAGGCCATGGCGATGTCGGCAATCGGCTCGATCCGTGCCGCCAGCAGCTCGTCCCGCGCCTTGCGCATGAATTTCAGGTGTCCGGTCGCCAATGCCTGGATCAGCCAGTGACGCGCCTCATCCCACCGCTGCTGAATGATCAGCACCGCGGCGTAACTGAACTGGCCGCGGAAATCGCCAGCTTCGGCAGAGCGCCGATACCAGTTCAAGGCTGCGGCGGGATCGGCCGGCACCACCAGACCTTCTTCCAGATAACGGCCCAGCAGATTCATCGACTTTGCATGGCCCAGCTCTGCCGCCTGGCGATACAGCGTCAAGGCTTGCGCCTGATCCTGCGCGACGCCGCGGCCCGTGGCGAACAGGTTGGCAAGGTTGTACATGGCCCAGTCGAGACCCTGTCCAGCTGCCTTGCGGTATTCGCAGGCGGCGGCCGATGGATCCGGATCACAACCCCAGCCGTGCTCCAGGCAACGGCCGAGCATGTTGTGCGCCATCGCGTTGCCCTGGGTGCAGGCGATGCGGAACCAGCGCACAGCCAGCACCGGATCGCGCTGAATGCCGCGGCCTTCCAGCAGTATCTGGCCGAGCATCACCTGGGCGTCGGCCAGCCCGGTTTCGGCGGCGGCGAGAATGGTTCGTGCGGCCTCTCGCGGTTCGCCTGCCAGCACGTCGGACAACTGGTCCGGTAAGACTTCGTTACGGCGGGGGAGGTAATTCATCTAGACGTCCGCCCAGCGGCGCAGGAGGTTGTGATAAGTGCCGGTCAGCTGGATGAGCGAGGGGTGGTCCGGTACATCGCGGGTCAGCTGTTGAATGGCCTGGTCCATCTCGTAGAGCAGGGTCCGCTGTCCATCATCGCGGATCAGGCTCTGGGTCCAGAAAAACGAGGCGATGCGTGCGCCGCGTGTGACCGGCTCGACCTTGTGCAGGCTCGTCGCCGGATAAAGCACCAGGTCGCCAGCCGCAAACTTGACCCGCTGTGTGCCGTAGGTGTCCTGAATGACCAATTCGCCACCGTCATAGCTGTCCGGGTCGCTGAAGAAGAGGGTCGAGGAAACATCGGTACGGACGCGTTCCGGGCTGTTCCTTACCTGCCGAATGGCGTTGTCGATGTGATAACCGAAGGACCCCCCTTCGGCGTAGCAGTTGAACAGCGGCGGAAACACCTTATGGGGGAGCGCAGCGGACATGAACTGCGGGTTCTGCCAGAGACGCTGCAGCATGGCCTCGGATATCTCTCGAGCGAGTGGCGAATCTTCCGGCAATTGCAGGTTGTGCTTGGCTTTTGCCGACTGGTAACCGGCAGTCATCTTGCCGTCGGCCCAGGGCGCTTGTTCCAGCGCGCTGCGTATACGTTCGACTTCGTCGGGGCGGAAGATAGCGGGGATGTGCAGGAGCATGTCGGGTGCCGAAGGTTCTGGTTGAAGCGGAATGGTAATGAGTCTCAGCGCTCATTTGCGAGGAGAGGGCCACTTTTCGACAAAATCTCTCTCTCGGAATTGATATCGATTATTGTTTGTTCTAGATTTCGCGTCCTCCGATTACCTCACCGAGAATAATGATGCCTACCCTGTCTTCGGATCGCCCTGCTTTGTCGCCTCGCCTGCTCGCTACTGCGGTGGGCGTTGCCATTACCGGTATGACTGCGGCCCAACTGGCGCAAGCTGACCAGTCCGAACCGCTCAGCCTTGGCACCACCACTGTCACGGGTGATGCCGTGGAGGGCGACTACAAGGTCGAGCAGGCGCAGTCATCCAAGTACACCGCGCCGCTGCGTGACACGCCTCGCTCGGTCACCGTCGTACCGCAGCAGGTCCTCAAGGACACCAACTCGCTGAACCTGCAGGACGCCCTGCGCACGGTGCCGGGCATAACCATGGGTGCTGGCGAAGGCGGAAATCCCACCGGTGACCGTCCGTTCATCCGCGGCTTCGACTCGCAGAGCAGCATGTACCTCGACGGTGTGCGTGACACCGGCGCTCAGAGCCGCGAAGTCTTCGCTATCGAGGCGATCGAAGTGGTCAAGGGTTCCGACTCTGCCATGGGAGGCCGCAACTCGGCCGGTGGCAGCATCAACCTGGTGAGCAAGAAGGCGCACCTTGGCAACTCGCTGGATGGCGGCTTCACCTGGGGTTCCGATCAGACCCAGCGCTACACCCTCGATGGCAACTACCAGTTCAACGAAACCTCGGCTGGCCGTCTGAACCTGATGAGTCACGAGAGCAACGTCGCGGGCCGCGATGCGGTGAATAACGACCGTTGGGGCATGGCGGCCTCGCTTGCTTTCGGCCTGGGCACGCCGACACGCGTTTTCCTTGATCACTACCACATGGAAAACGACGACCTTCCGGACTCGGGCATTCCGTACACGCTGTCTGCCGACCGCAGCTCGGCCAACCCGGACGAGCCTACAGACGGCGGCGATAGCAGCAACTATTACGGCCTGAAGGATCGCGACTTCTCCAGGGGCCGCGCCGACACCTCGACGATTGCCCTCGAGCACGACCTGAACGAGAACCTGACAGTCAGGAACACCCTTCGTCACGGCAGCTCAATGCAGGACTACATCTGGAGCCAGCCGGACGACAGCAAGGGCAACGTCGCCAACGACCTGGTCTTCCGCCGTGCGAACCAGCGGGTCAGTAACACCACCAGCACCATCAACCAGACCGAGCTGTTCGGCGAGACCGTGGTCGCTGGCTTCAAGAACAACTTTTCCTTTGGCGTCGAGTTTGGCCGCGAGAATGTCGATCGCTCCGGCTACAGCCTGGCAGGTACCAGTGCCGGTACCTGTACCCCTGCGTTGATTGCATCGGGTGACTGCACCTCGCTATCGAACCCGAACTACAACCAGGCTTACACGCCTGCCATCACACGTAACTACTACGGCACTGAAACCGAGGCCGATACGCGCGCACTCTGGGCATTCGACACCCTGGAACTCACCCAGCAGTGGCTGCTGAACATGGGCGTTCGCTACGACTATTTCGACACCAGCGCCAAGACCACGGCGGCTACCGGCATCACTCGGATCGAGGACACCAGCGAGTTCGTCACCGGCCAACTGGGCCTGGTTTACAAGCCGGTCGAGAACGGCAGCATCTATGTCTCCTACGCGACGTCGGCCACGCCGCCCGGCTCGACGCTGGGGGAGGGCTCGGAGCCCAACGCGCTGAACAATGGCAACGGCACTGCCGGTAGCATCCGAAGCGACATGGAGCCGGAAGAAACCACCAACTACGAAATCGGTACCAAGTGGGATCTGCTGGATAATCGCCTGTCCCTAGGCGCTGCAGTGTTTCGCACCGAAAAGGACAATGCTCGGGTACTAGCCTCTAACTTCACCTACGAAAACGTTGGCAAGACGCGTGTGGACGGCTACGAGCTGACTGCCACTGGCCGCCTGACGCGCAAATGGAACGTTTTCGCCGGGTACAGCTACCTGGACAGCGAACTCGTTGAGGGCGGAGCGGTGGGGAATCGTGCCGGTGTGGTGACGAGCCAGGCGAATCCTGACAATGGAAACCAGCTGGCAAACACGCCAAACCACAGTTTCAGCCTCTGGACCACCTACGATGTGACCGACAAATTTGCGGTCGGTGGTGGCGCGTTCTATGTCGACGAGGTGTACGGCAACACCGCCAACACCCTGCTGGTCGATTCGTACTGGCGCTACGACGCGATGGCCAGCTACAAGGTGAACAAGAACCTGGATTTCCAGGTGAACGTGCAAAACCTGACGGACGAGACCTACTACGACAAGGCGTACGGCGCTCACTACGCCAGCCAGGCCGCAGGGCGCACGGCATTGCTGAGCACCAACTTCCACTTCTGATTGAGGCCCGAACCGGAGCGGCTCTCTGAGCTGCTCCGGACGCAAAAGGCCCCGCCGCCCCTAATACAGGTCCCGCCGGTAGCGGCCTTGGTCTGACAGTGCCTGCAGCTGCGTTTTCCCAAGCAGGTCCGCTAGAGCCTCATGCACCTGGCGGCCCATGCCTTCGAGGCTTCCGCACAGATAAATCGCGGCGCCTTCCTCGACCCACTGGCGCAATTCGTCAGCCGCATCCCGCAATAGATGTTGAACATAGACTTTCTCCGCCTGGTCACGGGAAAAGGCCAGATCGAGTCGCTGCAGATGGCCCGATTGCAGCCAGGCGTCAAGTTCGTCTCGCAGCAGCTGGTCGTGGGCAGCGCTGCGTTCCCCGTACAACAGCCAGTTGCGCGAACCCGGTGTGCCGGCGCGCTCGCGCAGATGAGCACGCAATCCGGCCAGGCCGGTGCCGTTGCCGATGAGGATCATTGGCTGCGTGGGATTCGGGCCCTGGAATCCGGGATTGCTACGGATTCGCAAGTCGATTGGATCACCAATGGTGGCATGCCGGCAGAGCCAGCCCGAACCCAGACCGAGACGACCGTTCAGCTGTCGGGTTTCACGTACCAGTAGCTGCACGTGGCCTTCATCAGCAATCGATGCGATGGAATATTCCCGGTGGGGAAGGCGGGGCAGCGCCAACAGTCCATCAAGGTCAACACCGTGCAGTTCCGCAGGATCTTCCGGCAGGCGTCTGGAGGCGAGGGCCGCCGCCAAGGATTGTCCACCCTCGACGGGTTGGGCGGGATCTATACCGAGCTGTCTGAGCAGCCGTTCCACCTCCGGCAGGGCATGGCGTGGTCCGATCTCGGCAATATCGCCGGCTTGCCAGTGGGGGGCGTTGACGGTTGGGGAAAGCCTGAGCTGAAACACCGGTGCGCCCTGGCTGCCTGGGTTGAGCAGCGTGCGGCTTTGCAATGTCCAGGGTTGATAGTGCGCCGGCTGCCAGTCGCTGAAGTCGCTGCGGCCGCTGATGTGGGCCAGCTGGTGTTGCCAGTGGCGCAGCGTGCCGGGGTCGGCGCGATCAGCTTCCAGCCGATCGAACAGGGTGCGCGCGCCCAGCTCGCGCAGGCGAGCGTCGATCCGTCGTCCAAAGCTGCAGTAATGGCTGTACTGCCGATCACCCAGCGCCAGCAAGGCATATTCCAGGGCTGACAGGTCGATTCCATCGTGCAGCAGGCGTTGCTCGAAGCGAGCCGCATTGTCCGGCGCTTCGCCCTCGCCGTAGGTGCTCAGGATGAACAGCGCACGCTGTGGCCTGGCCAGGGTCCTGTGGTCGAGGCTGCTGAGTGCACGGATGTCCACGCTCATGCCGGCGTCGCGCAACTGCTCAGCACTGCGTTCGGCCAGATCGCGCGCCTGCCCGCCCTGGCTGGCATAGGCGATAAGCAGGGCTTCGGCAGACTGCGGGGCCGAGCAAGGCTGGGCGTGTTTGCGCTGGCTGCGCCAGAGGTGCAGACACACGCCAAGGTATGCGATCAGCACCAGGCCCGCCGATACGAACCGGGGCGGCTGCCACCAGAACAGCCAGGCAGCGAGCAGCAGGCACACCAGCAGCGGGGCATAACGCAGGAGCGCGAATGGGCGAGCCAAGGTAGCCGTCTCCAGGAATGTGGCTATCGTGTGGAGCTTGTCTGGTTTGCGTAAGGCTGTTGCGGCTGCGCAGCGGATGTCGGTTTGGGCCGATACCGTCGCGCCAGGATGCGTGGCCTATCCAAACGGCGGGTGGCGCCGCTGCGACGAGTCCGCCGCTGCGGCGCGCTCGCCATGCTACTGCGGCAGCACCTCGAGAGTGGCGCTATAGCTGGCACGGCGTTCGGTGGCAGGTTTGCTCACGCCCTTGTCGGTCCTCAGCTCGGCTTCCAGCCAGTACATACCCGGGGTCGGCCAGGTAATGCTGACCTTGCCCTGGGCGTCGGTCCTGGCTTTTATTTCGCCGAGATCGTCACGGTAGCGGTTGCCACCCGGGATCACGCTGACGTCCACGTCGGCGGCCGGCTTGCCATCGAGCAGAAAAACGAACTCGGCTGCTTCGCCGGCGAACAGATCGTTGGGATGGGTGACCGGCGAAAGCTCCAGACCCTTGCCGGTGGGCTGCAGAACCTCCTCGGTCGGGTTGCCGGAGGTGACGAACACTTCCATGCGGCTGCTGTTCTGGTTGACCTTCAGCTCTTCGGCTTGGGCCGGTACTTCCTTGGCGAAGCTGTCGGCAGCGCCCATCCAGCGGCGCGTCTCGCCATTCTCCTTCCAGCTGGCGAATAGGCCGTCATTGGCCACGGCCAGCTTGTAGGTACCTTTCTGGGTGAGGTGCAGGTCGAAGGTGGTGCGGTAGCGTCCGAGGTTGCCGTTCTCGACCTCGAGCTGCGAGCCGTCCGGCGCGATCACGTGCAGCTCGGGAACTGGGCGGCGCATGCCCTGGGGGCCGCCAGCCGGTGCGTTGTCGACACCGATGCCCTTGAGACGCATCGGGAAATGCTCGAAGTAGAACAGGTCGTTGGAGACTGCTGCGTCGACAGTCACCCAGGGATCCTCGCCGGACAACACGGTTGCCGACGGGAGCATCCAGGCCCGGTGGGCCTGGGCAGACAATGGCAGGCAGACGGCCAGCGCCAGTGCGGTCCATTTGATCATCGGTTTCATTAACGCGGCTTCCTTGGTTCAGAGAGGTGGGTTCAGGGATTGAGGGTGAGGGAAATGGCGCCCAACTCGCTTTCGCCCTGGGCCTGATGAATCTTCTGTTCGGTGGCTGGCCAGCTGAACGGGACGCGCAACAGTTCACGGCCGCCGACCTCGCGCGCCGCTTCGATCACAAGGCGATAGTCGCCAGGCGGCAGCTCCTTGAGCGGGACCTGGCTGTCGTCGAAGCTCAGCGTGTGGCTACCCACGGCGCGTGTGGCTGCGCTGACGCCGTCCACGGGCAGCTGGAGGCTGCGCCCGCTGCGGCGCCACCACTGGCGAAGGTCTTTCAGCCACTTCTCGCCTTCCTTGTCCTCCATCTTCACGTCGTACCAGACCGCCAGGTCTGCCACGTGGCTCTGGTCGGTCTTCTCCAGCCATATCGCGACATAGGGACGATGGTATTCGGCGACCTGAAGACGCGGAATCTCAACCGACACTTGCAGGTCGGCGGCCATCAGCGGAGTGCTGAGCAGGAAGAGGGGAAGAAGCAGTGATTTTCGCATCGCAGATCCTTAGTGAATGAACAGCAGCGCCAGCAGTACAGGAATGACCAGTCCCAGCCCGACCAGCGGCCAGGTTGTCGGGCGACCGGCTGCGTAACGTTGCAGCAACAACAGGCCGGTGAGGCTGAACACCACGCAGGCGGCCGCGAAGATATCGATGAACCAGCTCCAGGCGCTGCCGGTGTTACGGCCCTTGTGCAGGTCGTTGAGGTAGGAGATCCAGCCGCGATCGGTGGATTCGTAAAGCAGTTCGCCGCTATCCAGTGCAAGACTCAGCCAGGCATCCCCGCCAGGACGGGGCAGGGCGATGTAGAGTTCATCGTCGGACCATTCCGGGTTCCGGCCAGTGAGATCGACGTCCAGTTGCGCCTCGATCCATTGCCCAAGAGCGTCCGGCAAACCGGCTTCGGGTCTGTTTGCCAGCAGCTCGCGTTGCAGCGTCTCCGGAAGCTTGGCCTGGCGTTCGGTCACCGCTGGCCGTGCCTCGATCTGTGCGGCATGGTTGAGGGTGATCCCGGTAATGGCGAACAGCAGCATGCCGACCAGGCACAGCGCGGAGCTGATCCAGTGCCATTGGCGAAGCGTGCCAAGCCAGAGTCGCATGCTAATCCTTGGTCGTGGGCGAGTGACGGCAGGATTCTAAAGGGCGTCCGCGCGCAAATGCTATGAATTTACAGAAGACATACATTCGCGTTAGCTGTCGACCGGACAGCCGCAAGCAAGTTGTCGGCCCAGGCTGGAAGGCCGTCGATCATCCATCAAGGTGGCGCCAGCCCAGGCGGAGGCATCCTGGCCCATGCCGTCTGTAGAGCCACTCAGGGCATCTGCACCTCGATGACACCTTCGGCATTGATGCTGATCTGGCGGGTCCCGGCTTCGACGTCCGGGGTCGGCATGGCATCCATGCTTTTCATTGCCACGCTGCGCATCATTTCCGGCTGGTAGCTGCCGTTGCTGTTCAGGTTGAGGCTGACGATCCGGTAATCGCTGCCGCCCAACGCTTCGGTCGCCAGTTGCGCGCGGGCGCGGAATGCCGCGACGGCATCCTTGAGCAAGGCGTCCTCGTTTTGCTGACGAATCGGATCGGACACGCTGAAATGCATGCCGGCCATCTTCAGTTCCTGCATCAGCTCGCCGGTGAGTTTGGACAGTGCGGCGAAATCCCCGCTCTCGAGGCGAAGCTCGGCACGTTCGCGCCAGGCGGTGATCTGCTGGCCCTTTTCGTCATGGACCGGGTAGCTGCTGCGGCTGCCCTGGCTGACCGTCACGCCCTCGACCTGGCGCGCCTGGCGCAGCGCCTTGTTGATGGCTCGGGTGGTCTGTGCGGCCAGCTGGCCGGGCTCCTGGTCCTGAAACTCGGTATACAGCGTGACGTGCATGCGATCGTGGGCCACTTCACTGTTGGCCTCGGCGCGCAGGGATATCTGGTTGTAATGTTGCTCGTCGGCGACGGCAGGAAAACAGGCGATGCAGGCGATCAGCGCGATGCTGCGTGAGACTGGGACAAACATGAACGCTCCTAGGTGAGTTGCACCGGTGTGCGGCGTTGCTGACTGTAGCCGTTTGAGTGCTGATGCGCAGTTTTTCATGCGTCGCGTTGCCGCATACAGGCTGCCTTTCGGAGTGCTTGGTTATACTCGCGGCTCGTTTGGAGAACCCATGTACGCATCCGTTCAGCTGCTGTCTGCAAGTCGTCAGAATCTTCGTCTGCTTACGCTGATTCGCATCCTCGTGCTCGCGGCCCAGGCGGGTGCGGTGGGACTCGCCTACGCGACGCAGCTGGTGGCCTTGCCCTGGATGCACCTGGGTTTCACGCTCGTGGTGTCGGCGCTCATCTGCCTGGGCACGGCGTTGCGGCTGCGTGGCCCCTGGCCGGTGACCGAACTGGAATATGCCGTTCATCTCGGCGCCGACCTGCTGATCCACAGCGCGCTGCTGTACTACTCGGGCGGTTCGACCAACCCGTTCGTGTCCTACTACCTGGTTCCGCTGACCATCGCCGCCGCCACGCTGCCGTGGCTCTACTCCATCGTGCTGTCAGGCCTGGCTCTGGCGGGCTACACGCTGATGCTGGTGTGGTATGACCCGGTGATCGTATCGCCGGAAGATCGCACCACCATGCTCGTCTATGGCATGTGGCTGAGCTTCGCCCTGGCCGCTGCGCTGATTACCTTCTTTGTCGCACGAATGGCCGAGCAGCTGCGGCGCCAGGAGCAATACCAGGCCCAGCGCCGTGAAGAGAGCATGCGCGACCAACAGCTGTTGGCGGTGGCGACCCAGGCTGCGGGTGCGGCGCATGAATTGGGCACGCCCTTGGCGACCATGAGCGTGCTGCTCAAGGAGTTGCGCCAGGAATACCAGGAACCCCAGCTGAGTGAAGACCTGGCGTTGCTGCAGTCGCAAGTCCAGTTGTGCAAGGAGAGTCTGCGCCAGCTGGTGCGGGCGGCCGAGGCGGACCGGCGCCAGGCGATTCAGGAGCAGACCGTGCGGGAGTGGGTCGAGTCGGTTCTGCAGCGCTGGCACCTGATGCGTCCCGAGGCGACCTATCGATTCCAATGTCTGGGCAAGGGCAGCCCACCGCGGATGATGCCGCCGGCCGACCTGGGCCAGTCATTGCTGAATCTGCTGAACAATGCCACCGACGCCAGCCCTGACAACCTCGACATCCGCCTTGATTGGGACGCCCAATGGATCACCCTGACCATTCGTGACCACGGCGCTGGCGTGCCGCTGGCCATCGCCGAGCAGATCGGCCGGCCCTTCATCACCACCAAGGGCAAGGGTTTCGGCCTGGGTTTGTTCCTGAGCCAGGCCAGCGTTACCCGTGCCGGCGGTACGGTGAAACTCTACAATCACGAAGATGGCGGTACCCTGACCGAATTGCGCCTGCCCCATGGCTCGGTCCGGGCCTGAACAGACTGACGTGACAATCTATGCGAGGAATGCAGACATGACCGAAGAGTTGCAGCACGAAGGCGAAGATCAGCCCCATCTGCTGCTGGTGGATGACGACCCGACGTTTACCCGCGTGATGGCGCGGGCCATGAGTCGTCGTGGTTTGCATGTCAGCATCGCCGGATCGGCCGAAGAAGGCCTGGAAATGGCAAAGCAGGACCTGCCGGATTACGCCGTGCTGGACCTCAAGATGGAAGGCGATTCCGGCCTGGTGTTGCTGCCCAAGCTGCTGGAGCTGGATCCGGAAATGAAAGTGCTGATTCTCACCGGCTACTCGAGCATCGCCACGGCGGTCGAGGCCATCAAGCGTGGCGCCTGCAACTACCTGTGCAAGCCGGCCGATGCGGATGATGTGCTGGCTGCGTTACTGTCCAAGCATGCTGACCTGGATTCGTTGGTGCCGGAAAACCCGATGTCGGTGGACCGGCTGCAATGGGAGCACATCCAGCGCGTGCTCGCCGAACACGACGGCAACATTTCCGCCACCGCCCGTGCGCTGGGAATGCATCGGCGCACCCTTCAGCGCAAATTACAGAAGCGGCCGGTCAGGAGGTAGGTGGGAAGCCGGAAGCCTGAAGCTAGAAGCCTGAAGCTAGAAGCCTGAAGCTAGAAGCTAGAAGCTAGAAGCTAGAAGCTAGAAGCTAGAGCCCGGGGTATGCAGTTGGCTTCGGGCCAGAGCCGTAGAGCGTATCCGCAGCTTGACACCATTACCGCGGGCTAGAAGACTGCTTCCAGCTTCCAGCTTCCAGCTCCAACACCGGTCATTCGTCATGCTCCCCCTGGTACTTCAGACCCTGAGCGTCACCGCTCCGGTTTTCGTCATGCTGTTTGTCGGTGTCGCGTTGATGCGGCTGGGCTGGATCGACAACGCCTTCATCCACACCGCATCGACGCTGGTGTTCAACGCGACGATGCCGACGCTGCTGTTCCTGTCAGTCATAAAGGCGGATCTGAACGCAGCGCTCCAGCCGGCCCTGCTTGTCTACTACGTTGCCGCAACCCTGGGTGGCTTCCTGCTGGCCTGGGGCTGGGCGATCTGGCGTTGCCCGGTGAGGGATCGCGGTGTCTATGTGCAGGGCGCCTTTCGCGGCAATAACGGGGTGGTCGGGCTGGCACTGGCTACCAGCCTCTATGGCGACTACGGGCTCTCGCTCGGCGGGGTGCTGGCCGGTCTGGTGATCCTTCTATACAACAGCCTGTCCGCCGTGGTCCTGGCCATCTACAGCCCGGATGGTCACGCCGATGCGGGCGCGATCATCCGCAGCATTCTGCGTAACCCGCTGATCATTGCCGTGACCACGGCGATCCCCTTCGCCTATTGGCAGATCCCGCTGCCGGACTGGCTGATGACATCAGGCGGCTATTTCGCTCAGCTGACTCTGCCGCTGGCGCTGATCTGCATCGGCGGTACGCTGTCGATCTCGGTCTTGCGCGAAAGCAGCAGCATTGCAATGAGCTCGAGCCTGATGAAAATGGTCTGGTTCCCGGCCCTGGCGACGCTGGGTGCTTGGCTGTGCGGGTTTCGGGGTGCCGAGCTGGGTATCCTGTTCCTGTACTTTGGTTGCCCGACGGCAGCCTCAAGCTTCGTCATGGCGCGCGCCGTCAATTCCAATCATCAGCTGGCCGCGACCATCATCGTGATCACCACCCTGGGCGCGGCGGTGACGATCAACATCGGCCTGTTCCTGCTGCGCTGGGCCGGCTGGATCTGACCTGCCGGCCCGGCGACTCAGCTACGCTGCGACTTCCAGGCGCGCGCCGCAATTACCGCCAGCGTCACGGCAGTAAGCGGCAGGGCATAGCCGATCATGGCGTCACCGAAGATCTCGGCTGACGGGCGGCCTGTGCTGACCATCACCAGATACACGGTGTAGGCCACGTAATAGCCGAGGAACAGCAGTCCTTCCCAGCGGTTGATGGTGTATCCGCTGAAAAAGATCGGCAGACAGGCCAGGGCCACCGCGATCATGACCGGGAAGTCGAAAGCCAGGGCATTGGCAGCCACGGCGATCGATTCGGGTGAAACCAGCGAGGCCAGGCCCAGCACGCAGAGCAGGTTGAAGATGTTGCTGCCGACAATGTTGCCGACCGCGATGTCCCTTTCGCCGCGTATGGCAGCAAGAATCGAGGTGGCCAGCTCCGGCAGCGAGGTACCGACGGCGATCACCGTCAGGCCGATGACCAGTTCCGACAGGCCCAGCGCTCGCGCCAGGGAGACGGCCCCTTCCACTAGAAAGTTCGAGCCCGTTACCAGCAGAACGAGGCCGGCAACAACCAGACCGGCATTGATCAAGGAGGCATAGGGCTTAGGTGTTTCGTCGAGACCGAACTCCTTGGCGAACTCATCGTCGGCTGCTGCTGCGGCGTTGGCGCGTCGGCTGCTGACGATCAGGAACAGCGTGTAGCCGACGACGGCGGCAAACAGCAGCGCACCGTCCAATCGGCTGAGCGCACCGTCCCACGCCAGGGCATAGGTAACCAGGCTGGCGCCGATCATGATCGGCACATCCAGGCGGATCAGCTGACGGGAAACGATCAGCGGCGCGACCAGCGACGTCATGCCAAGGATCAACAGAACGTTGGCGATGTTGCTACCGAGCACGTTGCCGATGGCGATGTCACCGCTGCCGTTGAGAGCGGCCTGCACACTGACTGCGGTTTCCGGTGCGCTTGTGCCAAAGGCAACCACGGTGAGACCGATGATCAGTGGCGGAATGCCGAACTGAGCGGCGAGTTTGGCAGCGCCACGCACCAACACCTCGGCACCGGCAACGAGAAGTACAAGGCCAGCTATCAGATAAACAAAGGTCATCGCGGACACGGAGATAAGGCTCCAAGAGAGGGAGGAATTCGCTCAGCGCTGGTGCTTCCAGGCGCGCAGGAAGATCACCAAAAGCGTGACGGCGGTCAAGGGCAATACGTACCAAGTCATTGCATGGCGCAGCAGGCTGATCGCTGGCAAGCCAGTGGAGAACATCACCAGGTAAAGGGTATAGGCCAGGTAATAGCCGAAAAACAGCGTGCCCTCCCAGCGGTTGATGCGATAACCGGAAAAGAAGATTGGCAGGCAGGCTGCAAATACCGCGAGCATGACCGGGATATCGAAGGCCAGCGCATTCGGCGAGATTGAAAGCCCATCGGACGACACCACCGCACCGGCACCAAGCACCAGCAGCAGATTGAAGATGCAGCTGCCTACAACGTTGCCCACGGCAATGTCCCGCTCCCCGCGGTAGACAGCCAGCAGCGAAGTGGCCAGCTCAGGCATGGAGGTGCCGACGGCAATCACCGTCAGGCCGATCACCAGTTCCGACAGGCCCAGCGCGCGAGCCAGCGCCACAGCGCCTTCGATCAGCAGGTTCGAGCCAAACACAAGCAGGCCCAATCCGACCAGTACCAACAGCAGTTGGACGAGCCAGCCGAAGGGTTTGGCTGCTTCTTCCACGCCATATGCATCGGCGAATTCGTCCGTTTGAACACGCTTCTTTTCATTCTTGCTGGCGATGACCAGGAAAGCGGTATACAGCACCAGCAGCATCAGCAGGACGATGCCGTCGAGCCGACTGATGCTGCCGTTCCAGGCCAGCGCGAAGGTCATCAGGCCGGCCCCGATCATCACCGGGACATCGAGGCGGACCAGCTGGCGCGAAACGACCAGCGGCGCGACGAGGGCAGAAAGACCGAGGATCAACAGGATATTGGCAATGTTGCTGCCGATGACGTTGCCCACGGCGATATCGCCGCTGCCGTTGAGGGATGCCTGGACACTGACGGCCGTCTCGGGTGCGCTGGTGCCAAAGGCAACCACGGTGAGCCCGATGATCAGCGGTGAAATGCCAAAGCGTGCGGCCAGTCTGGAGGCGCCGCGAACGAGGGCTTCTGCACCACCGACCAGCAATACCAGGCCAGCGATCAGGTAGGCGAACGTCATCAGGGTCATTTGGGCTCCTTTCCAATGGGATACCCCGGCTTCAATCGATGGTTTCGATCTCGACCGGGGCCAGGCCTTCATCAAGCAGGTCGATCTCGCGCGCGGCCAGTCGCGACAGGTCGATGATACGGCCGGGCTTGAACGGGCCCCGATCATTGATGCGCACCGTCACTTGCTTGCCATTGTCCAGGTTGGTCACCTGCACCTGCGTACCAAACGGCAGGGTCTTGTGTGCGGCCACCAGCGCGTTCTGGTTGAACGTCTCGCCGTTGGCGGTTTCTTCGCCGTGAAAGCTGCGCGCGTAATAAGACGCCTTGCCCTGTTGGGTAAAGGTGTTTTGATCGGCCGTTTCGTTTTCCTGGTCGGCACAACCCAGGGAGGCCGTCAGCATGATCGGTATGAATAGCAGTCTGCAGTGCATGAGCCAACCTCCTTCCTGAACACGTTCAGGTGCCGGTGGCAGGGTTGCGTCCCGGCTTCAGAGATTTTGAGCGTGAACCGGCCGAGCCGTTCAACGTGGCGCAGGCATCGAAGCGGGCCGAGCGCCGGCCCGCTTCGGCTGCTCAGCCTTCCAGCTTGCTCTTGAGCAGCTGGTTGACCTGGGCGGGATTGGCCTTGCCTTTCGAGGCCTTCATGGCCTGGCCGACAAAGAAGCCAAACATCTTGCCGCGCTTGGCTTCGTCGCTGGCCCGATATTGCTCGACCTGCTCGGCGTTGGCAGCCAGTACTTCGTCCAGCATCTTCTCGATCGCGCCGGAATCGGTGACCTGCTTGAGCCCCTTCTTCTCGATGATTTCATCGGCGCTGCCTTCGCCTGCGGCCATGGCCTCGAACACCATCTTGGCGATCTTGCCGCTGATGGTGTTGTCCTTGATGCGCAGGATCATGCCGCCCAGTTGCTCGGCCGATACCGGCGACTGCTCGATCTCCAGCCCTTCCTTGTTAAGCAAGCTGGAGAGTTCACCCATGACCCAATTGGCTGACAGCTTGGCGTCGCCGCAAACCTGCTGTACGGCTTCGAAGTAATCGGCCATTTCGCGGCTGGCAGCCAGGACATTGGCGTCATAGGCGGACAGGCCGAACTCGCGCTCGAAACGCTCGCGCTTCTGCACTGGCAGTTCCGGCAGACTGGCACGCACTTCACCAAGGAAACTTTGCTCGATCACCACTGGCAGCAAGTCGGGGCAGGGGAAGTAGCGGTAGTCGTTGGCCTCCTCCTTGCTGCGCATGGAGCGCGTTTCGTCCTTGTTCGGATCGTACAGGCGGGTTTCCTGCACCACTTTCCCGCCGTCTTCGATCAACTCGATCTGACGCTGGACTTCGTGATTGATCGCCTTCTCGATGAAGCGGAAGGAGTTGACGTTCTTGATCTCGGCGCGGGTGCCGAACTCGGCCTGGCCTTTCGGCCGCACCGAGACGTTGCAGTCGCAGCGCAGCGAACCTTCGGCCATGTTGCCGTCGCAGATGCCGAGGTAGCGCACCAGTGCGTGGATGGCTTTCACGTAGGCCACCGCTTCCTTGGCCGAGCGGATGTCCGGCTCGGAGACGATCTCAAGCAGTGGCGTACCTGCACGGTTCAGGTCGATGCCGCTCATGCCCTGGAAGTCCTCGTGCAGGCTCTTGCCGGCGTCCTCTTCCAGGTGGGCACGGGTGATGCCGATGCGGCGCGTGGTGCCGTCTTCCAGGGTGATGTCCAGATAACCCTTGCCGACGATGGGGTGGTCCATCTGGCTGGTCTGGTAGCCCTTGGGCAGGTCTGGATAGAAGTAGTTCTTGCGTGCAAAGACGTTCCTGTCGGCGATCACGGCGTCGATGGCCAGGCCGAACTTGCAGGCCATGCGCACGGCTTCGGCGTTGAGCACCGGCAGCGTGCCGGGCATGCCGAGGTCGATCAGGCTGGCCTGGGTGTTGGGCTCGGCGCCAAAGGTGGTCGCGCTGCCGGAAAAGATCTTCGACTGGGTCGCGAGCTGTGCGTGAATCTCCAGCCCGATCACGGTTTCCCATTGCATGTGTTCGTCCTCAGAATCCGCTCGGTGCTTGTTTATGCCACTCGGTGACCTGCTGGTACTGGTGCGCGACGTTGAGCAGGCGGCCTTCCTCGAAATACGGCGCCAGCAGCTGCACGCCCACCGGCAGACCATCGATGAAACCGGCCGGCATGGACAGGCCCGGGATGCCCGCCAGGTTGGCGGTGATGGTGTAGATGTCTTCGAGGTAGGCCGAAACCGGGTCGTTGTTCTTCTCGCCAAGTTTCCACGCCAGGTTCGGTGTGGTCGGGCCGAGGATCACGTCGACTTCCTGGAAGGCGCTGACAAAATCGTTCTTGATCAGGCGGCGAATCTTTTGCGCCTTGAGGTAGTAGGCGTCGTAATAACCCGCGGACAGCGCATAGGTGCCGACCATGATGCGGCGGCGCACTTCGTCTCCAAAGCCCTCGGCGCGGGACCGCTTGTAGAGGTCGGTCAGATCCACTGGGTTTTCGCAGCGGTAGCCGAAGCGCACGCCGTCGAAACGCGAGAGGTTGGAGCTGGCCTCGGCCGGGGCGATCACATAGTAGGACGGGATCGCGTGCTGCATGTTTGGCAGGCTGATGTCCGTTATCGTGGCGCCGAGTTTCTTCAGCTCCTCGACCGCAGCCATTACTGCCGTGCCGATCTTGGCGTCCAGTCCGTCACCGAAGTATTCCTTTGGCAGGCCGACGCGCAGGCCGGCCAGCGGCTTGTCCAGCGCAGCCAGGTAGTCATCACGCGGCTGGTCGACGCTGGTTGAATCCTTCGGATCGAAGCCGGCCATGGCGCCGAGCATCAAAGCGCAATCCTCTGCCGTGCGCGCCAGCGGCCCGCCCTGGTCGAGGCTGGAGGCGTAGGCGATCATGCCCCAGCGCGATACGCGGCCGTAGGTGGGCTTGAGGCCGGTGAGGTTGGTCAGTGCTGCTGGCTGGCGGATCGAGCCGCCGGTGTCACTGCCGGTAGCGGCAGGCAACAGGCGCGCTGCGACCGCTGCAGCTGAACCACCGGACGAACCACCGGGCACGCGGCTGAGATCCCAGGGGTTTTTCACTGCGCCGTAGTAGCTCGATTCGTTGGCCGAGCCCATGGCAAATTCGTCCATGTTCAGCTTGCCCAGCGATACCGCGCCAGCGGCGGCGAGCCGCTCCACCACGGTGGCGTCGTAGGGCGCCCGAAAGTTGTCGAGAATTTTCGAACCGCAGCTGGTGCGAATGCCCTGGGTACAGAACAGATCCTTGTGGCCGATCGGCGCACCGAGCAGGGCGCCGGTCTCGCCACTGGCACGGCGCGCGTCGGCTGCCTTGGCCTGGGCGATGGCCTGCTCTTCGGTAAGCGTGATGAAACTGTTGAGCTGCGGGTCGAGTTGGCCGATGCGCGTCAGCAGCGAGCGGGTCAGCTCCTCGGCGGAGAACTGCTTGTCGGCCAGGGCGCGGGCGATCTCGGCCAGGGTCAGTTGATGCATGTCTGTGTCCTTCATTACTCGATCACCCGCGGAACCAGATACAGGCCGTCTTCCACGGCCGGGGCGATAGCCTGGTAGGCGTCGCGCTGGTTGGTTTCGGTGACGGCGTCGGCGCGCAGGCGCTGGCTGGTTTCCAGCGGGTGAGCCAGGGGCTCGATGCCGGTGGTGTCGACCGCCTGCATGCGATCGATCAGGCCTAGGATGTTGTTCAGGGTCTCGGTGGTGCGGGGCAGGTCGTCTTCATTCAGACCCAGGCGGGCCAGATGAGCGATCTTTTCCACCTCGGAGCGTTCAAGCGCCATCGGGATTCTCCAGCGGGAAGCGAGTCGGGTTCGCCTTTCGTCGGCAAAGCACGACGCAGGACGGCGGGTTCGAATCGCGGCGGTGGGCGTTCAGGCCCGGAAAAGCCGTCAATCTTACATGCATGGGCCCCGGCTCGGTAGCACGGCCGGGGCTTGCAGGCGCCATTTTGCCGGTGTGCATTTTTCGCGCAGTGGTGCACGTATGGCCCGAACAGCGCGGACTCTCGCCTTGCCCTAACTTCCCACCGTTGTTAGAGTTTGCGGCACTTTTTTCCCCACGCGTTTGCCTCAGGGCCCTTTTCCCATGTTCAAGAAACTGCGTGGCATGTTTTCCAGCGATCTGTCGATCGACCTGGGCACTGCCAATACCCTTATTTATGTGCGCGATCGCGGCATCGTCCTGAACGAGCCCTCGGTCGTTGCCATCCGTACCCATGGCAACCAGAAGAGTGTTGTCGCCGTGGGTACCGACGCCAAGCGCATGCTTGGACGTACCCCGGGCAACATCAACGCCATCCGTCCGATGAAAGACGGTGTGATTGCCGATTTCAGCGTCTGCGAAAAGATGCTGCAGTACTTCATTAACAAGGTTCATGAAAACAGCTTCCTGCAACCCAGCCCGCGCGTGCTGATCTGCGTGCCCTGCAAGTCCACCCAGGTCGAGCGTCGTGCGATCCGCGAGTCGGCGCTGGGTGCGGGCGCGCGCGAAGTGTTCCTGATCGAGGAGCCCATGGCTGCTGCCATCGGTGCAGGCCTGCCGGTAGACGAAGCACGTGGCTCGATGGTCGTCGACATTGGCGGCGGTACTACCGAGATCGCGTTGATTTCACTTAACGGCGTGGTCTATGCCGAATCCGTTCGCGTGGGTGGCGACCGTTTCGACGAATCGATCGTGACCTATGTTCGTCGCAACTACGGCAGCCTGATCGGTGAATCCACTGCCGAGCGCATCAAGCAGGAAATCGGTACGGCCTTCCCAAGCAACGATCTCCGCGAAGTCGACGTGCGTGGTCGCAACCTGGCCGAAGGCGTCCCGCGCAGCTTTACCCTCAATTCCAACGAGGTGCTCGAGGCGCTGCAGGAATCCCTGGCGACCATCGTCCAGGCGGTCAAAAGCGCGCTGGAACAATCTCCACCGGAACTGGCTTCCGACATCGCCGAGCGTGGGCTGGTATTGACCGGTGGCGGTGCATTGTTGCGTGACTTCGACAAGCTGCTGGCGCAGGAAACCGGCCTGCCGGTCATCGTTGCCGAAGAGCCGTTGACCTGTGTTGCGCGTGGCGGCGGCCGTGCGCTGGAAATGATGGACCGTCACGCCATGGATTTGCTCTCCACCGAGTGAGTCACAAGCGGTAAGCTCCAAGCCACAAGCCGATAGCAGGGCCTGACTCTGCTTTCGGCTTGTCGCGTTTAGTTTGAAGCCTGCAGCTGCGAGGACCCCTCCATCAAACCACTTTTCGCCAAAGGACCCCTGCTCGGTGTGCGCCTGCTGGTGCTCTCCGTTCTCTGTGTCGCGCTGATGGTGGTCGATGCGCGTTTCGATACGCTCAAGCCGTTGCGCAGCCAGCTGGGATTGGTGCTGACGCCGTTCTACTGGCTGGCCGACCTGCCGGTGCGGACCTGGCAGCAGGCTACCGAGCAGATCAGCAGCAGCTCCAGTCTCGCCGCCGAAAACGAGAAGCTCAAGGCCGAGGCGTTGCTCATGCAGAGACGCCTGCAGAAACTGGCCATGCTGACCGAACAGAACGTCCGGTTGCGAGAGCTGCTCAATTCCGCGGCATTGGTTGATGACAAGGTGTTGATCGCTGAACTCATCGGCCTCGACCCCGACCCCTTCACCCACCGAATCCTCATCGACAAAGGCGAGCGCGACGGAGTGTTCCTCGGCCAGCCGGTGCTCGACGCCAGTGGGTTGATGGGGCAGGTGGTCGAAGTCATGCCCTATGCCGCGCGGGTGCTGCTGTTGACCGACGTGACCCATAGCATTCCGGTGCAGGTCAACCGCAACGGACTGCGCGCCATCGCGATCGGCACCGGCAGCCCGGACTATCTTGAGCTGCGCCATGTCGCCGAGACGGCTGACATCAAGGAGGGTGACCTTCTTGTCAGCTCCGGGCTTGGCCAGCGCTTCCCCAGTGGCTACCCGGTAGCCCAGGTGACCGAGGTGGTGCGCGGCTCCGGGCAGCCTTTTTCCATCGTTCGCGCCGTGCCCACGGCAATGCTAAATCGCAGTCGCTATCTGCTGTTGGTGTTCAGCGATTCGCGCTCGCCGGAACAGCGTGCCACCGACGCGGCTGAAGCGCAGGTAAGCGCTGATCGCGAGGCCGCCGAGCAGGCCGGGGCAGCAGCGGATACCGCTGCTGCACCCGCCGATCCCTCCGTACCGACAGAGCCTGCTGCGGGAGGCGAACCCTCGCCTGATGCCGAGGTGCAGCAATGATCAGTGGGCGCCTGAACAACGGCTGGGTTATCTGGGTATCGCTGCTGGTTGCCTTGCTGCTGAGCATTGCACCCATGCCTGACAGCCTTCAGTTGGCGCGGCCGCTCTGGCTGGGTATGTTCATCGCTTACTGGGCGATTAATCTGCCGCATCGTGGCGGGCTGAGCATTGCTTTCTTCTTCGGCCTGATGCTCGATGTGCTTTCCGGCACCCTGCTCGGGCAACATGGTTTGCCGCTGATCCTGACGACCTTCCTCGTCCTCAGCCTGCAGCAGCGCTTGCGCATGTTTCCGTTACTACAGCAAAGCCTGGTATTGATGGTCCTGCTGGGCCTTGGTCAGCTGGTCCAGCTGTGGCTGAACACCCTTACCGGCAATCGTCCGCCAACCCTGCTGTTCCTGATACCGGTGCCGGTCAGCGCCTTGCTCTGGCCATGGGTGTTCGTTGTCCTGCAATGGGTCAAGCGGCGTTTCAACGTCAACTGAGCGGCCCTCATCGACGGCAGCGGAAAGGTCATGCACGCCAATGCCGCCGGTCTGGTTCCGCAGGTTGCGCGGATATGCGAGTCTGCCCCGACAGGTTTTACAAGGATCAAGCATGGCCACTCTTTTTCTCGCCTCTGCATCGCCTCGGCGCCGCGAATTGCTGACGCAAATCGGGGTTCCGTTTTCCCTGGTCTCGGTTTCGATTGACGAAACGCCCCGACCTGACGAGTCCCCTGAAAGCTATGTCCAGCGTCTGGCGCAGGAAAAAGCCTTGGCTGGCCTGGCCTCGATAGCGGACGACTCGGCCTGTGTCCTGGGCGCCGATACGACGGTGGTGCTGGATGAGCAGATACTGGGCAAGCCGGCAAGCAGAGAGGACGCCATCGCCACGCTGCTTTCACTGTCCGGCCGTGAGCATCAGGTCATGACTGCCGTGGCGCTGGCAAGTGCGAGCGGTTGCCAGGTGCGTCTGGTGACCAGTCAGGTCGCGTTTCGCCCGATCAGTCCTGACGAGGCGGATGCCTACTGGCAAAGTGGCGAGCCGCAGGACAAGGCCGGAAGCTACGCCATCCAGGGTTGGGGGGCGGTTTTTGTCAGCAGCTTGCAAGGCAGTTATTCGGGGGTGGTCGGGCTGCCATTGTGCGAAACGGCACAGCTACTCGACGCATACGGTATCGGTTACTGGACTAAAAGCTCCGTCTAGAGCCTGTGGCTTGTCTGCCTATGCCGTTAGAATCGAGCCAACTGGTCAGCTTCGGCTGCTTTACCCCACCGCCTTCGGCCGAGAATAACAATGAGCGAAGAAATCCTGATGAACATCACCCCCATGGAGTCGCGGGTGGCGGTGGTGGAAAACGGTGTGCTGCAAGAGGTGCATGTCGAACGCACGCAGCGTCGCGGTATCGTCGGCAACATCTACAAGGGCAAAGTGGTGCGCGTGTTGCCGGGCATGCAGGCAGCCTTCGTCGATATCGGGCTGGAGCGGGCGGCCTTCATCCATGCTTCCGAGATCTCGACCCGTGAGGGCAATGCCGTCGAGCCGATCAGTGGGCTGGTGCACGAAGGGCAGGCACTGGTGGTTCAGGTCACTAAGGACCCGATCGGCACAAAGGGCGCACGCCTGACAACCCAGCTGTCTATCCCGTCGCGTTATCTGGTGTACATGCCCAGGACGAGCCATGTCGGCATTTCCCTGCGCATCGAGGAGGAAGCCGAGCGTGAGCGCCTCAAGCAGGTCGTCGCCGAGTGCATTGCCGCTGAGGGGATCGAGGAAACCGGTGGGTTCATCCTGCGCACCGCAGCCGAAGGGGCCGGCAGTGACGAAATTCTCATGGACATTCGTTATCTGCGCCGGCTATGGCAGCAGATCGATGGTCAGATGAAAACCGCCGGTGCGCCTTCGGTGATCTACGAAGACCTGACCCTGGCCATGCGCACGCTGCGCGACCTCGTCAATCCGCGCATCGAGAAGATCCGCATCGATTCGCGCGAGAACTTTCAGAAGGTCAGTCAGTTCGTTGGCGAGCTGATGCCGGAATTGAGCGAGCAGCTGGAGCACTACCCGGGCGAACGGCCTATATTCGACCTCTACAGCGTCGAGGATGAGATCCAGAAGGCTCTGGAACGCAAGGTGATGCTCAAGTCCGGTGGCTACCTGATCATCGATCCAGCCGAGGCGATGACCACCATCGACGTCAATACCGGCGCCTTCGTCGGCCATCGCACGCTCGAGGAGACCATCTTCAAGACCAATCTTGAATCCGCCACTGCAATTGCGCGACAGCTGCGACTGCGCAATATCGGCGGCATCATCATCATCGACTTCATCGACATGGAGGACGAAGAGCACCGCCGTCAGGTCCTGCGCACGCTGGAAAAACAGCTGGAGCGTGATCATGCCAAGACCAACATCATCGGCATCACCGAACTCGGGCTGGTGCAGATGACGCGCAAGCGCACGCGGGAAAGCCTGGAACAGGTGCTGTGCGAACCCTGCATGTGCTGCCAGGGCCGGGGCAAGCTGAAAACACCCGAGACCGTATGCTACGAAATCTTTCGGGAGATCCTGAGAGAGGCCCGTGCCTATCAGCCCGAGGGCTATCGCGTGCTGGCCAATCAGAAGGTCATCGACCGGCTGCTCGATGAGGAGTCGGGTAATGTCGCCGACCTCGAGAGCTTCATTGGCCGGTCTATAAAGTTCCAAGTGGAAACCATGTATTCCCAGGAACAGTACGACGTGGTGTTGCTCTGACCAGATGCAAGCCAGGCCATGTCGGCCAAGGTGACCGGAGCGCATCTGCATGAGCCGACTCCTCGCCCTGATACTCATATTTCTGCGCCGCACGCTTTGGCTGGGCGCGATTGCGCTGATGCTGGTGGCGCTATACGTGAGCCTGGGTCGTCTGCTGGTGCCACTGGTTGCAGAATACCGGGCCGAGGCTCAGGGCCGGGCTCGCGAGCTGCTGCAGATGCCCGTTCAAATCGGTCGCCTCGAAGGTCGCTGGGACGGATTATCGCCTCGGCTGCTGGCGTACGAGGTGTCGCTGGGCGAGGGCGCCGCCGCCATGCGCCTGGACCGGCTGGCGCTGGTGCCGGATGTTGCAGCGAGCCTCTGGTCCCGTGAACTGCACCTCAAGGCTGTCGAGTTTGCCGGGGCTCATCTCAGCTTGGCGCAGAGCGCGGATGGCACATGGCGTGTCGAGGGGCTGCCTGAGCGCAACGAGCAAGGGCCCCCGGACCTGGACAAGCTGCTGTCGGAGCTGCAGCGCATCGATCGGCTGCGGTTGCTGGACAGTCAGCTCACCATCGAGCCTGCCGGCGAAGCTCCGCTCACCCTCACCTATGCCAATCTGGAACTGAATGCGGTCGGGGAGCGCCTGCGGTTGGAAGGTCGCGTCCTGTTGCCGGACGGTCAGCGACTGAGCATGAGCAGCCAGATCGACGTCCGGCCAGAGGCCTGGAAGGCGAGCGAGGCGCGGCTGTATCTCAGCCTGCCGCAAAGTGACTGGGCCGCCTGGATGCCGGCCAAGCTGACCGGCGCCTGGCCCGTCGAAACGCTTCAGGCCGGTGGTGAACTTTGGCTCGACTGGCGCGGCGGGCGCCTGGCGCGAGCTGTGGCACGCCTGAACGCCCCCCGCCTGCAGCTAGGTCACGCGCAGCAGGAGCCGGTCACCATCGAGGACCTGTCGCTCAATGCCTACCTCGACCACAGCGATGCTGGATATCGTCTGCAGCTCGACAGACTGGCGTTCAGCTTTGCGGATCATCGCTGGCAGGAAAGCACCATCCTCCTGCAGCAAGATGTCGGAACTGATCGCTGGCACGTCCAGGCCGACCGCATTGCCCTCGCGCCGGCCGCCGCGCTAGCGAATGCCCTGGCTCCGCTGCCGGATAGCGGACGCGAATACCTGCTCGGACTGGCGCCCAACGGCACATTGCGCAACATACAGGCTGATCTCCAGCCATTCGCCGAGCCGGCGCAACGCCTGACCTACAGTGCGAATCTGGACGCGGTAGGCATCGCTGCCCACCACTGGATACCCGCGGCGCAGAATGTCAGCGGCGCGGTAAGAGGCGATCTTGGTGGCGGCGAGTTGCGCTTCGATAGCCAGGATTTCAGCCTGCACCTAGCCGAGCTCTTTCCGCAGCCCTGGAACTATCGTCGCAGCCGAGGGCGTCTGGTCTGGACCATCGACGAACAGGCATTCACGCTGGCGGCGCCCTACCTGCAGGTCGAAGGGGAAGAAGGGCTCATCGGCGGCGATTTCCTGATTCGCCTGATGCGTGATCCAGCCGCTGAGGACTACATGGATCTGCGGGTTGGCATCCGCGACGCTGACGCGCAATTCACCGAAAAATACCTGCCGACGCGCTCGCCTGCGCTGAGCCCTGCCGTCGCGGAGTGGCTGGACACAGCGATCCGCGGTGGCACCGTGGAACAGGGTTATTTTCAATACCAGGGGGCATTGAGCAAGGGTGCCCCCGACAGCGCACGCAGTATCAGCCTGTACTTCAAGGTGAAGGACGCCGAGCTGGCCTTTCAGCCGGGCTGGCCATTGCTCCGGGATGGTCGCGGTGAGGTGCTGATCGAGGACAGTGGTGTACAGGTTCGTCTGGCCGATGCCCGAATGCTGGACAGCCGAGTCCATGACGCCACCGCTGTGATTCCCCACAGCCAGAACGGGACTGCACCCAGACTTGCCATCAACGGGCTGGTCGATGGCGACCTTCGAGACGCCTTGACCGTGCTTCAGGTTTCGCCCATCGGAACCGCCGATCTCTTCGCTGGTTGGCGCGCCAGCGGGCCGCTGAATGGCAAACTGAACCTGGATATTCCCCTGGCCAAGGGGGAGCGACCCAAGGCGATCGTTGACTTCGCCAGTCGTGATGCCTCGCTGTACATCGCCCAGGCTGACCTTAGCCTCAGCGAGCTGGCAGGAGAGTTTCGCTATGACAGCGAGCGCGGCCTTAGCGCCAAAGGAATCCGTGGCCGCACCCTGGGCGCGGCTGTGCAGGGCAGCGCCAGCGCCATCGGCACGGCAGGCAGCCCGGCGACGCGGATCCAGGCGAACGGAACGGTAGGTGTCGAGCAGCTGCGGACCTGGCAGGGAATCGAACGGCCCCTGCCGATATCGGGCAAGGTACCCATGCAAATCAGTCTGATGCTGGGAAGCGACAGCAATCAGCTGCAACTGGACTCCTCCCTGCTGGGAACCGAGCTCGATATGCCGGCCCCCTACGGCAAGTCCGCCAGCGAACGTCGTGACACCTCCTTGCGCATGACGCTGGGCGGCGACAGGCAACGCTATGCGCTACAGCACGATGGCCTGGCGGCGCTCGCTTTTGTTGCTCCTGTCGGAAACCTGGCTGGGGGAACCGGGGAGCTGGTGCTCGGCGGCGGGCCGGCTGCCCTTGGGAGCGGCGATGATCAGGGTTTGCAGGTTCGCGGCAGCGTGTCACATGTCGACCTCGACGAGTGGCAGGCGTGGCTGGCGAAGTACCGCCAGCCGTCCGAAGACCAGCCGGGTGTCAGCGTGCTGCGCCGCGCCAGGCTTCAGCTGGCCGATGTCGAGGCGTTCGGTACCCATGTCGATGAGCTTGGCATCGACCTTCAACGCTTATCCGGTGCATGGTTGCTGGGGCTCGACAGCCAGATCATCACAGGCACCGTCAGATTGCCTGACGCAGCTGACGTGCCGATCGCCCTGGACCTGGCGCACCTGAGACTGCCGGTCCAGGACCCGAGCGGAACGGGTAAACCACCGAATGACCCCTTGGCTGATGTGGATCCGTCGCAGTTGCCGCCAGTCGACATCCGCATCGCTCAGGTGCTGCAGGGCGATCAGCCACTCGGTGCATGGTCGCTCGACATGCGTCCGGCCGTTGGTGGGGTTGCATTCTCAAATCTGGATCTGGACCTCAAGGGGCTCAAGATAAGGGGCGATGGCGGTTGGGCGAGCGAGCGGACCTGGTACAAGGGGCGCCTTGAAGGAGGGGATCTTGCGGAGGTCCTGCTGGCATGGGGCTTTGCGCCCTCGACAACCAGCGAGAGTTTCCGCCTGGATGGCGATGCCCACTGGCCGGGCTCGCCTGCATTCTTCAGCCTGGAACGTCTCTCTGGAGGGATCAGCGGGCGGTTGCGCAAGGGGCAGTTGCGCGAAGTGGACGGTAGCGCGCAGGCGTTGAGGGTCTTCGGGCTGCTGAACTTCGATTCAATTGGCCGGCGTCTGCGGCTGGACTTTTCCGACCTGTTCAGCAAGGGGCTGAGCTACGATCGGATCGAGGCCGAGCTGAACGCGGCCGACGGGGTCTACGTCACCACCAAGCCTCTCACGGTCACCGGGCCATCGAGCAACCTGGAGCTCGACGGACGACTGGACATGGTAGACGATCGGATCGACGCCAAGCTGAGGGTCACGCTGCCGGTGAGCAACAACCTGCCCCTGGCGGCCTTGATTGTGGGTGCGCCGGCCATCGGTGGCGCCCTGTTCGTGGTCGACAAGCTGCTGGGCGACAGGGTGGCGCGCTTCGCAACAGTTCAGTACAGCGTCGAGGGGCCGTGGCAGGCCCCCGAGATCACCTTCGACAAACCCTTCGAAAAACCTCAATGACCTGCTTCCCTGGGTGACCTGTTCATGACCCTAGCCGTAATCCAGATGGCCAGCCAGGCCGATATCCAGGCAAACCTCGCGACGGCTCGGACCTTGCTGGAACAGGCTGCCGCAGACGGTGCGCAATTGGCGGTGTTGCCTGAGAACTTCGCAGCCATGGGGCGCCACGATCTGCCTGCGGTGGGGCGCGCCGAGGCTGAGGGCGCCGGCCCCATTCTGCCGTGGTTGAAACGTGTCGCCCGCGACCTCAGGTTATGGATTGTCGCGGGGACGCTGCCGTTACCGCCCGATGGGCAGCCGGATGCCAAGGTGCGCGCCTGTTCGCTGCTGTTGGATGACCAGGGCCAGCGTGTAGCCCGCTATGACAAGTTGCACCTGTTCGATGCGGAGGTCGATGACACCCGCGGCCGGTATCGCGAATCGGATGATTACGCGGCGGGAGATCGCCTGGTAGTGGCCGATACGCCGGTAGGGCGCCTGGGCATGACCGTCTGCTATGACCTGCGTTTCGCCGAACTATATACGGCGCTGCGCCTGGCCGGCGCTGAGCTGATCAGCGTGCCTTCGGCTTTCACCGCGACCACCGGCCGCGCGCACTGGGAGATGCTGATCCGCGCGCGAGCCATCGAGACACAATGCTATATGCTGGCCGCAGCACAGGGTGGAGAACACCCCGGCGGACGTCTGACACACGGGCATTCGTCTATCGTTGATTTCTGGGGGCGCGTGTTGGCCGAGCAGGCAAGCGGCGCGGCGGCACTGGCAACCGTCCGAGACACAGCCGAACAGGCTGCGGTGCGTCATCGGATGCCATTGCTCAGCCATCGTCGTTTCACCGCGCCCCGTCTTGCATCAGGCACATTGGAGTAGATATGAGTGAACTGTTGTTACCTGTCACCGAGCGCCTGCTGACACCGGGCGGGCTGGGGATCGATGATCTGCCGGGGTTGCTTGGCGAGCTGGCAGTTCCCGGTGTGGACGCAGCGGACCTGTATTTCCAGGATCAGGTCACCGAGTCATGGGTTCTCGAAGACGGCATCGTCAAGGAAGGCGGCTTCCACCTGGAGCAGGGCGTGGGCGTGCGGGCCCTGTCTGGCGAGAAGACCGGCTTTGCCTATAGCAATGCCATCACGGTCGATGCGTTGCGCCAGGCCGCCGAGGCCGCTCGATCCATCGCCCGTAGCGGTGAGCAGGGGCAGGTCAAGGTGCTATCGCGGGCTACCTTCGCGCCGCTGTACCGTCAGGACAATCCGCTGGATGGACTCGGTCGGGCGGAAAAGGTCGAGCTGCTCAAGCGGATCGATGTCGCTACCCGCGCGCTTGATCCGCGAATCAAGCAGGTCACCGTGAGCCTGGCGGGGGTCTGGGAGCACATCCTGGTGGCCGCGCTGGATGGCGGTATGGCGGCGGACATCCGTCCGCTGGTGCGCTTCAACGTCAGCGTCATCGTCGAGCAGAATGGCCGACGCGAGCGTGGCGGGCACGGCGGTGGCGGGCGGACCGGGTACGACTACTTCCTTCAGGAAGACCGGGCGATGGGCTATGCCCGCGAGGCCCTGCGGCAGGCACTGGTGAACCTCGAGGCGGTGGCTGCGCCGGCAGGCACCTTGCCGGTTGTCCTTGGGCCGGGCTGGTCCGGCGTGCTGCTGCATGAGGCCGTCGGTCACGGGTTGGAAGGCGACTTCAATCGCAAGGGCAGCTCGGCCTACAGTGGCCGCATCGGCCAGCAGGTGGCTTCCAGCCTTTGCACCATTGTCGACGATGGCACGCTGGCCGACCGTCGCGGTTCGCTCAGCGTGGACGACGAAGGCACGCCGACCCAGTGCACCACCCTGATCGAGAACGGCATTCTCAAGGGCTACATCCAGGACAAGCTCAATGCGCGGCTGATGGGTGTCGCACCAACCGGGAACGGTCGGCGCGAATCCTATGCGCATCTGCCGATGCCGCGTATGACCAACACCTACATGCTGGCTGGGGAGAGCGATCCCGAGGAGATCATCCGCTCGGTCAAGAAGGGCATCTATTGCGCCAGTCTCGGCGGAGGGCAGGTGGATATCACCAGCGGCAAGTTCGTGTTCTCCACCAGCGAGGCCTATCTGATCGAGGACGGCAGGATCACAACGCCGGTAAAGGGCGCCACGCTCATCGGCAATGGCCCTGAGGTCATGAACAAGGTGTCCATGGTCGGGACGGATCTGTCACTCGACAGCGGCGTCGGCACCTGCGGCAAGGACGGCCAGTCCGTACCTGTCGGTGTTGGCCAGCCGACGCTGAAGATTGATGGCATAACGGTGGGGGGGACTGGAGCTTGAAGCTGGAAGCCAGAAGCTGGAAGCAATGCAGGCCACTTTGGACTTCGAGCTTCAAGCTTCAAGCCAAGGCTTTTATCTCAAGCCACGTTGGGATTCGTCCAGGCCGCGGATGTATTTGAATATCTTGCGGCTGGCCGCTGGCGGCTTGTCCCGTGCAGCTTCGTGCTGGGCATGGCGGATCAGGCTACGCAGGTGCTGGCGGTCGGTTTCAGGGAACTCGCTGACGAAGGCTTCTAGGGTTTCATCGTTGCCGGCAATCAGGCGGTCACGCCAGCGCTCCAATGCATGAAAGCGCTCGTTGTACTGGCGAGTCGAGGCGTCGAGTTGATCGACCAGCGCCAGGATGGCGTCGATGTCCTGGTCGCGCATGAGCTTGCCGATGTATTGCAGGTGGCGCTTGCGGGCGATGTTTGCGGTGTGCTTCGGGGCATCGGCCAGGGCTTTGCGTAGCGCGTCGGTCAAGGGCAGACGATCAAGTACGTCAGGCTTGAGTGTCGCCAGGCGTTGCCCCAGATCCTGCAGTGCATGCAGTTCGCGCTTGACCTGGGTTTTACTTTTTTCCTCGAAACTGTCGAGGTCGGAAATATCAGACATGAGGCGGGTCCAGTAGAAATTGCCGCCATGATAACAGCAGCCATGCCAGGGGACTTAATGCAAGCGTCCCTGGCTGACATGATCGAATGACAAGGTCTGGAGTGTTTTATGAGTGAAGTTGAAGGGATCGGCCCGCAGGCATTGCCGGGGTTGCGTGAAAAGGTAGCGCGCATACTCGAGGAAGCCAGCCGGCAAGGCGCCAGCGCCTGCGAAGTATCCGTTTCGATGGAGCAGGGACTTTCCACGACGATCCGGCAGCGCGAAGTCGAGACCGTTGAATTCAATCGCGACCAGGGCTTCGGCATCACCCTGTACGTGGGCCAGCGAAAGGGTTCGGCGAGCACCACCGGCAGCGGCGAAGAGTCGATTCGCGAAACCGTAGCGGCTGCCCTGGCAATTGCCAAACACGCCTCCGAAGACGAGTTTGCCGGTCTCGCGGCGCCCGAATTGATGGCCAGGGACGTACCGGACCTCGATCTCTACCACCCCTGGGCCATCTCGCCCGACGAGGCAGTGGAATTGGCGCTCAGCTGCGAGGCGGCGGCATTCGACACCGATCCCCGTATCCGCAACGCCGACGGCACCAGTCTGAGTACGCATCAGGGCTGCCGTGCCTACGGTAACAGCAACGGTTTCATCGGAGCCTATAGCAGTACCCGGCACAGCCTCAGTTGCGTGATGATTGCCGAGGCCGAGGGCCAGATGCAGCGCGACTATCATTACGACGTGAGCCGCCTTGCCAGCGAACTCGCCGCCCCGCAAGCGATCGGTCGCCGCGCGGCAGAGCGGGCCGTTCGCCGCCTCGGCGCACGACCGGTGCCAACCTGCGATGTGCCGGTGCTGTTCTCATCCGAGTTGGCGACGGGTTTGTTCGGACATTTCCTCGCGGCCATTTCCGGCGGCAACCTCTACCGCAAGTCCTCCTATCTGGAAGATGCCCTGGGGCAGGTCCTGTTTCCCGAGTGGCTGAATCTTGATGAGCGGCCATTGTTGCCGCGTGGGCTGGCGAGTTCTGCCTATGACGGCGATGGTCTGGCCACGTACGCCAAGCCATTCGTTGACAACGGCAAGTTGGTTTCCTATGTGCTCGGTACCTATTCTGGCCGCAAGCTGGGCATGCCCAGCACCGCCAATGCGGGTGGCGTTCACAATCTGTTCGTGACCCATGGGGACGAGGATCAGGCGGCGCTGATCAAGCGCATGGGGCGTGGGCTGCTGGTGACGGAGCTGATGGGCCAGGGTCTGAACCTGGTCACGGGTGACTATTCACGCGGGGCAGGCGGCTTCTGGGTGGAAAACGGCGAAATCCAGTTTCCGGTGCAGGAAGTGACGATAGCCGGCAATTTGCGCGACATGTTTCGTCAGATCGTTGCGGTTGGCAATGACATCGAGAAGCGCAGCAGCATTCATACCGGTTCGGTGCTGATCGAGCGGATGAAGGTGGCGGGGCAGTAATAGGGCAGCTGGAGGTCTGGAACGGGAAGCCTGAGGCTAGGCAAAAAGCTTGACGGGATTCAGCGCCTAGCCACACTGACTCCAGCCTCCAGCCTCCAGCCTCCAGCCTCCAGCCTCCAGCCTCCAGCCTCCAGCCTCCAGCCTCCAGCCTCCAGCCTCCAGCCTCCAGCTTCCAGCTTCCAGCTTCCAGCTACTCACCCTCTTCAAAGTAATCTTCGATCAAGGCGACCAGTGCGTCGAGCGCCTCCTGCTCCTGTTCGCCCTCGGCGTGCAGATGCAGCGTGGTGCCCTTGCTTGCGGCGAGCATCATCACCGCCATGATGCTCTTGCCATCGACCAGCGTGGCCGGGCAACGTCCGACGCGCACCTGACAGGGGAAACGGTTGGCAACACCGACGAACTTGGCCGCAGCACGGGCATGCAGCCCAAGCTTGTTGATGATGATGATTTCGCAGGACGGCATTTTTTTTCCTAGGCCAGGTCGCGATGGCGAACCTGAACGTTCTTCAATGGCTCGCGCAGGGCCCGGCCAATGCGCTCTGCCAGATAAACCGAACGATGGTGGCCGCCAGTGCAGCCGATGGCAACCGTGACATAGGCGCGATTGCTGGCGGCGAATCGCGGCAGCCATTTGCTCAGGTAGCCCAGGATGTCCTGATACATCTCCTCGACATCGGCCTGCATGGCGAGATAGTCGATGACAGGCTGATCCAGTCCGGAAAATTCGCGCAACTCGGCTTTCCAGTAGGGATTGGGCAGGCAGCGCACATCGAATACCAGATCGGCGTCGACCGGCATGCCTCGCTTGAAGCCGAACGACTCGAAGAGAAAGGCGGTGCCGGGTTCGGGCTTGTTCAGCAGGCGCAGCTTGAGCGTGTCGCGCAGTTGATAGAGGTTCAGATGTGTCGTGTCGATCTTCAGGTCGGCGTGATCGATGATCGGCGCCAGCAGCAATTCCTCGTCATGGATCGCCTCGGCCAGCGAGCGATGCTCGGTGGTCAGCGGATGGCGCCGACGGGTTTCGGAAAAGCGCTTCAGTAGGGTTTCATCTGCGGCGTCGAGGTACAGCACATCGCAGTGGATGTGCCGCGCGCGTACTTCGTCGAGCAGCTCGGGAAAGCGCTTGAGCTGGCTTGGCAGGTTGCGCGCATCAATGGAGACCGCGACCTGTGGTTGCAGGAGTTCGGTGTGCAGTAGCGCTCGTTCGGCAAGCTCTGGCAGTAACCCGGCTGGCAGATTGTCGATGCAATAGAAACCGTTGTCTTCGAGTACCGCCAGTGCGGTGCTTTTCCCCGAGCCCGAGCGCCCGCTGACGATGATCAGGCGCATGGCGTTACCGCGGCAGGTGGCTTGGCATACGCGTCGATGCGCCGGTTCAGGCTGATATATCGACCACAGGATTCGCAGGTTGGGTACACGTCTCTTCCCTCACTTCATGCGGAGGCGTGACATGCCGCCTCGCTAGCGGCCGCTTTGTATATCAACAATCGCCTGGTAAAGATCCTGGCTGGTAGGCGCCTTGCGCAGCTGATCGCGCACCTCCTCGCGATCCAGCATGCTGGCGATCTGGCGAAGCAGTTCGAGGTGCTCATCGGTTGCGGCTTGCGGGACCAGAAGCACGAACAAGAGGTCAACCGGTGCGCCGTCGATGGCATCGAAGTCCACTGGCCCGTCGAGTCGCAACACCGCGCTAAGCGGCGATGCACAGCCGGCCATGCGGCAGTGAGGAATGGCGATACCGTTGCCAAACCCGGTGGAGCCTAGTTTTTCGCGGGCAACGAAACTCTCGAAGACAGTTTGTGGGTCCAGGTCTGGCAAATCCTGGGCGATCACCTTGGCGATCTGCTCCAGGACGCGTTTCTTACTACCTCCCGGTACGTTCACGAGGGAACGTCCGGGGGTCAGGATGTTTTCGATTCGGATCATGATGGGTTAGCGAGCAAGGGCACCCTGGCTATGGTCGAGCTGTTTTTCTTTATGCTTGATGAGCTGGCGATCCAGCTTGTCGGCAAGCAGGTCGATGGCTGCATACATGTCTTCATGTTCGGCGTTGGCAACGACTTCGCGCCCGGCTACGTGCAGCGTGGCTTCGGCCTTTTGTCTGAGTTTCTCGACCTGCAGCACTACCTGGACGGCAATGATGCGATCGAAATGTCGTTCCAGTCGCTCGAATTTCTCCTCGACGTAGTCACGCAGGGCTTCGGTGATTTCCAGGTGAAGGCCAGTGATGTTGACTTGCATACTGCATCTCCTTATTGCCACGTGCGAAGGGCTGGCGATGAGCCGCTCAGGTCGCCTGCGTCACAGCAGCCGCTTGCGTTCGCTAGACGGCGCGATCCCGAGAGATTCGCGATATTTGGCGACTGTTCGGCGTGCGACCTGGATACCCTGTGCCTCCAGTAAACCAGCGATCTTGCTGTCGCTCAATGGCTTTTTCTGGTTTTCCGCAGCCACCAGCTTCTTGATGATCGCGCGGATCGCAGTAGAGGAGCATTCGCCGCCTTCGGCGGTGCTCACATGGCTGGAAAAGAAGTATTTCAGCTCATAGATGCCGCGAGGTGTGTGCATGTATTTCTGAGTGGTGACGCGGGAAATCGTCGACTCGTGCATACCGACCGCTTCGGCGATGTCATGCAGCACCAGGGGCTTCATGGCTTCATCGCCGTGGTCGAGAAAGCCGCGCTGATGCTCGACGATCTGCGTGGCGACTTTCATCAGGGTTTCATTGCGGCTGAGCAGGCTCTTGATAAACCAGCGCGCCTCCTGCAACTGGTTGCGCATGAAGGTGTTGTCAGCGCTCGAATCGGCACGCTTTACGAAGCCTGCATACTGGGCATTGACCCGCAATCGCGGCATGGCATCCTGGTTCAGTTCCACCAGCCAGCGGTCGTTGTGCTTGCGCACGATGACATCGGGCACCACGTACTCCGGCTCGCTCGTTTCGATTTGCGAGCCCGGGCGCGGATTGAGGGTCTGGATCAGGTCCACAACCTGGCGCAGTTCATCTTCCTTGAGCTTCATGCGGCGCATCAGGGCGCTGTAGTCCCGGCTGCCGAGGATGTCCAGATGGTCGCCAACCAGGCGCATCGCCTCCGCCAGCCACGGGGTGCGCTCGGGCAACTGGCGCAGCTGCAGAAGCAGGCACTCACGCAGGTCACGTGCGCCAATGCCGGCCGGTTCGAACTGCTGGATACGGCGCAGCACCACTTCGATCTCGTCCAGCTCGATTTCGAGCTCCGGATCGAAGGATTCAAGTACCTCTTCCAGGGTCTCGTCGAGGTAGCCCTGCGGGTTGATGCAGTCGATCAGCGTGGCCGCGATGAGCCGATCGGTGTCGCTCATCGGCGCGAGATTCAACTGCCAGAGCAGATGGCTCTGCAAGCTTTCACCGGCGGAGGTGCGGGTGGTGAAGTCCCATTCGTCATCATCGCTGCTGGGCAGGCTGCTGGCGCTGGTCTGATAGATGTCCTCCCAGGCAGTATCGACTGGCAGCTCGCTGGGGATGCGATCTCCCCAATCACCGTCCTCGAAGTTTTCTACCGTATTGATCGGCTCTTCATGGTGGGTGTCGGTATTGTTCTGCTCGCTTGCCGTGGTCTCGGGCTTCCTTTCGACCGACTCGGCCATAGGGTCCGAGTTGTCGAAGTCGTCCCCATCTTCCTCGCGTTCGAGCATGGGGTTGGAATCCAGCGCTTCCTGGATCTCCTGCTGGAGATCCAGCGTGGACAGCTGGAGCAGTCGTATGGCCTGTTGCAGCTGCGGTGTCATCGTCAGCTGCTGGCCCATCTTCAGGACTAGCGATGGTTTCATGGCAGAGGACTTCGAACCTTGTTTGCCGGCGCAACCGCGCCTGTTCCATTTCGTTGACGCCCGCCGGCGTCCCTGTAAGCAAATTATATGCCTGCCAACGAAGCCTTTGCCTAGCCCCCGGTGCCTGTCTCGAAGCGAAATCCCGCAATCAGAGGCGGAATTCGTGTCCGAGATACACTTCCTTCACGAGCTGGTTGGCCAGGATGGTCTCGGCGTTGCCTTCGGCGATCAGTTGGCCATCGTTGACGATGTAGGCTGTTTCACAGATATCCAGCGTTTCGCGGACATTGTGATCGGTGATCAGTACGCCGATGCCCTTGGCCTTGAGGTGATGGATGATCTGCTTGATATCGCCGACCGAAATCGGGTCCACGCCGGCGAAAGGCTCGTCGAGCAGGATGAACTTGGGTGCCGTGGCCAGCGCACGTGCGATCTCGACGCGACGGCGTTCGCCACCCGACAGGCTCATGCCGAGGCTGTCGCGGATGTGGCTGATATGAAACTCCTGAAGCAAGCCTTCAAGTGCCTGCTGGCGCCCGTTGCGGTCCAGGTCCTTGCGCGTCTCAAGGATCGCCATGATGTTGTCGGCCACCGATAGCTTGCGGAAGATCGAGGCCTCCTGTGGCAGGTAGCCGATGCCTGCCCGTGCTCGACCATGCATGGACTGGTGGGTTACGTCCTGGTCATCGATCAGCACGCGGCCCTGGTCGGCCCTGACCAGTCCCACGATCATGTAGAAGCAGGTGGTCTTTCCGGCACCGTTGGGCCCGAGAAGGCCGACGATTTGACCGCTGTCGATCGAAAGACTCACGTCGCGCACGACCTGACGGCTCTTGTAGCTTTTGGCCAGGTGCTGGGCTTTCAGCGTTGCCATTACTCGCTCTGCTCCGCTGTCGACTCGTCTTTCTTGCGGGGCTGGATGACCATGTCGACGCGCGGCTGTGGCGTGGTCACATCGGTATTGGTTGCGCGGCCTGCGTTGACGATCTGGCGCTGGGTGTCATAAACGATCTTTTCGCCTTCGAAAGTATTGCCCTCCTGGACGACCTTTGCCTGGTCGATCAGCACGATACGCTCGTTTGCCGCGAAGTACTGGATCGTCAGCCCATAGGCCTTGACGATCTCCTTGTCGACCGCCGGCTTCTGCTCGTAATAGGCGGGCTTGCCGATCGAGGTGAATACTTCGACGTCACCGTTCTTGTTCTGGGTGATGGTCACGGTGTCGCCGGTGATCTTCATCGTGCCCTGGGTGATGACCACATCACCGCGATAGACCGCGACGCCCTGGCGATCGTCCAGCTCGGCCGTGTCGGCCTGCACGCGGATCGGCTGGTTGCGGTCTTCGGGCAGTGCATGGGCATTGGCGCCGAGCAGGAAGATGCTCATTCCGAGCAGGAAAGGAAGGGTCTTAACGCAGCTCATGCTGGCCTCTTACATTGGATAGCAGGAGCATCCTGCCTTCGTTCAGGTACGCTTTCATACCCGTAGCGTTCGTAACGCCGTTCGCGGCGACGATTCTAACGGGTTGCCCGGTCTCGGCATATTCCTCATCCGGCAGCACGGTCATCCGGCTGCTGGTGATGATTGTCGGGCGGCCCTTGGCATCGGTGCGCTCGACGCGGACGTTGTCGATAAGCTCCACCTCCTTGCCCTGCGGGCCAACTTCGCCGCGCTCGCTGGTAACGTGCCAGGGCAGGGCGGAGCCGCGGTAGGAGCGAAGGTCGGGGCGGGTCAGCAGGCTGACGTCGCTTGCCTTGATATGTTCGACCTTGTCTGCTGTCAGCTCGTAGTTGCGCTTGCCGTCCGGCTGATACTGCACGGTGCGGGTGTTGGTGGCATAGAAGTCGATCGGTGATTGCTCTGCAGCGGTGGCCGGGGCGTCCTGCATGAAGCTTTCGGGACGAATGTTCCAATAGCCTACCGCGACCAGCAGCAGCGCAATCATCAGAAGGAGGCCGGGAAGGCGGATTCGGCTCAGCATCGGGACCTCATAGATAGGCGGATTGCGCGGCGTCCAGGGTACCCTGCGCGCGCATGATCAACTCGCAGAAACTCGCGTGCAGCGCCTTCGCCGCCGCGTGCGGTCGTGACGCCGTGGGCATGCTGACGGACGAAGCTGTCGGCGCTGGCGACAGCCATGCCCAGGCCAACCCGGCGAATGACCGGCAGGTCGGGCAGGTCGTCGCCGAGGTAGGCCACCTGAGCATAATCGAGTTCAAGTTCGCCCAGCAGTTCATCGAGCACCACCAGCTTGTCTTCGCGACCCTGGTACAGGTGCTGAATGCCGAGCCCCTGGGCGCGCCGCTCGACCACCGGGGTCTTGCGTCCGCTGATGATCGCGGTGCGAACGCCGGAGTTGATCAGCATCTTGATGCCGTGCCCGTCCAGGGTGTTGAAGGTCTTGAACTCGCTGCCGTCGACCAGGAAATACAGCTTGCCGTCGGTGAGCACACCATCGACATCGAAAATGGCCAGGCGAACATCTCGGGCGCGGCGCAGCAGATCGTTCATTACATTACCCCTGCACGCAACAGGTCGTGCATGTTCAGTGCGCCCACCGGGCGGTCGCGTTCGTCGACCACCACCAGCGCGTTGATCTTGTTGTCTTCCATGATCTTCAGGGCTTCGGCGGCGAGCATGTCGGCGTTGGCGGTCTTGCCATGGATGGTCATGACCTGGTCGATGCTGGCCTGTCGCACATCGACACCCTTGTCCAGCGTGCGGCGCAGGTCACCGTCGGTAAATATCCCGGCGAGGCGGCCATCCTCTTCCACCACGACCGTCATGCCGAGGCCTTTCTGGGTCATCTCCAGCAGGGCGTCACGCAGCGACGTGCCCCGGCTTACCTGTGGCAGGCGGTCGTCGGAATGCATGACGTGCTCGACCTTGAGCAGCAGGCGCCGTCCCAGCGCACCGCCCGGATGGGAAAAGGCAAAATCTTCCGCGGTGAAGCCGCGAGCTTCGAGCAGGGCAATGGCCAGGGCATCGCCCAGCACGAGACTCACGGTGGTGGAGGACGTAGGCGCCAGATTCAGTGGGCAGGCTTCGATGGCTACGCTGGCGTCGATGTTGACCTCGGCGGCCTTGGCCAGCACTGATTCGGGGTTGCCGGTCATGCTGATGAGGGTGATGCCCAGGCGTTTGATCAGCGGCAGCAGGGTCACGATCTCGCTGGTGCTGCCCGAGTTGGAGAGCGCCAGCACGACATCGTCCCGGGTGATCATGCCCATGTCGCCATGGCTGGCTTCGGCCGGGTGTACGAAGAATGCCGTGGTGCCCGTGCTGGCGAGAGTGGCGGCGATCTTGTTGCCGATATGGCCCGATTTGCCCATGCCGACCACCACGACACGGCCCTTGCACTGCAGGATGAGTTCACAGGCCCTGACGAACTGCTCGTCGATACGCGTTCTGAGTTGCTCGACCGCTTCCACTTCCATGCGGATAGTGCGTTGGGCAGTCTCGATCAGCTGGCTGCTCTGGCTCATGTCTGGTCATCGCCTGAATGAAAACGCGAGATTATAGCGCCAATCCAGCCGCCCCTCACCGAAAGCTTTAGTGCAGATCGTCGCGCCTGTAGCTGAATGCAAGCTGAACGGCGTGCGATTGCTCATGTGCCGATACAGTGGGCTGCTTGGGACGCCTACGGCGCGGTGCTATAGTTCGCGCCGCCAAAACGGCTCTGCGAAGTATCTCCGAACGCTCGGAGCGCGTCTGTTTCGCAGGCTGTATCCGAGGAGATCCGATGAGTGCCGCCAACGCTAACGCCGTCGAGCTGAAGGGTGTCACCTTCAAGCGCGGCGAGCGGAGCATTTTCAATAACATCGACATGGTCATTCCGCGCGGCAAGGTGACGGCCATCATGGGGCCGTCAGGCTGTGGCAAGACCACCTTGTTGCGCCTGATTGCTGCACAGTTGAAGCCCGTCAGTGGCGAAGTCTGGGTGGCCGGGACCAACCTGCCCAGTCTCTCGCGCCGCGAGCTGTTCGACATGCGCAAGCAGATGGGCGTGCTGTTCCAGAGTGGCGCGCTGTTTACCGATCTAGACGTGTTCGAGAACGTCGCCTTCCCCTTGCGTGTGCACACCAGGCTGCCGGAGGAAATGATCCGGGACATCGTACTGATGAAGCTGCAGGCGGTCGGGTTGCGCGGTGCGGTCGAGCTGATGCCGGACGAACTGTCCGGTGGCATGAAACGTCGCGTGGCACTGGCAAGGGCCATTGCCCTGGACCCTCAGATCCTTATGTATGACGAGCCCTTTGCCGGCCAGGACCCCATTGCCATGGGCGTGCTGGTCCAGCTCATTCGTCTGCTCAACGACGCGCTCGGCATTACCAGCATCGTGGTGTCCCATGATCTGGCTGAAACGGCCAGCATCGCCGATTACATCTATGTGGTCGGCGACGGCCAGGTCCTGGGGCAGGGCACGCCGGCGGACTTGCGCCAGTCGGATAACCCGAGGATTCAGCAATTCATGCGCGGCGCCGCGGATGGCCCTGTGCCGTTCCATTTCCCTGCGCCGGACTATGCCGACGACCTGTTGCGAGGCTCAGATGCGTAAGCGTTCCCTGATCGAGCGAATCCGCCTGTTTGGTGTGGCCGGCATCGATGTGGTCGCCGCCCAGGGCCGTGCGACACTTTTCCTGTTTCATGCGCTGTTCGGCTCCAGCGGCCTGGACAACCGCTTTTCGTTGCTGGTCAGGCAGCTCTACTCGGTAGGGGTGCTGTCGCTCGCCATCGTGGTGGTCTCTGGCCTGTTCATCGGCATGGTGCTTGCGCTGCAGGGCTACAGCATCCTCAGCAGCTACGGTTCGGAGCAGGCGGTTGGGCAGATGGTGGCCCTCACCCTGCTGCGTGAGCTGGGGCCGGTGGTGACGGCGTTGCTGTTTGCCGGGCGCGCCGGCTCGGCGCTGGCGGCGGAAATCGGCAACATGAAATCCACCGAGCAGCTGTCCAGCCTCGAAATGATCGGTGTCGATCCGTTGAAATACATCGTCGCCCCGCGGCTGTGGGCGGGCTTTATCGCGCTGCCTCTGCTGACCGTGATCTTCAACGTCGTCGGCATCTGGGGCGGTGCGATGGTCGCGGTGGACTGGCTCGGCGTATACGAGGGCTCGTTCTGGGCCAACATGCAGAACAGTGTGACGTTCTCGTCCGATGTCCTGAACGGTGTGATCAAGAGCATGGTGTTCGCTGTTGTGGTGACCTGGATCGCGGTGTTCCAGGGCTATGACTGCGATCCGACTTCCGAGGGGATCAGTCGCGCCACTACCCGAACCGTGGTCTACGCCTCGCTGGCGGTGCTCGGCCTCGACTTTATTCTGACCGCGTTGATGTTTGGAGATTTTTGATGCGTATCCGCACCCTGGAAATCGGTGTTGGCCTGTTCCTGCTCGCGGGGATTCTCGCCCTGCTGCTGCTGTCCCTGCGAGTCAGCGGGCTGAACGTCAACAGCGCCGACACCTACAGGCTGTATGCCTATTTCGACAATATTGCCGGTCTTAGTGTCCGATCCAAGGTCACCATGGCTGGCGTGACCATCGGCAAGGTGACCGCAATCGATCTGGATCGAGAGAGCTACACCGGGCGCGTCACCCTCGAGATACAAAAGGACGTCGACATCCTGCCGACCGACTCTACCGCTTCGATCCTGACGGCAGGGTTGCTCGGTGAAAAGTATGTTGGCATCAGCGTCGGTGGTGAGGAAGAAACGCTCGGCGATGGCGACACGATCCGCGACACCCAGTCTTCGCTGGTGCTGGAAGAGCTGATCGGCAAATTCCTGCTTAATTCGGTCAATAAAGAATGAGGAGCAACCCCATGATGATGGCCCTGCGTCGCGGCTTGCTGGTATTGCTGGCTGCCTTTCCCCTTCTGGTCCAGGCGGCGCCCAGCGCCCATGATGTGATCCAGCGAACCACCGATGAGTTGCTCGCTGATCTCAAGGCAAACAAGGAGCAATACCGTCAGGACCCGAATGCATTCTACGAGTCGCTCAATGACATACTCGGTCCCGTGGTCGATGCCGAAGGCATCTCGCGGAGCATCATGACGGTCAAGTACTCACGCAGCGCCAGCCCCGCGCAGATGAAGCGATTCCAGGAGAACTTCAAGCGCAGTCTCATGCAGTTCTATGGCAACGCACTGCTGGAGTACAACAACCAGCAGATTCGCGTGCTGCCGGCCAGCGGCAAGCAGGACCAGGAGCGCACCAGTGTCGGTATGGAAGTGACGGGCCGCCAGGGAGAGATCTATCCGGTGTCCTACACCATGGTCAACAAGGGCGGTGAATGGCGCGTGCGCAACGTGATCATCAATGGCATCAATATCGGCAAGCTGTTCCGTGACCAGTTCGCCGACGCCATGCAGAAGAACGGCAATGATCTCGAGAAGACCATTGATGGCTGGGCCGAGGTCGTGGCACGCGCCAAGGACACCGAGGCCGGTCAGCAGGCGGCGGCCGATGAGTGAAGGGCGGGTTGAGCGTGGCGCGGCCGGAGAGCTTCGGCTCGCCGGCGTGCTCGATTACCGGTCCGGGCCGGCCGTGCGGGCGCAGGGACAGGCCTTGATACGCCAAGCCCGGGGTGAGCGTTTACGTGTCGATTGCTCATCGGTGGAAAAATCCAGTAGCGTCGGCCTGTCCTTGCTGCTGGCCTTTAGCCGCGATGCGTTGGGGCAGGGTGACGAGATCCTCATCACCGGCCTGCCTGAAGACATGCGCGAGATTGCCCGGGTCTCCGGTTTGCTGGACGTTCTTTCGCTGGAAGATGAAACAGAAGGAGTTGTCTGATGTTACTGCGCTGGGCGGAGTCGACACGTGCCAAGGTCCACCTGACGGCCGAGTCGCTGGGAAACCTTCTGGTGGAGACCTTCCACTATCTGTCCCTGTTCGCGATTGGCGCGGTCACGGCCTGGGCCGGGCTCGATGCTTTTCTGGGCATGATCGAGAAAGGCAGCATCAGTGTCGATGACATCCTGCTGCTGTTCATCTATCTCGAGCTGGGCGCCATGGTGGGCATCTATTTCAAGACCAACCACATGCCGGTGCGCTTCCTGATCTATGTGGCGATCACGGCACTGACCCGCCTGCTCATCTCCGACGTATCGCATCATCATCGTCCGGACATGGGGGTCGTCTATATTTCCGGAGCGATCCTCCTGCTGGCGGTGGCCATTCTGGTGGTGCGTTTTGCCTCCTCGCGTTTTCCAGCCGTTGCGGCCAGTCGACACCCCCTGCGGCGGGACAGCGATGCCGAAACCCTCGATTAGGTGAGCTTCGTCAGCCGGCGTGGCTTCGGGGTTCGCAGTCTTCAGGCTTTTTTGTATGATGGCCGGCCGCGCGCGTCCGCTGCCGATCGAGGTTGAACATGCAGGCTGTAGAAGTTAAGAATTTTCTGGAAGAGAAACTTCCAGGCGCCCAGGTAGAAGTTGAAGGCGAAGGCTGCAACTTCCAGCTCAATGTCATCAGTGACGAGCTGGCTGGCCTGAGCCCGGTCAAGCGCCAGCAGCAGATCTACGCTCACCTGAACCCGTGGATAGGCGACGGCAGTATCCACGCAGTGACCATGAAATTCTTCAGCCGCGCCGACTGGCTTGCACGCGGCTGAGCCCTGGTCACGCCAGTCACATTTCTGCCAGCGCGCCGTTAACAGGGCGCGCGGCTTCTCTTCGAAAGCGCTTCGAGCTTGCGGGTTACGGGAACTTCCATGGATAAACTGATCATTACCGGCGGCGCCCGCCTTGATGGCGAGATTCGCATCTCCGGTGCCAAGAACTCGGCCCTGCCGATCCTGGCGGCCACCTTGTTGGCCGACACCCCGGTCACCGTCTGCAACCTGCCGCACCTGCACGACATTACCACCATGATCGAGCTATTCGGTCGCATGGGCGTGCAACCGGTCATCGACGAAAAGCTCAGTGTCGAGGTCGACGCCAGCAGTATCCAGACGCTGGTAGCGCCCTACGAGCTGGTCAAGACCATGCGTGCATCGATCCTGGTGCTGGGGCCGATGGTGGCGCGTTTCGGCGAAGCCGAAGTAGCCCTGCCGGGCGGCTGTGCCATCGGCTCGCGTCCGGTGGACCTGCATATTCGCGGCCTGGAAGCCATGGGCGCGCAGATCGATGTGGAGGGTGGCTACATCAAGGCCAAGGCCCCAGCCGGCGGCCTGCGTGGCGCACATTTCTTCTTCGACATCGTCAGCGTGACCGGCACCGAGAACATCATGATGGCCGCCGCCCTGGCCAACGGCCGCAGCGTTCTGGAGAACGCAGCGCGCGAGCCGGAGGTGGTCGATCTCGCCAATTTCCTCAACGCCATGGGCGCGCAGGTGTCGGGCGCCGGCACCGATACCATCGTCATTGACGGTGTGAAGCGCCTGGGCGGTGGCCGCTACAGCGTCATGCCGGACCGGATCGAAACCGGTACCTATCTGGTTGCCGCAGCCGCTACCGGCGGCCGGGTGCGGTTGAAGGATACCGACGCGACCCTGCTTGAAGCCGTCCTGCACAAGCTCGAGGAAGCGGGTGCCTATATCGATACCGGCAGCAACTGGATCGAGCTGGACATGAAGGGCAATCGGCCAAAGGCGGTGAACATCCGCACCGCGCCCTATCCGGCCTTTCCCACCGACATGCAGGCGCAGTTCATTTCCATGAACGCCATTGCCGAAGGCACCGGTACGGTGATCGAGACGGTGTTCGAGAACCGCTTCATGCACGTGTACGAGATGAACCGGATGGGGTCGCAGATCCTCGTCGAGGGCAACACCGCCATCGTCACCGGCGTACCGAAGCTCAAGGGCGCTCCGGTGATGGCCACCGATCTGCGCGCCTCGGCGAGCCTCGTCATTGCCGGGCTGGTAGCTGAAGGCGACACCCTGATCGACCGCATCTACCACATCGATCGCGGCTACGAGTGCATCGAGGAAAAGCTGCAGCTGCTGGGCGCCAAGATTCGCCGCGTACCGGGCTGACCGCATGGTGGATTGTCGGCGCTTGCTGGCAATCCGCCCTGGCTGGACCAAAGGGACCGGCCGCCGCCAGTGAACGGCCGCCAACAATAGGCTTCAAGGAAACACATCGTCCATGCTCACCATCGCCCTGTCCAAAGGCCGCATTCTCGACGACACCCTCCCGCTGCTTGCCGCCGCCGGTATCGTTCCCACTGAAAATCCGGAAAAAAGCCGCAAGCTGATCATCCCCACCACCCAGGATGACGTTCGCCTTCTGATCGTCCGCGCCACCGACGTGCCGACCTACGTCGAGCACGGCGCGGCGGACCTTGGCGTGGCTGGCAAGGATGTGCTGATGGAATACGGTGGGCAGGGGCTCTACGAACCACTGGATCTCAGGATCGCCAATTGCAAGCTGATGACCGCCGGCAAGGTTGGCGCTCCGGAGCCCAAGGGGCGGCTGCGTGTGGCGACCAAGTTCGTCAACGTCGCCAAGCGTTACTACGCCGAGCAGGGCCGTCAGGTCGACATCATCAAACTCTACGGCTCCATGGAGCTGGCCCCGCTGGTGGGTCTGGCCGACAAGATCATCGACGTCGTCGACACCGGCAACACCCTGCGCGCCAACGGGTTGGAGCCTCAGGAGCTGATCGCCATGATCAGCTCGCGGCTGGTGGTCAACAAGGCCTCGATGAAAATGCAGCACGCCCGTATCCAGGCGCTGATCGAAGCCCTGCAGAGTGCGATTGCGCAGCCGGATTGATTTCTCCTGCCGGCCCGCTGCGGCCGGCAGGCCTATCCGCGTCATAGCCTAAATTCTCAGGTGCCCGCGCGGTTGGCTTGTTAATCTAGTGGCGCCTGACCCTTGCTGTCCGCATCCCTTCATGAGGCCCGTTATGACCGCTCCCATCGACATCCGCCGACTCAATGCCGCTGATCAGGATTTCGGTCGACACCTGGACCAGCTGCTGAGCTGGGAAAGCGTGTCCGATGATGGCGTCAACCAGCGCGTGCTGGAGATCATCAAGGCTGTACGCGAGCGCGGCGATGCGGCGCTGGTGGAATACACCCAGCGTTTCGACGGGCTCGAAGTGGCCTCCATGGCCGATCTGATCCTTCCTCGCGAGCGTCTGGAGCTTGCACTAGAGCGCATTACCCCGGCCCAGCGCGAGGCGCTTGCAGCCGCCGCCGAGCGTGTGCGTGTCTATCACGAGCGGCAGAAGCAGGATTCCTGGCAGTACACCGAGGCCGACGGCACCGTGCTCGGCCAGCAGGTCACGCCGCTCGATCGTGCCGGCCTCTATGTGCCCGGTGGCAAGGCTTCTTATCCTTCGTCAGTGCTGATGAACGCGATCCCGGCAAAGGTGGCCGGGGTGCCTGAAGTGGTGATGGTGGTACCCACGCCGCGCGGCGAGATCAACGAGCTGGTGTTGGCCGCGGCGTGCATAGCCGGTGTCGATCGGGTCTTCACCATTGGCGGCGCCCAGGCGGTTGCGGCGCTGGCATACGGCACCGAGAGCGTGCCGCCGGTGGATAAGATCGTCGGGCCGGGCAATATCTATGTGGCCACGGCCAAGCGTCACGTGTTCGGCAAGGTCGGCATCGACATGATTGCCGGTCCCTCGGAAATTCTCGTGGTATGCGACGGCCAGACCGATCCGGACTGGATCGCCATGGACCTGTTCTCCCAGGCCGAGCATGACGAGGATGCACAATCGATCCTGGTCAGCCCCGACGCGGCCTTTCTCGACAAGGTTGCCGAAAGCATCCAGCGGCTGTTGCCGACCCTGGAGCGCGCCGATATCGCGCGGGCATCCATGCTCGAGCGTGGCGCGCTGATTCAGGTGACCGATATGCAGCAGGCCATCGAGGTGGCCAACCGCATCGCCCCCGAACATCTGGAGCTGTCGGTGGCCGAGCCGGAACAGTGGCTGCCGCAGATTCGCCATGCCGGCGCGATCTTCATGGGTCGCTACACCGCCGAAGCCCTGGGCGATTACTGTGCAGGACCCAACCACGTCCTGCCGACCTCCGGTACCGCGCGCTTCTCCTCGCCGCTAGGCGTGTACGACTTCCAGAAGCGCTCCTCGATCATCAACTGCTCGGCCGAAGGCGCCTCGGAACTCGGCAAGATCGCCTCGGTGCTGGCGCGCGGCGAGTCATTGACCGCCCATGCACGCAGCGCGGAATACAGGATCAAGGGCTAAAAAGCCGACAAGGCGCTGATCGCTGGAGGCTGGACGAGGCGCATCGTTGCCTTTCCTCCAGCCTCCAGCCTCCAGCCTCCAGCGACCATTTATAGGAGAGAAGGGCATGAGCAAGTTTTGGAGCCCCTTCGTCAACGACCTGGTGCCCTACGTGCCGGGCGAGCAGCCCAAGTTGAGCAAGCTGATCAAGCTCAACACCAACGAGAACCCCTACGGCCCGTCACCTCGCGCCATCGCCGCGATGCAGGCGGAGGTCAGCGACAGCCTGCGCCTGTATCCGGACCCGAACGGCGAGCGGCTCAAGCGTGCCGTCGCCGAGTACTACGATGTGAAGCCGGAGCAGGTATTTGTCGGAAACGGCTCGGACGAGGTGCTTGCCCACGCCTTCCATGGGCTGTTCCAGCATGGCAAGCCGTTGCTGTTCCCGGATGTCACCTACAGTTTCTACCCGGTCTATTGCGGCCTCTACGGCATCGAGTTCGAGTCCATTGCGCTGGACGAGCGGTTCCAGCTGAATGTGGATGACTACGCTCGGCCCAACGGCGGCATCATCTTTCCCAACCCCAATGCGCCGACCGGATGCCTGCTGGGCCTGGATGCCATCGAACGCCTGCTGCAGGCGAACCCCGATTCGGTGGTGCTGGTCGACGAAGCCTACATCGATTTCGGTGGCGTCTCGGCGATCGCCCTGGTGGATCGATATCCGAACCTGCTGGTGTCCCAGACATTGTCGAAGTCGCGCTCCCTGGCCGGGCTTCGGGTTGGTCTGGCGGTCGGTCATCCAGACCTGATCGAGGCCCTGGAGCGGATCAAGAACAGCTTCAACTCCTATCCGCTCGATCGCATCGCCATTGCCGGCGCGGCGGCGGCGTTCGAGGATCGCGAGTATTTCCAGCGCACCTGTGAGCAGGTCGTCAGCAGTCGCGAGAGTGTTGTGGCTTCGATGCAGGCCCTGGGTTTCCAGGTTCTGCCATCGGCGGCGAACTTCATTTTCACCCGCCACCCGCAGCATGATGCTGGCGAGCTGGCAGGGCAGCTGCGTAACGAGAGAATCATCGTCCGGCATTTCAAGGTGCCACGGATCGATCAGTTCCTGCGCATCACCATCGGCGCGCCGGAGCAGAATCAGGCACTGCTCGATGCCCTGGCCGATATTCTCAAAAACGGCTAGCTACGCGAAAGAGGCGCTGATACCCGTCCAGGTACCGCGCCTCTCGTCTGTCACTGCGGACTGTTTTCCACCAGCGGGCGCATGCCGACTTCGGCGGTCAGGGTCAGCGGCTTGCCGTTGCGCAGGATGTCGATGTCGATCTTGTCGCCAGGCCGCACGCGCGCGACCTGGTTCATCGAGCTGCGACCGTCGAGTGCCTGCTGGCCATCGATGCTGAGGATCAGATCGCCCGGTTGCAGGCCGGCGCGTGCAGCGGGGCCGTCCCGATAGACGCCGGCTACCACGATGCCGGGCCGCCCGGCCTGTCCGAACGACTCTGCCAGTTCCTGGGTCAGCGACTGCACTTCCACTCCAAGCCAGCCGCGGATCACCTGGCCATGCTCGATAATGGATTTCATCACCTCCATGGCCAGCTTTACCGGGATCGCGAAACCGATGCCCTGCGAGCCGCCGGATTCGGAAATGATCGCCGTGTTGATGCCGATCAGATGGCCGGCGGTGTCCACCAGCGCGCCCCCTGAGTTCCCACGGTTGATCGCCGCGTCGGTCTGGATGAAGTCCTCGTAGGTGTTGAGCCCTAGCTGGTTGCGCCCGGTGGCACTGATAATGCCCATGGTCACGGTCTGGCCAACACCGAACGGGTTGCCGATCGCCAGCGTCACATCGCCAATGCGGATGCTGTCGGAGCGACCGATGGTGATGGCAGGCAGGTCGGCCAGGTCGATCTTCAATACCGCCAGGTCTGTCTCCGGGTCGCTACCGATCACCCGGGCCAGGGTTTCGCGGCCGTCGCGCAAGGCCACGACAATCTGTTCCGCGTTGGCGGTGACGTGGTTGTTGGTCAGCAGGTAGCCTTCCGGGCTCATGATCACTGCCGAACCCAGGCTTGACTCCATGCGCCGCTGACGCGGCAGGTTGTCGCCGAAAAACCGTTGAAACAGCGGGTCGTCCTTGAGCATCGGCTTTTCGGTCGAGCTGTCGATGACCTTGGTGGTGTAGAGATTGGCCACCGCTGGCGCCGCGCCGCTGACCGCATTGGCATAGGAATAGGGCCCCTGTTGCGGGATGCCCACCAGCGGCGTTTGCCGCAACGTGTATTCCGGCTCGGTGCCCATGCCAACCAGGTGCGGGTAGCGTTGAATGATCAGCAGGGCCACAAGCAGGCCCACCAGCAGCGGCCAGCCGAGAAAACGCAGGGCATTGATCATCGCGATTCAGAGATCCGGGCAGGTTGCGAGGGGGCTAACGCCCCCTTAAGGTGGCGGCATTATACGAAGCTGGAGACGAATTGCAGCGTCGCAGATGCCGAATCTGAACCTGATCCCATGGCCGGCTTAACCCGGTTGCGTTCAGCCGACCGCTGTGGTGCTGCAATCCTGCTCCGATCACCCGAGGACTGTGCATGGCTGTTGCGTTGACCAACCTGGTTCAGGAAGCCGATCGCTACCTGAATGCTGCGAAGATCGCTGATTACTGCCCGAACGGCCTGCAGGTCGAAGGCCGGTCTCAGGTGAGCCGGATCGTCAGTGGCGTGACCGCAAGCCAGGCGCTGCTGGATGCCGCTGTCGAGGCGCGTGCCGATCTGGTGCTGGTGCACCATGGTTATTTCTGGAAGAACGAAGACCCGCGTGTAGTCGGCATGAAGCAGCGCCGGTTGAAGACCCTGCTGACCCACGACATCAGCCTGCTGGCCTATCACCTTCCCCTGGATGTCCATCCGGAAGTGGGCAACAACGTGCAGTTGGCCCGGCTGCTCGGGCTGACCGTCGAAAGCGCACTGGAACCGGACAACCCTCGTTCGGTCGGCCTTGTCGGCTCGCTTGTCGTGCCGCTGCTGCCTCTCGAATTCGCGCAGCGGGTCCAGACGGCACTCGGGCGTGAACCCGTGATCGTGGACGGTGGCCGGCCGATCCGGCGAATCGCCTGGTGCACCGGCGGCGCCCAGGGCTACATCGAGCAGGCGGTTGCTGCAAGTGTCGATGCCTATCTGACCGGCGAAATATCGGAGCCCACGGCCCACATCGCACAGGAGAACGGGCTGAGCTTTTTTGCCGCAGGCCACCACGCCACCGAGCGTTACGGTGTCCAGGCCCTCGGTGACTATCTGGCCAGTCGATTCGCGGTCGAGCATCAATTTATCGACTGCCCGAATCCGGCCTGAGCACGCCTGCTGCAAGGCTGTGTGCAGCATTGCCCCAGGAAATCCGGGCGGCATAAACCTAGAGCATTTAGATCTAACCAGCGGCCTGATTAGAAGTTAATGCCGTGTTAAAGTGGCGCCCTCGTTCCGGCCTGCCGGCCGTCCATCTGCCAAATCGTGAGTAGCCATGGTCGACAAACTGACGCATCTGAAAGAGCTGGAGGCGGAAAGCATCCACATCATCCGTGAGGTGGCCGCCGAGTTCGACAATCCGGTGATGCTCTATTCCATCGGCAAGGATTCCGCCGTGATGCTGCATCTGGCACGCAAGGCGTTTTTCCCCGGCCGCCTGCCGTTTCCGGTGATGCACGTCGATACGCGCTGGAAATTTCAGGAGATGTACCGCTTCCGCGAGAAGATGGTCACCGAGATGGATCTGGACCTGATCACCCACATCAACCCGGATGGCGTGGCGCAGAACATCAATCCGTTCACCCACGGCAGCGCCAAGCACACCGACATCATGAAGACCGAAGGCCTCAAGCAGGCCCTCGACAAGCACGGCTTCGATGCCGCTTTCGGCGGCGCCCGCCGCGACGAAGAGAAATCCCGTGCGAAGGAGCGTGTCTACTCCTTCCGTGACAGCAAGCATCGCTGGGACCCGAAGAACCAGCGTCCAGAGCTTTGGAACGTCTACAACGGTAACGTGAAGAAGGGCGAGTCCATCCGCGTCTTCCCCCTGTCGAACTGGACCGAGCTGGACATCTGGCAGTACATCTATCTGGAACAGATCCCGATCGTGCCGTTGTACTTCGCCGCCGAGCGCGACGTCATCGAGAAGAACGGCACCCTGATCATGATCGATGACGAGCGCATCCTCGAGCACCTCACCGATGAGGAAAAGGCACGCATCGAGAAGCGCATGGTCCGCTTCCGTACTCTCGGCTGCTACCCGCTGACCGGCGCCGTGGAATCCACCGCCACCAGCCTGCCGGAAATCATCCAGGAAATGCTCCTGACCCGTACCTCCGAACGCCAGGGCCGCGTTATCGATCACGATGGCGCAGGTTCCATGGAGGAGAAAAAGCGGCAGGGGTATTTTTAACGAGTAATAGCTGGAAGCTTGAAGCAGGAAGCTTGAAGTGAAAGCAGCATGGATTGCTGTATGGATTTCGAAAAGTTAGATGTATGGAAGCGATCGGCAAGGCTGTCGGTAAATTTGTATCGGCAGCTGAGTGGTTCTCGTGAGTTAGGCTTCAAAGACCAGATCACCCGCTCAGGCTTATCAATTCCCAGCAATATTGCCGAAGGCATGAGTAGGGAAGGAGCGAAGGAAAAGGTACGGTTTTTATTGATTGCCAAAGGGTCCTGTGCGGAACTGCGAACGCAACTTTATATCGGTCGTGAGGCAGGTTTCGTAACTGAAGAGTTTGCAAGGCCGAGCATTCAGGAGACCCGTGAAATCGCCGCCATGCTGTCCAGCTTGATTCAAACCATTCGTAAAGACTGATAGCAGAGCATGCTGCTGATGTGAGGGGCTACTACTTCCAGCTCCCAGCTTCCAGCTTCCAGCTCGGAGAATGCAATGAGCCACCAATCCGACCTTATTTCCGCCGATATCCTCTCCTACCTGGCCCAGCACGAGCGCAAAGAGCTGCTGCGCTTCCTGACCTGCGGTAACGTCGACGACGGCAAGAGCACCCTGATCGGGCGCCTGCTGCATGACTCGAAGATGATCTACGAAGATCACCTCGAAGCCATCACCCGCGATTCGAAGAAATCCGGCACCACGGGCGACGATGTCGACCTGGCCCTGCTGGTCGATGGTCTGCAGGCCGAGCGCGAGCAGGGCATCACCATCGATGTTGCCTACCGCTATTTCTCCACTGCCAAGCGCAAGTTCATCATCGCCGACACCCCCGGCCATGAGCAGTACACGCGCAACATGGCCACCGGCGCATCCACCTGCGACCTGGCGATCATCCTCGTCGACGCCCGCTATGGCGTGCAGACCCAGACCAAGCGCCACAGCTTCATCACCTCGCTGCTGGGCATCAAGCACATCGTCGTGGCCATCAACAAGATGGACCTGATGGACTTCGACGAGCAGGTGTTCGAGCGCATCAAGGCCGACTACCTTGCCTTTGCCGAACGCATCGAGCTCAAGCCGTCGTCGCTGCACTTTGTGCCGATGTCCGCGCTCAAAGGCGACAATGTGGTCAATCGCTCCGAGCGTGCGCCCTGGTATGAAGGGCAGTCACTGATGGAGATACTCGAAAGCGTCGAGATCGCCGGCGACCGCAATTTCGACGACCTGCGCTTCCCGGTGCAGTACGTCAATCGTCCCAATCTCAACTTCCGGGGCTTTGCCGGCACGCTGGCCAGCGGCATCGTGCGCAAGGGCGACGAAGTGGTTGTGCTGCCGTCGGGTAAGCGCAGCACGGTCAAGTCCATCGTCACCTATGACGGTGAACTGGAGCAGGCGACCCCGGGCGAAGCCATCACGCTCACCCTGGAAGACGAGATCGACGTCTCCCGCGGCGACATGCTGGTGCATGCCGATAACCAGCCACGCATCACGGACGGTTTCGACGCCATGCTGGTTTGGATGGCCGAAGAGCCGATGCTGCCCGGCAAGAAATACGACATCAAGCGCGCCACCAGCTATGTACCGGGCTCCATCGCCAGCATTACCCATCGGGTCGATGTGAATACTCTCGAACATGGCTCGGCCAGCAGCCTGGCCCTGAACGAGATTGGCCGGGTCAAGGTCAGCCTCGACGCGCCGATCGCGCTGGACGGCTATGCACAGAACCGTACTACCGGGTCCTTCATCGTCATTGACCGCCTCACCAACGGCACCGTTGGCGCGGGCATGATCATCGCTGACCCGGTCAGTCATGGCTCCTCAGGCCATCACGGCGCGCTCGCGCATGTTTCCACCGAAGAGCGCGCGACACGTTTCGGCCAGCAGCCGGCCACCGTGCTGTTCACTGGCCTCTCCGGCGCCGGCAAGAGCACCCTGGCTTATGCGGTCGAGCGCAAGCTGTTCGATATGGGCCGTGCGGTCTATGTACTGGACGGCCAGAACCTCCGTCACGACCTGAACAAGGGCCTGCCGCAGGACCGCGCCGGTCGGACCGAGAACTGGCGCCGCGCCGCCCAGGTCGCGCGTCAGTTCAACGAGGCCGGTCTGCTGACCCTGGCAGCCTTCGTCGCACCCGATGCCGAAGGCCGTGAACAGGCCAAGGCGCTCATCGGCAACGACCGGGCCATCACCGTCTACGTCCAGGCGTCCCCGCAGGCCTGTCAGCAGCGCGACCCGCAAGGGTTGTACGCGGCAGGCGGAGATAACATTCCGGGCGAATCCTTCCCTTACGATGTGCCGGGCAACGCCGACCTCGTCATCGACACCGAGTCGCTGACCGTGGAAGAGGGTGCCAGGCAGGTTATCGACCTGCTACGCAAGCGCGGCGCCATCTAACCTAGCGACGTGAGTCACCCGACGCCCTGCTAATGTAGGGCGTTTTTGTTAGACGTTCCATCACGAGAACCAGATGCCCAGCCACCGTAGGTTGGATTAGCCGAAGGCGTATTCCGACGTTCGAGAAGGTGAAAACGGTTGCAGTGTTGGAGCGAAGGATACCGCCGCCACCCTCGGCAACCGACGGAAGCGCCTACGGCGATTCCAACCGACGACCCTCAATCGATGGCCAGCCACCGTAGGTTGGAATAGCCGAAGGCGTATTCCGACATTGCGTCTACAGATACCGACGCGTCGATTCGCCATGCTGGGCTCCGGGTACAACAAGCTCCGGATCACCCGCCCAGTCGGCCGGATACAGCCCGGCGCGAACGTCACGATGAAAGCTTGAATAAGGCCAGTCGCCTACGCGCCTAACCAAGCCATGCTTGAGTGGGTTCACATACACGTAATCGACATGTCGCCGGAAATCGTTCTCGTCGCGGATAAGGTGTTCCCAATAACGGCGCTGCCAAATGCCACGCTCGCCCCGCTGCAGGCGTACGGCCGAACGATATTCGTCGGGAGGCAAGGCGCGACAGAAAAAGGTCTTGATCAACCGCCAGCGCAGCGAATAGTTGGCATCGTCCGAAGGCAGCGTCCAGACGCAATGCATATGCTCGGGCAGCACAACCCAGGCATCGATGGAGAACGGATGGAGCCGATGTACACGCCGGACCGAAGCCCTTAGAGCATCGATATGCCGCACCAGCAGATCGTTGTTGCGCCGTTGCAACAGGTTCACGGTAAAAAACCAGCTCGCCCCGGGCGCGTGGGCGCGACGATAGTTGGGCATCCTTGCCTCTCCAAGTAAGTTACGAACCGAAGTGTAGGCGGGGACGGCCGGCGACAATGTGCCCCATTTCGTGGTATCAGTCGGTGCCCAGCCTACGTAGGTTGGAATAGCCGAAGGCGTATTCCGACGTTCGGGAGGGTCGGGGCGATGGTGGTGATTGGCCGAGAGGATGTGGCCCATACCGTGGTAACCGACCGAACCGCCGTACGAACCGAAATCAATGCCCAGCCAAGGTAGGTTGGAATAGCCGAAGGCGTATTCCGACGTTCGGGAGGGGTCGGGACGATTGAGGTACTTGGCCGAGAGGATGTGGCCCATGCCGCGGCAACCGACGGAAGCGCCGTACGAACCACAACCAACGCCCAGCCACCGTAGGTTGGAATAGCCGAAGGCGTATTCCCACGTTCGGGAGGGGCGGGACGATTGGGGTGTTTGGCCGAGAGGACGGGGCCTACACCGCGGTAACCGACGACGGAAGCGCCTCCGGCGATTCCATCATACGAAAAGCGATCCGCCGTACCGCAGTGGCCACAAACAGCAAAACGCCCCGCACGAAGGCGAGGCGTTTGATTTGCATGGCGGGTCGGATAAGTGACGGATTACGCTTCGCTAATCCATCTTACGAATTGATCCGCCTAACCGTGTTAACGGCAATTGCTAGGGGCCAAGTTCGCCTCCAGAGTTCCTGCCACAGCAGGGGCAGCTGCTCCCTTTGCTCCGCAAGCCCAAGAGATATTAGACGCTGGCGGGGTATACGCAGCGGCGGATGTCGGAAGAGCGACTGGTGTAGTGTTAGGGCCAGTAAATGGTCTGAGAATCAAGGTGGCATCGTCTTGGACTGGCTTGTCAAACGTAATGGTGATCTGCCCGTTAGTATTGTCAATTGACACGGATTTCACATTTGCCGTAGCGCTCGGGCTGGTCCAACCTGCGTTATACGGTTTTGCATTTGCGGCATTCTCAACTACCGCGGTTTTAGCGCTGGAAGCTAACGCCAGGCCTTCGGATACTTTTGCCCGTTTCGTGTAATCCTGATAAGCCGGCAACGCCACCGCAGCCAAAATACCAATGATCGCCACAACGATCATCAATTCAATCAGGGTAAAACCTTTTTGCATCTGAGCTTTCATGTGTTTCTCCTTGAAATGTTCAGGCGGTTGAGCCTGTTCTCCCTACTGCAGCCGCCGTGCCAACTTCTCGACCCCGCGCGGGATGCAGCCTGCAGCCCCTTTGTGAACCATGCACGCTGCCTTGTTTCGCGCCCTTGTGACAAATATCGTCACCCGGTCTGACGCCGTTTGGCTCTCTCGCTTATCTGCGCTATAAGGCGGGGATTAATACGGGAGAATCACGCCCATGACGGACAACATGGTCCTTTCCGGCCTTGCCAGGCAGATGGTGCTGACCGGCCTGCTGGATGAGCGCATGGCGCAGCAGGCGCAGCAGCAGGCGGCGAGCAACAAGCTGTCGCTGGTGACCTATGTGGTACAGAACAAGCTCGCCAATGGCCGGGCGGTTGCGGAGCTTGCGGCCGACCAGTTTGGCGTGGCCTATATGGACCTCAGCGCGCTGGACAGGGAGAGCCAGCCCAGGGACCTGGTGTCCGAAAAGCTCGCCCGGCAGCATCGGGTGCTGCCGCTGATCAGGCGCGGCCACAAGCTGTTCGTGGCGGTGTCGGACCCGACCAACCACCAGGCCGTCACGGACATCCAGTTCAGCACCGGGCTGACGACCGAGGCGATTCTCGTCGAGGACGACAAGCTTGGGGTGGCCATCGAACAGTTTTACGAGAGCGCTACGACCGGCCTGGAAGAGCTGGGTGACGTGGATCTGGACGGCGTCGATGTCCAGACGGTGTCGGATGATGGCGCGAGCGAGGAGGCCACAGAGGCTGCCGATGACGCCCCTGTGGTGCGTTTCGTCAACAAGATGCTGCTCGATGCCATTCGCGGTGGCTCGTCCGACCTGCATTTCGAGCCTTATGAAAAAGCCTACCGTGTGCGCCTGCGTACCGATGGCATTCTCCATGAGGTCGCCCGCCCGCCGATCCAGCTGGCGCCGCGTATCTCGGCGCGGCTCAAGGTCATGGCCGGGCTGGATATTTCCGAGCGGCGCAAGCCGCAGGATGGCCGGATCAAGATGAAGCTGTCCAAGACCAAGGCCATCGACTTTCGCGTGAACACGCTGCCGACCCTGTGGGGCGAAAAGATCGTGATGCGGATTCTCGACCCCTCCAGCGCGCAGATGGGCATCGATGCGCTGGGCTACGAAGAGGATCAGAAAGAGCTGTACATGAATGCCCTCAAGCAACCGCAGGGCATGATCTTGGTGACCGGCCCCACCGGCTCGGGAAAGACAGTGTCGTTGTACACCGGCCTTAACATCCTCAATACCGTCGATGTGAACATCTCTACGGCCGAAGACCCGGTGGAGATCAACCTTGAGGGGATCAACCAGGTCAATGTCAATCCGCGCCAGGGCATGGACTTCTCCCAGGCGTTGCGGGCGTTTCTGCGGCAGGACCCGGACGTGATCATGGTAGGCGAGATCCGCGACCTGGAGACCGCCGAGATCGCCATCAAGGCGGCGCAGACGGGGCATATGGTGATGTCTACCCTTCACACCAACAGCGCGGCGGAAACCCTGACCCGTTTGCGCAACATGGGCGTGGCGGCTTTCAACATCGCTACTTCGGTCAACCTGATCATCGCCCAGCGCCTGGCGCGCAAGCTGTGCAGCAGCTGCAAGAAGGAAGTGGATCTGCCGCGTGAAGCCCTGCTGGAAGAAGGCTTCCCTGCCGACAGGATCGGCACCTTCAAGATCTACGGGCCGGTCGGCTGTGACAACTGCAAGGGTGGATACAAGGGCCGTGTCGGTATTTATGAAGTGGTTAAAAACACGCCCGCACTGGCCAGGATTATCATGGAGGACGGCAACTCCATCGACATTTCCACCCAGATGCGTAAAGACGGCTTCAACGATCTGCGTACATCGGCGTTGGTAAAAGCCATGCAGGGCGTGACCAGCCTGGAAGAAGTCAACCGGGTGACCAAGGATTAACATGGCGCAGAAAGCGATCAAAACCAGTGTGTTCACCTGGGAAGGCATCAACCGGCAGGGCGCGAAGATCAAGGGCGAGCTCAGCGGTGTGAGCCCGGCGATGGTCAAGGCGCAACTGCGCAAGCAGGGCGTCAACCCGCAAAAGGTGCGCAAGAAGTCGATGTCGCTGTTCAGCGCCGGCAAGAAGATCAAGCCGATGGACATCGCGCTGTTTACCCGGCAAATGGCAACGATGATGAAGGCCGGCGTTCCGCTGTTGCAATCCTTCGACATCATTGGCGAGGGTTTCGATAACCCGACCATGCGCAAGCTGGTGGACGACCTCAAGCAGGAGGTGGCGGCGGGTAACAGCTTTGCCGCGGCCCTGCGCAAGAAGCCGCAGTATTTCGATGATCTGTACTGCAACCTGGTGGACTCGGGCGAACAGTCCGGCTCGCTGGAAACCCTGCTGGACCGGGTCGCCACCTACAAGGAAAAGACCGAGCAGCTGAAGGCCAAGATCAAGAAGGCCATGAACTACCCCATTGCGGTGGTGCTGGTGGCGATCATCGTGTCGGCCATCCTGCTGATCAAGGTGGTGCCACAGTTCCAGGATGTGTTTGCCAACTTTGGCGCCGAGCTGCCGGCCTTTACCTTGATGGTCATCGGTTTATCGGAAGCATTGCAGGCCTGGTGGCATGTCGTGCTGCTTGGCTTGTTCGGCGCTGCTTATGCCTTCAAGGCCGCCCATGGCAAATCCGAGCGTTTTCGTAACTGGTTCGACCGCCTCTTACTGAAGATGCCGGTGGTGGGCGACATCCTCTACAAGTCGGCGGTGGCACGCTTTGCACGGACATTGGCAACCACGTTCGCGGCCGGCGTGCCCCTGGTCGATGCCCTGGATTCGGTGGCCGGCGCTACGGGCAACGTGGTGTTCCGCAATGCCACGATGAAGGTCAAGGGTGACGTTTCCAGCGGCATGCAGCTGAACTTCTCCATGCGCACCACGGGGACCTTTCCCAGCATGGCTATCCAGATGACTGCCATCGGCGAGGAGTCCGGCTCGCTGGACGAAATGCTGGCCAAGGTGGCCACCTTCTACGAGGAAGAGGTCGATAACATGGTCGATGGCCTGACCGCCCTCATGGAGCCGATGATCATGGCGGTGCTGGGCGTGCTGGTGGGCGGCCTGATCATCGCCATGTACCTGCCGATCTTCCAGCTGGGTGCAGTGGTCTGACCATGGATGTCGTCAACTTATTGGCCAGCAACCTGCTGGCCTTTGTTTTGTGCGCGCTGGTGCTGGGTTTGCTGGTGGGCAGCTTTCTAAACGTGGTGATTCATCGTCTGCCGATCATGATGCAGCGCGACTGGCGCGCGCAGGCGCGTGAGTTTCTCGAGCTGCCGGCCGAGCCTGCAATGACCTTCAACCTGGTCTTGCCGCATTCCCATTGTCCGCACTGCGATCACAGGATTCGCTCCTGGGAAAACATTCCGCTGATGAGCTGGCTGGCACTGCGTGGCAAGTGTTCGTCCTGCCGTGCGCCCATCAGCCGGCGGTATCCGTTGGTAGAACTGGCCTGCGGGTTGCTGTCCGGCTACGTGGCATGGCACTTCGGCTTCTCCTGGCAGGCCGGGGCAATGCTGCTGCTGACCTGGGGCCTGCTGGCGATGAGCATGATCGACGTCGATCACCAGCTGCTGCCCGATTCCATCGTGCTGCCGCTACTCTGGCTGGGGTTGATCCTCAACAGCGTCGGCCTGTTTGCATCTCTGGCGGATGCCATGTGGGGCGCCGTGGCAGGGTATCTGAGCCTGTGGTCGGTGTACTGGCTGTTCAAGCTCGTGACAGGCAAGGAGGGCATGGGCTATGGCGATTTCAAGCTGCTTGCCATGCTTGGCGCCTGGGGCGGCTGGCAGATAATGCCGCTGACCATCCTGTTGTCATCCGTGGTGGGCGCGGTGCTTGGGTCTATCACGCTGCGCATGCAGAAGGCTGAGACCGATACGCCGATTCCGTTCGGGCCCTATCTGGCGATAGCCGGCTGGATCGCGCTGTTATGGGGTGATCAGATCACCGCCAGTTACCTTCAGTTCGTCAGGTTCTGACGCCGGGGCAGAGCTCATCGCACAGCTGGCGCGGTGGGTTCCTGCAAAGCTCTGTTCTCTGTCAGTACAGGTAGCGTCTGCCCTCACACTGAATTCCAGCTTCCAGCTTCCAGCTTCCAGCTTCCAGCTTCCAGCTTCCAGCTTCCAGCTTCCAGCTTTTGTCTTCTCCTTCTTGCATCCACGAGCCACAGACGTTACTACTGCGCGTCGTTCTGGTTTGGGCAGTTGACGATGAAGCCTTGGGTTCTCGGGTTGACCGGCGGTATCGGCAGTGGCAAGTCCGCTGTAGCCGAACATTTCGGCGCGCTTGGCGTGCATTGGGTGGATGCCGACCACGCCGCCCGTTGGGTGGTGGAGCCGGGCAGGCCGGCGCTGGCGCTGATCGAGCAGCGTTTCGGTGAAGGGGTCATCGCCGCCGATGGCACCTTGAATCGTCCGGCCCTGCGCGAACTGGTCTTCAAAGATCCGCAGCAGCGCAAGTGGCTCGAAGGCTTGCTGCACCCCTTGATCGCTCAGGAAGTGGCCGAGCACCTGGCCCGGGCCGGGTCGCCCTACGCGATCATGATGTCGCCCCTGCTGGTGGAGTCCGGGCAGTACCGGCAGGCCAGTCGTGTGCTGGTGGTGGATGTGCCCGAGCCGCTTCAATTGCAGCGCGCGATGCAGCGTGACCAGGCCAGCGAAGAACAGATCCGCGCGATTCTCAAGGCCCAGGCCAGCAGGGAAGACCGGCTCCGCCATGCCGATGATGTGCTGGTCAATGACCGTGACCTGGGGTGGCTGAAGACCGAGGTCGAGCGGCTGCACCAATTTTATCTGACGCTACGAGGAGGTCAGGCGTGAATGCAACAGTAGTTGAGTGTCCAACCTGCGGTGCGCCGGTGGAGTGGGGCGTGCAGAGCCCCAGCCGGCCGTTCTGTTCCGAGCGGTGCAAGCTGATCGACTTAGGTGCCTGGGCATCGGAAGAGCATGCGATCCCGGGTAATGAGCTTGAGGATGATCTTTTCTCGGAGGACATGCCGCCTCGGCAGCATTGACGGGCAGCTCAGGCTTTCTTGTTGCCGTCGTCCTTCCAGGGCGCCTGGAGATAGCGGCTGCGGTTGAAGGTCTCCATCCAGTCCGGGTAGAAGACCACCAGCGCACTGACCACGGTGCCGTTGATGAAGGCTTCCGGGAACATGACCAGCCAGATGTAGCCGGCAAAGTCATCCAGCCAGGGCGGCATCAAGTAGCGTCCATCGAGCAGTAGCACGCCAAGCCCGGCCAGGATGCAGAACAGGGCCGCGAGTCCTGCGGCAAAGAAGCCCGAAAAAAAGATATAGACGAACAGGTTCTTGGGCTGAGTGCGCTCGACCAGCAGCGCGCAGCCTTCCGTGACCGCCACGGGAATGAGCACCAGCAGCGCGCCATTGACGCCGAGTGCGTTCAGTTGCTGGTGTCCGGTCAGGGTCAGGCCAAGCTGGGCAAGGAAGGCCGCCAGGATTGCCAGCGGCCAATCCAGTAGCAGCGTGACGGCAGTCAGTCCAATGAAGTGAAAGGAAAGGCCGGAATCGAAATCCCGGCGAACCAGCCAGAGCAGGAATATCGCCAGCACGGCGCCGAACAACAGGTGCTGTCGCCGCGTGTCGCTGAACAGCTCGACCCAGGGCGCACGCAGGCAGGCCCAGGCAAGCCCGGCGGCATACAACAGCCAGCCCAGTACAAGGCTGGAAGGCGCCAGCAGCTCTGCGGTTATCATCCTTATCCCTCCTGCTACAGCCAGTATCGATCAGTCACGGTGCCGGATTGGGCTGCGCGATATGAATCGCCTCGATGGCTTCAAGGACCTCGGTGGACAGCTGGAGCTCGGCGCTAGCAAGGTTACTTTCCAACTGCTCGATGGATGTTGCACCAATGATATTGCTGGTGACGAAGGGTTGTTGGGTCACATAGGCCAAGGCCATCTGTGCGGGGTCGAGGCCGTGTTCGCGAGCCAGGCTGACGTACCGGGAGCAGGCGGTACGTGCTTGCGGGTTGTTATAGCGGGCGAAGCGGCTGAACAGGGTGAGGCGGGCGCCGGCAGGGCTGGCGCCGTCTTCATATTTGCCGCTGAGCATGCCGAACGCCAGGGGCGAATAGGCCAGCAGTCCGCACTGTTCACGAATCGCAATCTCCGCGAGGCCGACCTCGAAGCTGCGGTTGAGCAGGTTGTACGGGTTCTGGATGGATACCGCTCGCGGCCAGCCCCTGGCTTCGGCCAGCTCCAGGAACTTCATCGTGCCCCAGGGGGTTTCGTTGGACAGGCCGATGTGACGGATCTTGCCTGCCTTGACCTGTTCGTCCAGTGCTTCGAGGGTATCCTCCAGAGGCGTGAAGTCCTGCTCCTGGTGACGGTAGCCGAGCTGCCCGAAGAAGTTGGTGCTGCGCTCGGGCCAGTGCAGCTGATACAGGTCGATCCAGTCCGTCTGCAGTCGTTCCAGGCTCGCGTCGAGCGCGGCGACGATGTGCTGCCGGTTCATCTTCAGCTGGCCGTCGCGAATGTGAGTAATGCCATTGCCAGGCCCGGCGATCTTGCTTGCCAGAATCCAGTCGGCGCGGTTCCCGCGGGCCTTGAAGTAGTTACCGATGTAGCGCTCGGTGGTGGCGTAGGTCTCGGGTCTGGGCGGTACCGGATACATTTCCGCGGTGTCGATGAAATTGATGCCGGCTGCCTTGGCGCAATCCAGCTGCGCAAAGGCTTCGCCTTCGGTGTTTTGCTCTCCCCAGGTCATGGTGCCCAGGCATAGCTTGGTGACATTGAGTTCGGTGCGGCCTAGCGGGCGCTTGTCCATTCGATTTCCTTAGTCGGGTGAGTGCTCTGGAAAGTGGGATGGTAACGCAGGGGGATAAGTTTCCTGCCTCTGGTTGGCGGGCTGTCGCACCCTTGCGGCCGATCATGGTGTGATGACTACCGGTCGTCCCGCCTGGGCACCTGGGTGCGCCAGAAGCGGCGAAGTCGCTTGCTATTCTGCTCGTAATCAGGATAATTCCGCAGCCTGTCGCCGGGGATGCCTAGCCCGCTGACGCAAAACCAAGGTAGGGGATGCCTAGCCTACCGAACCACTGCCGTAGCGGACGCGCTGACCCGAGCCCCCGATAGCGTCTGTTTCCGGCTGTCCTGGCCTTGCCAGGGCGAGCACCATTCAGTAAGATTCGCCGTCTTATTTTCAGGGCGGCCCCTGAGGCTATAACGAATGAAGACTTTTACTGCTAAACCGGAAACCGTCAAGCGCGACTGGTTTGTCGTCGACGCTGCCGGCCAGACCCTGGGTCGTCTGGCAACCGAAATCGCTAGCCGCCTGCGTGGCAAGCACAAGGCGGAATACACCCCTCACGTCGATACCGGTGATTACATCGTCGTTATCAATGCCGAGCAAGTGCGTGTTACCGGTGCCAAGACCACCGACAAGATGTACTACTCCCACTCCGGTTTCCCGGGTGGCATCAAGTCGATCAACTTCGAAAAGCTGATCGCCAAGGCGCCAGAGCGTGTGATCGAGACCGCGGTCAAGGGCATGCTGCCCAAGAATCCGCTGGGTCGCGACATGTACCGTAAGCTGAAGGTGTACAGGGGTGCCAGCCATCCACACACCGCTCAGCAGCCCCAAGAACTGAAGATTTAACGGAATAGTTCATTATGTCGGCGACTCAAAACTACGGCACTGGCCGTCGCAAGACTGCAACCGCGCGCGTCTTCCTGCGCCCGGGTACTGGCAAGATCTCCATCAACAACCGTGAGCTGGACAACTTCTTCGGTCGTGAGACTGCTCGCATGGTTGTTCGTCAGCCGCTCGAGCTGACTGAGACTGTCGAAAAGTTCGACATCTACGTCACCGTTCTCGGTGGTGGTGTCAGCGGTCAGGCCGGTGCGATCCGTCACGGTATCACTCGTGCCCTGATGGAGTATGACGAGACCCTGCGCCCTGCTCTGCGCAAGGCTGGCTTCGTGACGCGTGATGCGCGTGAAGTCGAGCGTAAGAAAGTCGGTCTGCGTAAAGCGCGTAAGCGTCCGCAGTACTCGAAGCGCTAATTCAGGCTTCCCAAAAAACGCCCAGCTTCTCACGGAGCTGGGCGTTTTTTTTGTGGTTCATTTTCTGTGCTGCGACAGCTTGTCACGCGGCAGGCCCCGATTTTCGCGGCCTGCCGCCCGGTTGTATCCGGTTATTACCTTGTCATGGGAGGGGGTTTTCTTTACCATTTGGCGAATTTTTCGCGGCCTGATTTTACGTAGTAGACGCCTGCTTTCGGTGGGCCATAAGAAACTGATGGGAGACGACTGAATGAGCAATGACGGCGTGAATGCTGGCCGGCGTCGCTTCCTTGTAGCCGCTACTTCGGTAGTAGGTGCTGCAGGAGCGGTGGGTGCCGCGGTCCCGTTCGTGGGATCGTGGTTCCCAAGTGCCAAGGCCAAGGCGGCCGGTGCACCGGTAAAGGTGAATATCAGCAAGATCGAGCCGGGCCAGCAAATGGTTGCCGAGTGGCGTGGTCAGCCGGTGTTTATTCTTCGTCGTACCGAAGAGGCGCTGGCGAATCTGGACAAGCTCACCGGTACGGTCGCAGACCCGAAATCCGAAGCCTCCGTGCAGCCTGCCTACGTGGACCCTCAGGTTCGCTCGATCAAGCCGGAAGTATTGATCGTGGTCGGGCTGTGTACCCATCTTGGTTGCTCCCCGTCGTTCCGTCCGGAAGTGGCGGCGCCTGATCTGGGTGCCGATTGGCTGGGCGGCTATTTCTGCCCCTGCCATGGCTCGAAATATGACTTGGCTGGCCGTGTTTACAAGGGGCAGCCCGCTCCGTTGAACTTGCCAGTTCCCCCGCATACATACGAGACGGATTCCATCGTCATCGTCGGCGTGGATCAGGAGAGCGCATGATGAGTAAGTTCATGGAATGGGTCGATGCGCGCTTCCCCGCGACCAAGATGTGGGAAGACCATCTGAGCAAGTACTACGCACCGAAGAACTTCAACGTTCTGTATTTCTTCGGCTCGCTTGCCCTGTTGGTTCTGGTCAACCAGATCCTGACCGGAGTGTGGCTGACGATGAGCTTCGAACCTTCGGCCGAAGGTGCGTTCGCGTCCGTCGAATACATCATGCGTGACGTCGAGTACGGCTGGATCATCCGCTACCTGCACTCCACCGGTGCTTCGGCATTCTTTGTCGTCGTCTATCTGCACATGTTCCGTGGCATCCTCTATGGTTCCTACCAGAAGCCTCGCGAGCTGGTCTGGATCTTCGGGATGATGATCTATCTGGCGCTGATGGCCGAAGCCTTCATGGGCTACCTGCTGCCTTGGGGCCAGATGTCCTACTGGGGCGCACAGGTGATCATTTCGCTGTTCGGGGCCATCCCGGTCATCGGTGATGATCTGACCCAGTGGATCCGTGGTGACTACCTGATCTCAGGTATCACCCTCAACCGCTTCTTCGCGCTCCATGTGATTGCGCTGCCCATCGTGATCCTGGGGCTGGTCGTGCTGCACATTCTGGCGCTGCACGAAGTCGGCTCGAACAACCCGATGGGTGTGGATATCAAGAAGAGCAAGAACGAGGCAGGCGTACCACTGGATGGCATCCCGTTCCATCCCTACTACACGGTGAAAGATATCGTGGGTGTGGTGGTGTTCCTGTTCGTGTTCTGCGCCATCGTGTTCTTCTTCCCGGAAATGGGCGGCTACTTCCTGGAAAAACCCAACTTCGAAGTAGCGAACGCGTTCAAGACGCCTGAGCACATCGCACCGGTTTGGTATTTCACGCCGTTCTACGCCATCCTGCGCGCGGTTCCGGACAAGCTGCTGGGCGTTATCGCCATGGGCGCAGCGATCGCAGTGCTCTTCGTGCTGCCCTGGCTGGATCGTAGTCCGGTCAAGGCGATGCGCTACAAGGGCTGGTTGAGCAAGATTGCGCTGCTATTGTTCTGTGTTTCCTTTGTCATCCTCGGCGTGCTGGGTGTGCTGTCTCCGACGCCGGAGCGCACGCTGGTATCTCGGATCTGTACAGCCGTCTACTTTGGCTACTTCATCCTGATGCCGTTCTACACCAAGCTTGAGAAGACTAAAGTAGTTCCGCAAAGGGTGGATGGCTGATGAAAAAGCAATTTGCTGCGTTGATCCTTGCGCTGGTCCCAGCATTCGGCTTTGCCGCTGGTACTGGTGTCCATCTGGATCAAGTCGATATTGACCTGACCGACAAGGCCGCGATGCAGGACGGCCTGCGTACCTTCAGTAACTATTGCATGGGTTGCCACAGCGCCCAGTACCAACGTTACGAGCGTGTCGCGACCGACCTGGGTATCCCGGAAGAGGTCATGCTGGACAACGTCGTTTTCAGTGGTGCCAAGATCGGCGATCACATGAAGATCGGCATGGACCCGCAGGAGGCTAAAACCTGGTTTGGTGCTGCGCCGCCTGACCTGACCCTGGTCGCGCGCGTGCGTGGTAACGACTGGCTCTATACCTATCTGCGCAGCTTCTACGAAGACCCGAGCCGTCCGTATGGCGTCAACAACACTGTCTTCCCCAATGTGGGTATGCCGCATGTCCTGGCACCCCTTCAGGGGCGCCAGGTGCTGCCGAGCAAGCTGCCTGAGGGCGAGTCGGTTGCATGCAAGCAGGTTCAGGTGGTCGAGGATGGTCGCAAGCAGTTCGATCCGCTGACAGGCACGCCGATAACTCACGAAGACTGCCATGCAATGACGGTCGTTCCGGGAACAGGCGAGCTGACCGAGGCTGAGTATGACGAGAAGATCAAGAACCTTGTGACCTTCCTCGCCTATTCGGCCAACCCGGTCAAGCTTGAAAGTCAGCGCATCGGCACCTACGTGCTGCTGTTCCTGGCGGTCTTCTTTGTATTTGCCTATCTGCTCAAGCGCGAATACTGGAAAGACGTTCACTGACGTCAGGCTGTAATGCGTTACTCTGCGCGCGCCCTGTTGGGCGCGCGTTTTTTTCTGCGACTCAATAATTCCAATGAGGAGGGACCCTATGGCCGTGACCAACTGGTTGGCCTGCTATTCCGATCCCGCCGACCATTATTCGCACCGGGTGCGTTATGTGCTCGCCGAAAAGGGTGTCAGCGTCGAAATAATCGATGTGGACCCGGCGAATTGTCCGGTCAAGCTGACCGAGGTGAATCCGTACGCCAGTGTACCTACGCTGGTTGATCGTGATCTGGCGCTCTATGAGCCCGGGGTCATCAGCGAATATCTCGAGGAGCGTTATCCTCATCCACCGCTGTTGCCGGCTTATCCGGTGGCTCGGGCGAATACACGGCTTCTGGTTCATCGAATCCAGCGTGACTGGTGCTCGCTGGTCGATCGGATCACGGATCGGCGCACGTCAGAGGCCGATCGTGCGCTGGCGCGAAAAGAGCTGCGCGAGAGCCTGACGGGTGTGTCTCCGGTGTTTGGTGAGAAGCCTTTCTTCATGAGCGACGAGATCACTCTGGTGGATTGTTGCCTGTTGCCTATCCTGTGGCGTTTGCCCAGACTTGGGATCGAGTTGCCAAGAGCGGCCAAGCCGCTGCTCGACTACATGGACACCAATTTCGCTCGCGAGGCCTTTCAGGTCAGTCTATCCGCCGTTGAGCGCGGCATGCGCTAAGAGAGGCTGTATATGACTTCTAGTCGTCCCTATCTGGTCCGTGCACTCTATGAGTGGATCGTGGACAACGAACACACGCCGCACCTGCTGGTCAACGCCGAGCACCCGGGTGTTCAGGTGCCTGCAGGTTTTGCCAATGACGGCCAGATCGTATTGAACGTCGCGCCGGGTGCAGTTCGTAACCTGCAGATGAGCAATGATGCCGTCAGCTTCGAAGGGCGCTTTGGTGGCGTACCGCATAGTCTCCATCTGCCGTCGGCGGCCATCATGGCAATCTATGCCCGCGAGAACGGGCAGGGAATGGTGTTCGAGATCGAGCCAACACCTCCCGATGACGATGCGCCGGATGATGGCTCCGCTGATGATTCGGCAAAAGCAGGGGCGCGCCCGGCTTCGGCGGGGCGTCCCAGTCTGAAGGTTGTCAAATAAGCTTAGGCTGCGAGAAGCTGCAGCTGGACGATATGTGGCGTGGCGGCTGTTAACGCCGGCCGCCACGTCATATCAGCCCTGTGGATGTCAGTCGATGTATTCGAAGAGTTTGACGATACGCTGCACGCCTGACACGCCTTGCACGATGCCTGCTGCCTGGTTGCCTTCCTGCCGCGTCACTAGACCGAGCAGATAGACGATACCGTTTTCCGTGATGACCTTGATGCGGGAGCCCGGCACGCTGTTGTCCGCCAGCATTTGTGCCTTGATCTTGGTGGTCAGCCAGGAGTCGTTGCTTCGTGCCAGCGCTGACGATGGCTGGATCACCTGCAGCTCGTTATGTACCCGCTTCACGCGTTGGACAGCACTGGCCGCCTGCTCGGCCATTTGCTTGAGCTCATTACGTGGTGTCTGGCCCGCTAGCAGCACCACTCCGTTGTAGCTTGCCACAATGATGTGGGATGCATTGTCCAGGTCCGGGTGAGCCTTGGCGATGTTCACCGCGGCCTTGGTTTCGATCAGCGAGTCATCGATCTTGCTGCCGATGGTGCGGGTACCACGATTGTCGTTGATCGGGTCATCGCGCGTGGCGGTCAGTACTGAGCTGCAGCCCGTGGCTGCCAGGCACAACGCAAGCGTAACCGCATGAAATCGCACCGAGGTCATTCTTCACTCCCGAACAGTTGGTTATCAATCAGGTCGCACAGGCAGTGAATCACCAGCAGATGCACTTCCTGAATGCGCGCGGTTACCTTCGCCGGGACGCGTATTTCGACGTCTTCCGGCAGTAGCAGCGAGGCCATGCCGCCGCCGTCTCGTCCAGTCAATGCGACGACCACCATTTCTCGGTCGTGGGCTGCCTGGATCGCCTGGATGACGTTGGCCGAATTCCCACTTGTGGAAATGGCAAGAAGTACATCACCGGGCTGCCCCAGTGCGCGGATCTGCTTGGAGAATACTTCGTTGTAGCTGTAGTCGTTGGCAATCGAGGTAATGGTCGAGCTGTCCGTCGTCAGGGCAATTGCCGGCAGGCTGGGGCGCTCCCGCTCGAAGCGGTTCAGCAGTTCGGATGAAAAATGCTGCGCGTCGCCGGCTGATCCCCCGTTGCCACAGGTCAGGATCTTGCCTTCGCTGAGCAGCGTGTTGACCATGACTTGTCCGGCCTGCTCGATGCAGGGAGCAAGTACTTCCATGGCCTGCTGCTTGGTTTCGATGCTGGCCTGGAACAGCTCGCGGATACGGGATTGCATGTCCATCTATGTTGACCTTTCAAATGACGGGCTGGGCAAAGTGGTGGCCAAGCCGAAAACAGTCGTTAAACGCCCCTGGCAGCGCCGATGCAGCGATTAGCTCTCGAACGCATTGCGTATCCAGTTGGGTGCTTGCCTGCCAGACGCTGCGTCGATGGCGATGACGTCGAAACGGCAGGGGTGTCTCGCCCAGCGACTTTCCTTCTGCAGGAACAGCTGGGCAGTCTTGATAAGCTTCTGCTGCTTGCGCCGGTCGACGCTTTCAAGTGCGCCGCCCCATTCGGCATGGCGCCTGTAGCGAACCTCGACGAATACTACTGTATCGCCATCGAGCATGACCAGATCAAGCTCCCCGCTGCGGCAGGACCAGTTGCGTGCAAGCAGGCGGAGCCCCTCCTTCTCCAGCTGCGCTTGTGCGCGGTCCTCGGCCTGCTGACCACTCTGCTGCTTGCCGGTGCTGCTCAATAGGAAAGGTCCGGTAGTGGCTGAACCTGTCCATCATGAAACTCGGCCCAGGGTAGCTGCCGCTCGATGCGCTGTTGCGGCGTCAGGCTGAGCGTTCCGGAAAGACCTTCGAGGCGGGTATCCGGCAGGGCCAGCAATTGGTTCAGGCGCGGCGCCAGCAGGTACGCGTCCGCTCCCATCGCATATAGGCGGCCAAGGCTGCCACGGGCTTGTGGCCATTTGTTTTCGATCGCCTGGCGCAGTGGCAGTTGCGGATCCAGGAGCCACGGCGTCTCGGCGAAGCGAATGCCCTCGAGGTCCAGGTACTGACTGCGATTGTCAGTGGCGGCATGCAGGTGCGAGGTTGCATAGACCGGCAGGTCCCCTGCGTACTGAAAGATCAGCGTTGGCTTCACTTGCTGTGCCTGCTGAGGGGTCGCCGCTAGAAAGAGGAAGTCGACGTCCTGGCGGCGCGAGGGCTGTTGGCCTTCGCCACTGCGTACCTGAAGCAGGCGCGCTATCTGATTGGCCAGTTCGATCGGCTCGGCGAGCGGTTCGGCGGCCACTACCGTGCCGCCCAGTTCCTGCCATTGCTGGCGAAACGCATCGAAGACACGGTTGCCCCAGTCTCCCCGTGGCGTCAGGGCTATGGCACGACGGTGGCCATCGTCCCAGGCGCGGCGGGCGACTTCGCGTGCTTCGTCCTCCGCGGCAAGGCCAAACTGGAACAGCTGCGCGGGGGTGCTCTGGTTGGCGTCGCTGTAATTGAGCGCGAGGGTGGTGATGGGCAGCTCTTCGCGGTCGGCAAGCTGACGTACCAGGTCTTTATCCAGGGGGCCAATCACCAGTTCGACGCCCGCTGCCGCTGCCTTCCGGTAGAAGTCATCCAGCGAAGACAGGCGTGTACTGTCATGGATTTCGATGTTCAGCTTCTGCTGCGCCTGCAGGTGGGCGGCTAGGAAGCCATCACGCAAAGCGCGCGCGACGTTGGCCAGCGGCCCTTCCATGGGAAGCAACAGCGCAACATGAGAGAGAGGTCGGTCCGCCAGCTCGCGTAGCTTTACCAAAGGGTCGGGCAACTGTCGGGCCGCAGGGTGGTTCGGGTGCTGTTGTGTCCAGGCGTCAATGGCGCGCTGCTGTTGGCCAAGTGTCCCGGCCTGCTTCACGGCTGCGGCGAGTGCAAGCCAGCCGGACAGGTCGGTATCGGTTGTGGGTTGCGGTGGGGTTGGCGAAATGGCAGAAACCAGAGCCCAGATTTTCTCGTGGTTCTCCTCGCCGGCAGTGCCGCTAAGCAGCGGTGCAATAAAGGTGCGCTCGCGAGCTGCCTCGAGCAGCTGGTCGTTCATTTCCAGAGCGTTGGCGCGTGCCAGTTGGGTGCGCAGTTGCTGCTCGATCGGAAGCTCGGCAATCCGCTCGAAGGACGGGTGCTGAAGCAGTTGAAGAGCGCGCTCGGGGTCGCTATCGGCCAGTGCCAGCTCAGCCAGCAGCGTTCTGGCAAACATCTGCTGGGCGGGCATCAGCGAGTCCAGCTTTACCTGCTCGAGTATCTGCCTTGCTTGTGCCGGATTGCCCTGGCGGATGCTCTGGTCGGCTGCCGACAAACGCAGCAGCGCTGCCTTGGCTGGATCGCTGTCCTGGGCTTCCTTCAGCAATTGCTGCGCCGAGGCCTGGGGCGTGCGTGGCAGCTCACCCAGTGTCGAGGAGGGCGAGCTGGCGCAGGCCGCCAGGACGGCGACAACGCAAACAAGTAGAAGGAGGCGAAAGCGAGCCATCATGTAATGGTTTCCCTGTGAAACATTAGCGGTCTCGGCGGATTGTACCCAAGCGATCCTGGTGTCGCGATGTCGTCGACGCCAAACGGGCTACAATGCGCGTTTTCCTTTGTCGAGGTACGCCCTGTGACTGCGCCAGATGCCGTGAATTCCGTTGCAGGCACGCTCTACGTGGTGGCCACGCCGATCGGCAACCTGGAGGACATCAGTGCCCGTGCCTTGCGCGTCCTGAAGGAGGTTGCGCTGATTGCTGCTGAAGATACCCGGCATTCGGTGCGTCTACTGCAGCACTTCGGGATCACCACGCCACTGGCGGCGTGCCATGAGCATAACGAGCGTGATGACGGCGGGCGTTTTGTCGGGCGACTGCAGGCGGGGCAGGATGTGGCTCTGATTTCAGATGCTGGCACGCCACTGATTTCCGATCCCGGTTTCCATCTGGTGCGCCAGGCCCGTGCCGCCGGTATCCGAGTGGTTCCGGTTCCTGGGGCCTGCGCTCTTGTCGCGGCGCTTTGCGCGGCCGGGCTGCCATCAGACCGCTTCGGCTTCGAGGGATTTCTGCCGGCAAAGCAGGTGGCGCGCAGGGTTCGGTTGGACCGTTTGCGCGAGGAGTCGCGAACGCTGATCTTCTATGAGGCCCCGCACCGCATCCTTGAATGTCTGCAGGACATGGAAACGATCTTCGGTGGCGACCGGCCTGCCGTGCTGGGGCGCGAGTTGACCAAGACATTCGAAACACTGAAGGGCCTGCCACTGGCCGACCTGCGCGCCTGGGTAGAGTCCGACCCTAACCAGCAGCGGGGTGAGTGCGTGCTGGTGGTAGGTGGCTGGCAAGCACCTCAGGGAGACGAGGCTGTCGACGCAAACGCGCGCCGGATCTTGCTGCTGCTTCTGGATGAGTTGCCGGTCAAGCGGGCGGCCGCTGTGGCGGCTGAGATCACCGGGGTTCGCAAGAATCTGCTCTATCAGCTGGCGCTTCAGCAAAAGCAGCCGAATCCCGAGTAAGTTTGTGGCCGGTTTTCATGCCGTTTTGCCTCGGCCTGGCGCGGACGATCAGCTTGCAGGTTACAGCCCGTCCACGTACCCTGACGGCCGGAGAGTCGATCGGACAGTCGCTGTCTCTTCTTGTTCCGCAAGAAGGGAGGGAGGAAAGTCCGGGCTCCATAGGGCGAGGTGCCAGGTAACGCCTGGGAGGCGCGAGCCTACGGAAAGTGCCACAGAAAATAACCGCCTAAGCGCTTCGGCGCCGGTAAGGGTGAAAAGGTGCGGTAAGAGCGCACCGCGCGGCTGGCAACAGTTCGTGGCTAGGTAAACCCCACCTGGAGCAAGACCAAATAGGGATCCATTGGCGTGGCCCGCGCTGGATCCGGGTAGGTTGCTAGAGGCAGTCAGTGATGGCTGTCGTAGAGGAATGACTGTCCTCGACAGAACCCGGCTTACAGATCGACTCTCCGATTCCCTGCAGAAACATCCCGCATCTTTAGTCCAAAAAATTCTTGCTCTTAACAAAGCACTTTAACTTTGAAGCGCAGGTTTCTGGTCGTCTTCAGGTTCTCCAGCGGCCACTCTCTATGGCCGACCGTTCGTCGCTGAGCGGAAAGCTAAATTCCCGTCACATAAGGGTTTTTCCCGTCAGGCTCACCTTGACGGTGGGGCGGCAGCATTTCTATAGTGCGCACAAGTGGTAGAAAGTGGAACGAAGTGGGTATTTATGGGCAAGGATAGCTAGTTCAGGGGAAGCGCAGCCGTGTTTCGCGGAGCAAACGCCATCAGTCTCGACGCAAAAGGCCGGCTAGCCATGCCCAGCCGGTACCGCGACGAGCTCGTTTCGCGCTGCGAAGGCCAGTTGATCATCACCATCGACGCGGTCGATCGGTGCCTCTGCCTTTATCCCTTGCCCGAGTGGGAACAGATCGAAGCCAAGCTGAGGGAGCTGCCTTCCTTGCGAGAGGAGAGCCGCAGGCTGCAGCGTTTGTTGATTGGTAACGCTGTCGATCTGGAAATGGACGGCAGCGGGCGTGTACTGGTGCCGCCGCGGCTGCGCGAATACGCCGGGCTGGACAAGCGGGCCATGCTGGTCGGCCAGCTGAACAAGTTCAGCCTGTGGAACGAAGACGACTGGAACGCACAAGCCGATGCGGACCTGGCGGCCATAAAACAACCCGGTGCCTTGCCGGAAGAACTGCGTGACCTAATCCTGTGACCCAGACCAGCCCCTACACCCATGTGACCGTATTGCTCAACGAGGCCGTTGCGGCATTGGCCGTGCGCCCGAGCGGCCGTTACCTGGACGGGACCTTTGGTCGCGGCGGCCACAGCCGGCTCCTGCTACGCCAGCTAGGGCCTGATGGCTGTTTGCTAGGGTTCGACAAAGACCCGCTAGCAATCGCTACGGGGCAAGCACTGGCGGCCGAGGATGGCCGCTTTGTCGTTGTGCAGAGAAGTTTCGCCGAGCTGGGTATTGAGGTCGCGCAGCGCGGCTGGGACGGGACCTTGAGCGGTGTGCTGCTGGATCTGGGTGTGTCGTCGCCGCAGCTGGATGATCCGGGGCGGGGGTTCAGTTTTCTTCATGATGGCCCACTCGATATGCGCATGGACCCGGGTCGGGGGCAGAGCGCTGCCGACTGGATCGCAACCGCTGCTGAAGACGAGATTGCCCGCGTATTCAAGGAGTATGGCGAGGAGCGCTTCGCCAGGCGTATGGCGCGTGCGGTCGTTCAGCGCCGCGCCGAGCAGCCTTTTGAGCGCACCGCCGACCTCGCTCAGGTGCTGACAGTTGCCAACCCCGCCTGGGAGAAAGGCAAGAACCCGGCGACACGCGCTTTTCAGGGCTTGCGTATCTTCATCAATAACGAGCTTGGAGACCTGGAAACAGGCCTGGAAGCAGCGCTTGAAGCCCTCGAGGTGGGTGGGCGACTGGTTGTCATCAGCTTTCATTCGCTGGAAGACCGCATCGTCAAGCAGTTCATGCGCCGCCATGCGAAAGGCGAGGCCGACTCGCTGCCTCGCGACCTGCCGATCATTCCCGAGAAATTTGTGCCCCGCCTCAAGGTGTTGGGCAAGCCGCAATACGCTTCCGCCGAAGAGGTAAAGCACAACCCTCGCTCGCGCAGTGCCGTCATGCGTGTCGCGGAGAAGTTGCGATGAGCACGTCTCGCCGTCAGATGCCCCGTGGCAGCCTGCTGATGCTGGTGCTGTTCATAGCGGTGCTGCTGTCCGCCATCGGGGTCGCTTACAGCGCGCATTGGAATCGCCAGCTGCTGAACGAGCTGTACGGTGAACTCAGCGTGCGCGACAAGGCGCAGGCCGAGTGGGGGCGGCTGATCCTGGAGCAGAGCACCTGGACGGCCCATAACCGGATCGAGACGCTAGCCGCCGAGCAGCTGAAAATGAACATCCCGGCGGCTGCTGACGTCAGGCTGGTGGCGCCATGAGGCTTGAAGGCGCGCTGTACCCGTGGCGTTTCCGCATCGTGCTGGCCCTATTGGCGCTGATGGTTGGCGCCATTGCCTGGCGAATCGTCGACCTGCAAGTGCTCGACCAGGCGTTCCTCAAAGGTCAGGGCGATGCGCGTAGCGTGCGGCATATCCCCATCCCAGCGCATCGAGGCCTGATCACCGACCGTCATGGCGAACCGCTGGCCGTCAGCACACCGGTCACCACGCTTTGGGGCAACCCTCGGGAGCTGCAAGCTGCCCAGGCGCGCTGGCCCGAACTGGCACAGGCGCTCGGGCAGGATGCCGCCACCTTGCAACAGCGTCTGAAGGAGCAGGCTGAGCGGGAGTTCACCTACCTTGTGCGTGGGCTGACTCCAGAGCAGGGACAGCGTGTCCTGGATCTCGGCATTCCGGGTGTCTATGCCCAGGAAGAGTTCCGTCGCTTCTACCCCGCCGGCGAAGTGGCCGCCCATGTGGTCGGTTTCACCGACATCGATGACCATGGCCGAGAAGGCATGGAGCTGGCGTACAACGAGTGGCTGGCCGGGGTGCCCGGCAAGCGCCAGGTGCTCAAGGACCGGCGCGGGCGGCTGATCAAGGATGTGCAGGTGGTCAAGAATGCCAAGGCCGGCAAGGCCCTGGCGTTGTCCATCGACCTGCGTCTGCAGTACCTGGCGCACCGCGAGTTGCGCAATGCGCTGCTGGAGTTCGGCGCCAAGGCCGGAAGTCTGGTGATGCTCGATGTGAAGACCGGGGAAGTCCTGGCCATGGTCAACCAGCCGACCTACAACCCGAACAACCGCCGCAACCTGCAACCGGCGGCGATGCGTAACCGAGCGATGACCGACCTCTTCGAGCCGGGGTCGACCATGAAGCCCATTTCCATGAGTGCGGCGCTCGAAACGGGCCGCTGGAAACCGAGCGACCTCGTCGAGGTCTGGCCTGGGTCAATGCGCATCGGCCGCTACACCATTCGGGACGTCTCGAGGACGGAGGGCCGGGAGTTGAGTCTGACCGGTATCCTGATCAACTCGTCCAACGTCGGCATGAGCAAGGTCGCCTTCGACATTGGTGGTGCGGCAATCCACGACGTCATGCGCAAGATCGGTTTTGGGCAGGACACCGGCCTGGGCTTCCCTGGTGAGCGGGTTGGCAATCTGCCTACCCATCGCGAATGGCGCCAGGCCGAAACCGCCACGCTGTCCTATGGCTACGGACTGTCGGTAACGGCCGTCCAGCTGGCCCATGCCTATGGGGCCCTGGCCAACGATGGCCGCCTGGTGCCGATGTCACTGACCCGGGTCGACCGGCAGCCGGAAGGCGTCGAAGTGGTCTCGCCGGAGGTCGCCAAGACACTTCAAGGCATGCTGCAGGAAGTCATCGAGGCGCCGCGCGGGGTGTTTCGCGCCCAGGTGCCGGGTTATCACGTAGCAGGCAAGAGCGGTACCGCGCGCAAGGCCTCGACGAGCAGTCGTGGCTATCAGGAAAACGCCTATCGCTCGATGTTTGCCGGTTTCGGACCCATGAAGGATCCGCGTATCGCCATTGCGGTGGTCATCGATGAGCCGAGCAAGAGTGGTTACTACGGTGGTCTGGTGTCTGCCCCGGTGTTCAGCCGGGTGATGTCCGGTGCGCTGCGCCTGATGAACATCGCACCTGACAATCTGCCGCCACCGGAAGAGGTTCAGACCGCTCAGACCGCCAAGGCGAAGGGAGGACGGATCTGATGTCGATGCCCCTGAATCAGCTGTTTCCTCAGGCCGATAGTTCGACCCTGATACGCGAGATGACACTCGACAGCCGCAAGGTACGTCCGGGGGATCTGTTTCTCGCCGTGCCTGGTCTGCAGCAGGACGGTCGGCTTCATATCGCGGACGCCATAGCCCGCGGCGCGTCCGCGGTAGCCTACGAAGCAAGCGGCGCCCCCGAGGTGAGCGCAGCAAGCGCTGTGCTGGTGCCGGTACGCAACCTGGCAGGGCAGTTGTCCGGCATTGCCGGGCGTTTCTATGGGGAGCCCAGTCGTAGCCTGCATCTGGTCGGTGTGACCGGCACCAACGGCAAAACCAGCGTGACCTACCTGATCGCCCAGGCGCTTGATCGATTGAATGAGCGCTGCGGCATCATCGGCACACTGGGTACGGGTTTTCATGGTGAGCTGGTTCTTGGGCGTCACACCACGCCAGACGCGATCGGTGTACAGGCGAACCTGGCGGGTCTACGCAAGCTTGGCGCTCGAGCCGTTGCCATGGAGGTGTCGTCCCATGGTCTGGCACAGGGGCGAGTGGCCGCGCTGGCGTTCGATGTCGCCGTGTTCACCAATCTGTCCCGTGATCACCTTGATTACCACGGCTCGATGGAGGCCTATGGTGAGGTCAAGGCCCGCCTGTTCAGCATGCCTGGTGTCAGCTGTCGGGTGATCAATCTGGACGATCCGTTCGGACGCTCCCTGGCCGTCCAACAGGATGAATCGCGCCTCATTACCTACAGCCTCGAAGACTCCGCTGCCCATCTGTATTGCATCGATGCGCGTCTGGATGACGATGGTATCCACGCACGGCTGGTTACCCCGCAAGGGGAGCGCTCCTTGCGCAGCCCGCTGCTCGGACGGTTCAATGTCAGCAATGTGCTGGCGGCAGTTGGTGCCCTCATGGGTATGAACTATCCGCTGGACGAGATCCTTTCGGTGCTGCCTGAGCTCCAGGGCCCGGCTGGGCGGATGCAGCGTCTCGGCGGTGGAGACCAGCCACTGGTGGTGGTGGACTACGCCCATACGCCAGACGCGCTGGAAAAGGTTCTGTCCGCGTTGCGTCCCCACACTCAGGGAACGCTGACATGCCTGTTTGGTTGCGGTGGCGAGCGCGACCGCGGCAAGCGGGCGTTGATGGCAGAAGTGGCCGAGCGGCTGGCAGATCGAGTCGTGGTGACCGATGACAATCCGCGAAATGAAGATCCGCAAACCATTCTCGACGATATTCGTACTGGTTTCAGCGCACCGGAGCGCGTGACATTTATACCGGGCCGTGGCGATGCGATCGCTCGTGCCATTGCCGACAGCGAAGTCCAGGACGTGGTGCTGCTTGCCGGCAAGGGCCATGAGGACTATCAGGAAATCAAAGGTGAGCGTCTGCCGTTCTCCGACCTCGAACAGGCCGCGATGGCCCTGACTGCCTGGAGAAATGCTCATGCTTGATGCCCTTCGCTTGAGCGATCTCGTCATGCCATTGTCAGGTGCGCAGATCGGCGCCGATGCCTCGTTCCGCTCTGTCAGTACGGACAGCCGTGCGGTGGAGCCGGGCCAGTTGTTCGTGGCTTTGGCTGGCCCCCGCTTCGATGGCCATTCATACCTGGCCGACGTCGCCGCCAAGGGCGCGGCGGCGGCGCTGGTCGAGCGCTACGTCGAAGGTGCCGGATTGCCGCAGCTGGTAGTAGCCGATACTCGCATGGCGCTGGGGCAACTGGGTGCGCTCAATCGCACAGCATTTTCGGGACCGGTCGCGGCCATAACCGGCTCCAGTGGCAAGACCAGCGTTAAGGAACTGCTGGCCAGCATTCTGCGGGCGGCCTATGGCGACGATGCAGTGCTCGCCACGCGTGGCAATCTGAACAACGACCTGGGCGCACCCCTGACCTTGCTCGAACTGGCGCCACAGCATCGGGCTGCGGTCATCGAACTCGGTGCTTCGCGGGTTGGCGAGATCGCCTATACCGTCAGCCTGACAGCGCCGGATGTCAGCCTGATTACCAATGCCGGTACCGCTCATGTTGGTGAGTTCGGCGGCCCTGCAAACATCGTCGAAGCCAAGGGCGAGATCCTTGATGGCCTTTCCGGCGCTGGCATCGCCGTGCTCAATCGCGACGACAAGGCCTACCCGACGTGGGAGCAGCGCGCAGCAGGTCGGCGCGTGCTGAGCTTTGCCATGCAGAGTCCGCTTGCTGACTTCCACCCCGGTTCGATCGGCTATGACCCGCGCGGCTGTCCAAATTTCGTGCTTACCGGTCCCTTTGGAGCCGTACGCGTCCAGCTCAACCTGCTTGGGCGCCATAACGTGGCTAACGCCCTGGCGGCCGCCGCAGCGGCGTATGCGCTGGGTGTCAAGGCGGAACACATTGTCGCCGGGCTTGAGAGCTTGCAGCCAGTCAAGGGCCGTGGCGTTGCGCAGATGCTCGCCAACGGCGTACGCCTGATCGACGACACCTACAACGCCAACCCGACTTCCATCTGCGCGGCAATCGATGTGCTAACCAGTTTTGCCGGACGCAAGGTGCTGGCGCTGGGAGACATGGGTGAGCTGGGAGAATGGGCCGAACAGGGTCACCGTGAGGTCGGCCTGTACGCGGTAGGCAAGGTGGACACCTTGTTCGCAGTTGGCCCGCTCATGAATTCTGCAGTCGACGCCTTTGGCGCCGGTGGACGACATTTTGCCGATCAGCAGAGCCTGATCGCCGCGTTGCGCCTGGAGCAGGGCAACGGGACCACCCTCTTGATCAAGGGATCACGGAGCGCCGCGATGGACAAGGTTGTCGCCGCGCTTTCCGCGTCCGGCATGGAGAAACACTGATGCTGTTGTTGCTTGCCGAGTATCTGCAGCAATTCCACAAGGGATTCGCAGTTTTCCAGTACCTGTCGCTGCGCGGCATTCTCGGTGTATTGACCGCTCTGGTGCTCTCCCTGTGGATGGGGCCATGGCTGATCCGCACGCTGCAGATGCGCCAGATAGGGCAGTCCGTGCGGACCGATGGCCCGCAATCCCACCTTTCCAAGTCAGGCACCCCGACGATGGGCGGTGCACTGATCCTCAGCGCTATCAGCATCAGCACCCTGCTCTGGGCCGATCTGGCCAACCGCTATGTCTGGGTGGTGCTGGCGGTTACCCTGCTGTTCGGCGCGATTGGCTGGGTAGATGATTATCGCAAGGTCATCGAGAAGAACTCCCGTGGTCTGCCGAGTCGCTGGAAGTATTTCTGGCAGTCGGTGTTCGGGCTTGGCGCCGCAGTCTTTCTTTATACGACTGCCCAGACGCCGGTCGAGACGACGCTTATCCTGCCGCTGCTGAAGAACATCGAGATCCCGCTGGGCATCGGCTTCGTAGTGCTGACCTATTTCGTCATCGTCGGCTCGAGTAATGCCGTGAATCTCACCGACGGCCTCGACGGGCTGGCGATCATGCCTACGGTGATGGTGGGTGGCGGCCTCGGCATCTTCTGCTACCTGTCAGGGAACGTGAACTTCGCCGAATATCTCCTTATCCCCTATATCCCTGGTGCCGGCGAGCTGATCGTTTTCTGCGGCGCGTTGATTGGCGCCGGGCTTGGCTTCCTCTGGTTCAACACCTATCCCGCGCAGGTGTTCATGGGCGATGTTGGCGCACTGGCGCTCGGCGCTGCCTTGGGCACCATTGCGGTGATCGTCCGGCAGGAGGTCGTGCTGTTCATCATGGGAGGCGTATTCGTCATGGAAACGCTGTCGGTGATGATCCAGGTCGCCTCTTTCAAGCTCACCGGCAAGCGCGTGTTTCGCATGGCGCCGATCCATCACCACTTCGAATTGAAAGGCTGGCCCGAGCCTCGGGTCATCGTGCGCTTCTGGATCATCACAGTGATCCTGGTGCTGGTCGGCCTCGCCACCCTGAAACTGAGGTAATAAAGAGTGCTCATCGCTTCCGATCAGTTCCGCATCGTCGTCGGTCTCGGCAAGAGCGGTATGTCCCTGGTTCGCTATCTGGCGCGCCGGGGGCAGCCGTTTGCCGTGGCTGATACGCGCGCGAACCCGCCGGAGTTGGCCGCTCTGCAGGCGCAGTACCCCGATATCGAGGTTCGCTGTGGCGAGCTGGACGCCGACTTCCTCTGTCGTGCGAGCGAGCTGTTGGTCAGCCCCGGGCTGCCTTTGAGCACACCGGCGCTGCAGGTGGCTGCCTCCCGGGGCGTGAAGCTGTCCGGAGACATCGAGCTGTTCGCCCGTGAGGCCAAAGCGCCGATCGTCGCCATCACCGGATCGAACGCGAAAAGTACCGTCACCACGCTTGTCGGCGAGATGGCCATCGCGGCCGGAAAAAAGGTTGCAGTCGGTGGCAACCTTGGCACGCCCGCGCTGGATCTGTTGAATGATGAGGTCGAGCTGTACGTACTCGAGCTGTCGAGTTTCCAGCTGGAAACAACCGATCAGCTGAACGCCGAGATCGCGACCTGTCTGAACATCAGCGAAGACCACATGGATCGCTACGACGGCTTGCCGGCCTACCATCAGGCCAAGCACCGCATTTTCCGCGGCGCAAGGCAGGTGGTGATCAACCGGGACGACCGGCTGAGCCGTCCGCTGATTGGCGATGATGTGCCGGTGTGGTCCTTTGGCCTGGGCAAACCTGATTTCAAGGGTTTCGGCCTGTTCGAGGAACGTGGGGAAAAGTATCTGGCATTCCAGTTCGACGCCCTGATGCCCGCCAATCAGCTGAAGATCCGTGGCGCACATAACCAATCGAACGCGTTGGCCGCATTGGCCCTTGGGTATGCTGCAGGCCTGCCGTTCGAGCCGATGCTGACAACCTTGCGCAACTTTGCCGGTTTGGCCCATCGCTGTCAGTGGGTCGGCGAGCGTCGGGGCGTGAGTTACTACGATGACTCCAAGGCGACCAATGTCGGCGCGGCACTGGCGGCGATCGACGGCTTGGGTGGTGATATCGACGGCAAGCTGGTTCTGATTGCTGGCGGCGACGGCAAGGGCGCTGACTTTTCGGTCATGCACAGTGCTGTGAGCCGTCACTGCAGGGCCGTTGTCCTGCTTGGTCGGGATGCGGACCGTCTGCAGCAGGCGCTCGACGGAGCGGCTCCGATCCAGCGTGCGCAAACGCTTCAGGAAGCCGTACAGCAGGCGGCCAAGATTGCTCAGTCGGGAGACGCGGTGTTGCTTTCGCCGGCCTGCGCCAGTCTCGACATGTTTGCCAACTTCGAAGATCGCGGACAGCAGTTCGCCCTTGCAGTGGGGGCCCTTAGCTGATGTTGGCTTTCCTGCGTGGTGCGCCTTCGCCGTTGTTCAGTCGTCGCGGTCTGGATCTGGACTTTTCGATGCTGGCCGGCTGCCTGGCGTTGCTGGGCCTCGGCCTGGTCATGATCACCTCGGCGTCGTCAGAGGTGGCTGCGGTGAATTCCGGCAACGCCATGTATCACATGATCCGCCACCTGGTATACCTGGTGCTCGGGCTGGGAGCGGCGGCTGCTGTACTGATGGTCCCGCTATCGGCCTGGCAACGGCTGGACTGGATGCTGCTACTGGCTGCCTTTGCCTTGCTGATCCTGGTACTGATCCCCGGGGTCGGTCGTGAAGTAAACGGCTCAATGCGCTGGATCGGCTTCGGCGCATTCAATATCCAGCCTTCCGAACTGGCCAAGCTGTTCGTCGTGGTTTACCTGGCGGGTTATCTGGTGCGGCGTCAGGAAGAAGTGCGGGAAAGCCTCTGGGGCTTTCTCAAGCCGTTCCTCGTTCTGCTGCCGATGGCATTCCTCTTGCTGCTTGAGCCTGACTTCGGTGCGACCGTGGTGATGATGGGCGCCGCCGTGGCGATGCTCTTCCTCGGAGGCGTCGGCCTGATCCGCTTCAGCCTGCTCGTGCTGCTGGCCGTGGGGGCCGTTTTCGTGCTGGTGCAAACCCAGGAATACCGACTGCAGCGCCTGATCACCTTTACCGACCCCTGGGCCGATCAGTATGGCGCCGGCTACCAGCTGACCCAGGCGCTGATCGCGTTCGGGCGAGGTGAATGGCTGGGCGTTGGTCTGGGCAACAGCGTGCAGAAGCAGTTCTATCTGCCGGAAGCGCATACCGACTTCGTGTTTTCCGTACTAGCGGAAGAGCTGGGCATGGTGGGTGCCTTGCTGACTATCCTGCTGTTTGCCTTCGTTGGCGTGCGCGCCCTGTATATCGGCCTGGCCGCTGAGCGGGCGCGGCAGTTCTTTGCCGCCTACATCGCCTGGGGCCTCGCTTTCCTCTGGCTGGGTCAGTTTCTGATCAATGTCGGCGTAAACGTGGGATTGCTACCGACCAAGGGGCTGACATTGCCATTTCTCAGCTATGGCGGCAGCTCGCTGGTGGTGACCTGCGCCAGTATGGCGCTACTGCTGCGCATCGAATGGGAAAGTCGCACCGTGCTGGGCAGCGAGGATGCCGAGTTCAGCGAGGAGGATTTCGCTGAAGCCCCTCCGGCGAAGGCCAAGGGGGTTCCGCATGGGCGGTAATGTGCTGATCATGGCTGGCGGTACCGGAGGCCACGTGTTTCCTGCCCTCGCTTGCGCCCGGGAATTCGAGGACCGGGGTTACAGGGTGCATTGGCTGGGCACGCCGCGCGGTATAGAGAACGAGGTGGTTCCCGCTGCGGGTCTGCCATTGCACTTGATTCAGGTCAGCGGACTGCGCGGCAAGGGCGTCGTGTCCCTGCTCAAGGCTCCGCTACAATTGTTGCGCTCGCTCTGGCAGGCACGGCGGATCATGCAAGAGCTCAAGCCGGTTTGCGTGCTGGGACTCGGCGGGTACGTCACGGGGCCTGGCGGTCTGGCTGCAAAGCTGGCTGGCGTCCCGCTGATCATTCACGAGCAGAACGCGGTGGCGGGCACTGCCAATCGCAGCCTGGTGCCGTTTGCCTGCCGGGTTTGCGAAGCCTTTCCGGATACCTTCAGCAACAGCGACAAGCGCCGTACCACGGGCAATCCGGTGCGGCATGAGCTGTTCCTCGAGACGCCACGGCAAACGCTGGCCAATCGTCGGCCGCGGTTGCTGGTCCTCGGTGGCAGCCTGGGGGCGGAGCCGCTCAACAAGTTGCTTCCCGAGGCGCTGGGGCTCATGCCGCAGGCGCTGCGCCCGGAAGTATTCCACCAGGCGGGCAAGCTGCATGCCGACCTTACTCAGGAGCGCTATACCGCCGCTGGTGTCGAGGCCGAGGTGGCGCCGTTCATCAAGGACATGGCGCGCGCCTATGCCTGGGCCGACCTAGTGATCTGTCGTGCCGGCGCCTTGACGGTATGCGAACTGGCTGCCGCTGGGTTGCCGTCGTTTCTGGTGCCCTTGCCACATGCCATTGATGATCACCAGACCCGCAACGCCGAATATCTGGCCAAGGAGGGTGCCGCCGTGCTCCTGCCCCAGGCCAACACTGATGCCGCCGCGCTCGCCGCGCGGCTTACCGAGGTAATGATGCAGCCGGACACACTTAAGGCCATGGGGGCTACGGCTCGCCGTCTGGCCCGGCCAGACGCTACGCGTACAGTCGTCGACATTTGCCTGGAGGTGGCCCATGGCTAAATCTCCCGCAGCGGTCAAGGCAGAAGTGCGCCGCATGCGCCGGATCCGCCGGGTCCATTTCGTCGGCGTCGGCGGGGTGGGCATGTGCGGTATCGCCGAGGTGCTGCTGAACCTCGGTTACGATGTGTCGGGTTCGGATCTGAAAACCTCGGCCAGCACGGAACGTCTGCAGAATTTCGGTGCGCACATCTTCATCGGTCATCAGGCCGGCAATGTGGCTGGGGCCGACGTGCTGGTGGTGTCCAGTGCGGTGAATTCAGCCAACCCTGAAGTGGCATTCGCGCTGGAGCAGCGGATCCCGGTCGTGCCGCGTGCCGAGATGCTTGCCGAATTGATGCGCTATCGCCATGGCATCGCCGTCGCCGGTACCCATGGCAAGACCACTACTACAAGCCTGCTCGCGTCAGTATTTGCCGCCGGCGGCCTGGACCCGACCTTCGTGATCGGCGGGCGGCTGACTGCAGCCGGCACCAATGCCCAGCTTGGCAGCAGTCGTTACCTGATCGCCGAGGCCGACGAAAGCGATGCCAGCTTCCTGCACCTGCAGCCGATGGTCGCTGTCGTGACCAACATCGACGCTGACCACATGAGCACCTATGGCGGAGACTTCGGGAAGCTGAAGAAAACCTTCGTCGAGTTTCTCCATAACCTACCGTTCTACGGCCTGGCGGTGCTCTGCGTCGACGATCCGGTGGTACGTGAGATCATCCCGCAGGTCGGCCGTCCGATCACGACCTACGGCATCAGCGAAGATGCCGATGTCCGCGCGATCAATGTGCGCCAGGAGGGTATGCGGACCTATTTCACCGTGCTTCGGGATGGCTTTGCTCCCCTCGATGTGTCGGTGAACATGCCCGGCAACCACAACGTGCTCAATGCACTGGCAACCATTGCCATTGCCACCGACGAGGGCATCGATGACGAAGCCATCGTGCTCGGACTGTCGGAGTTCGGCGGCGTGGGCCGTCGTTTCCAGGTCTATGGCGAGCTGCCGGTTGATGGTGGCAGCGTGATGCTTGTCGATGATTACGGTCATCACCCGCGGGAAGTCGCCGCGGTGATCCAGGCGGTCCGTGGTGGCTGGCCCGAGCGGCGGCTGGTCATGGTTTACCAGCCACATCGCTTCAGCCGCACGAGGGATCTCTATGACGACTTCGTCCAGGTATTGAACGACGCCAACGTGCTCTTGCTGATGGAAGTCTATCCCGCCGGCGAAGAACCGATCCCCGGTGCAGACAGCCGTCACCTGTGCCACAGCATTCGCCAGCGAGGCCAGCTCGACCCGATCTACATCGAGCGGGGTATCGACCTGGCGCCGCTGGTCAAGCCGTTGCTGCGCGCTGGGGACATCCTGCTGTGTCAGGGTGCCGGCGATATTGGCGGCCTGGCCCCGCAACTGATCAACAGCCCACTGTTTGCTGGCGATGTGCTCGCCGCGAGGAAAAGCGAATGACGGCCCTGCAATCGACTCGCGATCCCAAGGCGTTTGGTCGAGTCGCCGTGCTGTTCGGCGGCAAGAGCGCCGAACGTGAGGTATCTCTCAAATCCGGCGCCGCCGTCCTATCGGCGCTGCAATCGGCTGGCGTCGACGCGTTCGGCATCGACGTTGGCGATGATTTCCTGAAGCGCCTGAGCAACGAGCGCATCGATCGAGCCTTCATCGTGCTGCACGGTCGTGGCGGCGAGGACGGCAGCATGCAGGGGCTGTTGGAGTGCGCAGGGATCCCCTACACCGGCAGCGGCATTCTTGCCTCGGCGCTGGCCATGGACAAGCTGCGTACCAAGCAGGTCTGGCAGAGCCTTGGTTTGCCTACCCCGCGGCATGCGGTGCTGGCGAGCGAGGCCGATTGCCATGCTGCGGCTGACGCGCTGGGCTTCCCGTTGATCGTCAAGCCCGCACACGAGGGTTCGAGCATCGGCATGGCCAAAGTGAGCGGCATCGCCGAACTGATCGAGGCCTGGCGTGCCGCGAGCGCTTATGACGCCCAGGTGCTGGTGGAGCAGTGGATCCAGGGGCCGGAATTCACCATTGCGACCTTGCGTGGGGAGGTCCTGCCGCCCATTGGGCTGGGCACGCCGCATACCTTCTACGACTACGATGCCAAGTACCTGGCCAACGATACCCAGTACCGCATCCCGTGTGGACTGGACGCCGCAAAGGAGCAGGAGCTCAAGAACCTGTCTGCGCGGGCCTGCGAAGCTGTAGGCATCCAGGGTTGGGCGCGTGTCGACGTGATGCAGGACCTGGCCGGGGCCTTCTGGTTGCTGGAGGTCAACACGGTTCCCGGCATGACCGACCACAGTCTCGTTCCCATGGCTGCTCGTGCAGCCGGTCTGGAATTCCAAGAGCTGGTGCTGGCCATCCTCGATGCCAGCATGGCGGCAGGGAGCTGATCGATGATCGCCACGCTGCGTCATTCCCAGCCATCGACTGGTCGCGCCTCACGCAAGCCGGTGCAGCGGGGTGCGAGCCGACTGGTCCAGCGCGAGCCGTTGTCGGCGCGCTTGCCACGCCCTAGCCTGACCGCATTGAAACGGGGGCTCTGGCCGATCCTGCTGGTCGTGTTGATAGTGGGACTCTACGAACTGGGCCGGTACCTGGCGCCCTATGCCGATCGCCCCATATCGCAGGTCAGCGTGCGTGGCGACCTGACCTACGTCGACCAGCAAGCCGTTCAGGCCCGCATGGCACCGTTCGTCGAAGCCAGCTTCTTCAAGGTTGATCTCGATGGCCTGCGGCATGACCTTGAACAGATGCCCTGGATTGCCCATGTCGAGGTCCGCCGGGTCTGGCCGGATCAGGTCATGGTGCGCCTCGACGAGCACTTGCCGATCGCCCGCTGGGGCGACGAAGCGCTGCTGAACAATAACGGCCAGGCCTTTGCGCCGAATGACCTGACTCAATATGAACACTTGCCGCAGTTGTACGGTCCGAAGCGGGCCCAGCAGCGGGTGATGCAGCAATACCAGATGCTCAGCCAGATGCTCCGACCCCTTGGGTTTTCCATTGCCCGCCTGGAACTCCGGGCTCGGGGCAGTTGGTTTCTGACGACCAAACAAGGCGTCGAGTTGCTGCTGGGGCGTGATCAGGTAGTCGAAAAAATGCGTCGCTTCACTGCCATCTACCAGCAATCGCTGGTGCAGGACAGCGAGAAAATTGCGCGGATCGACCTGCGTTATGCCAATGGCCTTGCCGTGGGCTGGCGCGAGCCGAATCCGACCACGGCGGATGAAGCCGTCGTGGCGAAGAATTGAGGAATGAAACACATGTCTAGCGTGCAAAGCGGCAAGATGATCGTCGGTCTTGATATCGGCACCTCCAAAGTGGTGGCGCTGGTGGGCGAAGTGACCCCGGACGGCGAACTCGAAATCGTCGGGATCGGCACTCATCCGTCGCGTGGCCTGAAGAAAGGCGTGGTGGTGAATATCGAGTCGACGGTGCAGTCCGTTCAACGCGCCGTCGAAGAAGCGCAGTTGATGGCGGGCTGCCGTATCCATTCCGCCTTTGTCGGTCTGGCCGGCAACCATATTCGCAGTCTCAATTCCCACGGCATCGTCGCGATTCGCGATCGGGAAGTGAGCAGTGCCGACCTCGAACGGGTGCTGGATGCGGCACAGGCCGTGGCGATACCGGCTGATCAGCGCGTGCTTCACACGTTGCCGCAGGATTACGTGATCGACAATCAGGAAGGTGTTCGCGAGCCGCTGGGCATGTCGGGTGTCCGCCTTGAAGCCAAGGTGCACGTGGTCACCTGCGCAGTGAACGCCGCCCAGAACATCGAGAAATGCGTACGCCGCTGCGGGCTGGAAGTCGACGACATCATTCTCGAGCAACTCGCCTCGGCCCATGCGGTACTGACCGATGACGAAAAGGAGCTGGGCGTGTGTCTGGTAGACATCGGCGGCGGTACGACCGACATCTGCATTTTTACCGAAGGCGCCATCCGCCATACCGCGGTCATTCCCATTGCCGGCGACCAGGTCACCAACGACATCGCAATGGCGTTGCGCACGCCAACCCAATACGCCGAAGAGATCAAGATCCGCTATGCCTGTGCATTGGCCAAGCTGGCGGGGCCGGGTGAGACCATCAAGGTACCGAGCGTCGGAGACCGTCCGCCACGGGAACTCTCGCGCCAGGCACTGGCCGAAGTTGTCGAGCCTCGTTACGACGAGCTCTTTACCCTGATTCAGGCCGAGCTTCGTCGCAGTGGCTACGAAGACCTCGTACCGGCCGGGATCGTCCTGACCGGTGGCACGGCGAAAATGGAAGGCGCCGTCGAGCTCGCCGAAGAAATATTCCATATGCCGGTGCGCCTGGGCGTACCGCACAGCATCAAAGGGCTGGCGGACGTAGTGCGCAACCCCATCTATTCAACAGGCGTAGGCCTTTTGCTCTATGGCATGCGCAAGCAGACCGACGGCGTACCGATGTCGGGTCTCGGCAACTTCAGCGAAGAACCCAAAACATCTGTCGTGGACCGGCTCAAGAGCTGGATCCAGGGCAATTTCTGAGCAGTGTGGCTGTACCTAAAACTAGAAAGCTGGAAGGAGAGAGGGAAATGTTCGAACTCGTAGATCATACCCCGCAAAATGCAGTGATTAAGGTCATTGGCGTAGGCGGAGGTGGCGGCAACGCCGTCAATCACATGGTGCGCAACAGCGTCGAAGGCGTGGAATTCATCTGCGCCAACACCGATGCCCAGGCGCTGAAGAAAATCGAAGCGCGGACCGTGCTGCAACTGGGTTCCGCCATTACCAAAGGCCTGGGCGCTGGCACCAATCCTGACATCGGACGTCAGGCTGCCATGGATGATCGTGAGCGCATCGCCGAAGTACTCCAGGGCGCTGACATGGTATTCATTACCACCGGTATGGGTGGTGGCACCGGTACTGGTGCTGCGCCTGTCATCGCCTCGGTTGCCAAGGAAATGGGCATTCTGACCGTTGCTGTGGTGACGCGTCCGTTCCCGTTTGAAGGGCGCCGCCGTATGCAGGTGGCTGACGAGGGTATCCGTCAGCTGTCCGAGTGCGTCGACTCGCTGATCACCATCCCCAACGAGAAGCTGCTGACCATTCTCGGCAAGGACGCCAGTCTGCTGTCCGCTTTCGCCAAAGCCGATGACGTGCTGACCGGTGCGGTCCGCGGCATCTCCGACATCATGCAGCGCCCCGGCCTTATGAACGTCGACTTCGCTGACGTGAAAACCGTCATGGGCGAGATGGGCATGGCCATGATGGGCACCGGTTGCGCTTCTGGTCCGAACCGGGCTCGCGAAGCGACCGAGGCAGCCATTCGCAACCCGCTGCTCGAAGACGTCAACTTGCAGGGCGCGCGCGGCATTCTGGTCAACATCACCGCTGGTCTGGACCTTTCGCTGGGCGAATACGCAGCAGTCGGCGAAATCATCGAGGCCTTCGCATCCGACGAAGCGACCGTCAAGGTGGGTGCCGTGATCGATCCGGACATGCTCGACGAGCTGCATGTGACAGTGGTCGCCACGGGTCTCGGTCCGCGCAACGAGAAGCCCGTGAAAGTCGTTGATAACACCCTCCATACCGCTGCGGTAGCCGCCCAGCCGGCACCTGCGCCTCGTCAGGACCAGGCGGCTGTGAATTACCGCGACCTGGACCGCCCAACGGTCATGCGCAACCAGGCTCATGCCGCCGCGACTGCAGCGAAGATGAACCCCCAGGAGGACCTTGACTACTTGGATATTCCTGCGTTCCTGCGTCGTCAGGCTGATTGATTGCATGTATCAGGACTATTGGGGTGATTGGTATTCAGCAAAGTTGGGTTCTGCTATGATCGCCACCTTTGTTGGAAACCATTCGCAACAGCGATATAGCGAAACCAAGCCATGATCAGACAACGCACACTGAAGAACATCATTCGCGCTACGGGCGTTGGCCTGCATTCGGGTGAAAAGGTATATCTCACTCTGAAGCCCGCACCCGTGGACACCGGAATCGTGTTCTGTCGCACCGATCTCAATCCGCCCGTGCAGATTGCCGCACGGGCCGAGAACGTTGGCGAAACCACTATGTCAACGACGCTGGTCAGTGGTGACGTCAAGGTCGATACGGTGGAGCACCTGCTCTCGGCGATGGCCGGGCTCGGGATCGACAACGCTTACGTCGAGCTTTCCGCATCGGAAGTGCCCATCATGGATGGCAGCGCTGGCCCCTTCGTGTTCCTGATTCAATCGGCCGGCCTGCAGGAGCAGGACGCCCCGAAGAAATTCATTCGCATCACCCGTGAAGTGTCGGTGGAGGACGGCGACAAGCGCGCCACGTTCCTGCCGTTCGAAGGCTTCAAGGTAAGCTTCGAAATCGATTTCGATCACCCTGTTTTCCGCGGCCGAACCCAGACTGCCAGCGTGGATTTCTCAAGCACTTCCTTTGTCAAGGAAGTCAGCCGAGCCCGGACCTTCGGGTTCATGCGCGACATTGAGTTCCTACGCTCGCACAACCTGGCCCTGGGAGGCAGCGTCGACAACGCAATCGTGGTGGATGAGGACCATGTGCTGAACGAAGACGGCCTGCGTTACGAGGACGAATTCGTGAAGCACAAGATTCTCGATGCTATCGGTGATCTCTATCTTCTGGGCACCAGCCTGATCGGCGAATTCCGCGGCTTCAAATCCGGACATGCCTTGAACAACCGTTTGCTGCGCACTCTGATGGACCAGAAGGACGCGTGGGAAATGGTGACGTTCGAGGAGTCTCAGACCGCACCGATCTCCTACATGCGTCCGGCAGCTGCCGGCTGAGTAGTACCTCCTTCCTTTTTAGGCCACCTTTCAGGTGGCCTTTTTTATTATCCAAGGGTCCGGCGGCGACAGTACAGCCGACCTGCGATTGCTGCGTTGGGGTCAATTCATACCGTCGAGCAGGCCAGCCATGTCATCGGCGTGCTCTTCTTCCTGAGCAAGGATGTCTTCAAAGATGCGGCGGGTGGTGGGGTCCTTGTCACCGATGTATTGGACAATTTCGCGGTAGCTGTCTATGGCGATGCGCTCAGCAACGAGGTTTTCAAAGACCATGTCACGCAGGCCGTTGCCCTCGGCGTACTGCGCATGGGCTCGCTCGGTCAAGCTGTCCGGATTGAAGTCGGGCTCGCCGCCAAGCTGGACGATGCGCTCCGCCAGCCGATCTGCATGTTCCTGCTCTTCATTGGCATGCTCTAGAAACTCATCGGCTGCAACGCTCGATTTGAGGCCAGTGGCCATATAGTAGTGGCGCTTGTAACGCAGATAGCAGACCAGCTCGGTTGCCAATGCTTCGTTGAGAAGCCTGATCACGGTGTCGCGGTCGGCCGAATAGCTTTCGGTCACTGCGCCATTTTCGACATGTTGGCGTGCGCGCTCGCGCAGGGTCTGCTTGTCGCTTAGTTGTACGAAACTCATCACGGTCTCCTTGATGTAATGCGTTGTGGTGTTCTGTGACCACATGCTGACTGCTGCCCAGCGGGTTGGGGCAGGCCGTTTATTGAGATAGGCCTGTGTGAGGAAAGTTTTATAGGAGGGCCTGGTCTGGCTGCCCGGGTGGTGTCGGTTCTTCGATGGGCACCGGCTCGCCCGGCTCGTCGCGCTCCGGGACAGGTACCGGAGCGGGTGTCCCGTCATCGCGCGGGTCAGGCTCCTGCATGATTGATCACCTCAGCTTAGTGCCTTGATTAGCTCGTCCTTGCGCATTTTCGATCGACCGTGAACGTCACGTTCCCGAGCCTTTTGCATCAATTCGTCACGGGTCAGGTCGGTGAGTGAGGTACTGCCGGAGCGATCGTTGCGAGCTGCTGATCCCTTGTTTGGAGACTCGCCGTCTCGTGACTTGGCTGCCCGATGCGCAGAGTCCTTGCGGTCGGCACGCTTGGCGGTCTCGCTTTTTCCCTGTCCGGAGCCACCCTTGCGCTCGCCGCCTCCGGACTGCTTGTTGACGGTCGCCCATGCTCGCGCCTCAGCCTCTTTTTCGGAAACGCCGCGCTGTTCGTAGCTTTCTTCGATATGTTCGGCTTTGCGTTGCTGTTTCTCTGTGTACTTGGACTTGTCACCTCTAGGCATGACGTTTCTCCAGGTTCAGAAAGGTGGCGTTAACCAGCTGGGGCTTGTCATGTTTGAGTCCATGGCGGGTCGCGAGTTTCACCATGGTAGGATGGCGCGGCATTCCTGAACCCAGGTGACGAATACGTCAAGATCGCTGGTTTCAGGCAGCAACCACCCCGTCCTGTGAATTCGAAAAATTCTACGGCTCTCTGGATTTACGGGAACAAAAGCCGTTTATTTCGGCCTGAACGAAGCACGTCCCGCGCTGACGGGCTTCTGCAGGGCACAGACGTGCATCGAACCTGTTGTAAAAAACCATGCCCGCGCTGTCCGGCGGGCTATTTGTGAGGCGCTACCAGATGCGGATCCTTGTATGCGGTGCCAACGGCCAGGTTGGCCGTGAATTGGTAGACCGCGCCCAGGCATATGGCCTTGAGGCGTTTGGCTTGACTCGCGCGCACCTGGACATTACTCACGCTGAACAGGTTGCGGACGCTATCCGTCAGTTCAAGCCAGGTTTGATTATCAATGCCGCCGCCTATACCCACGTCGATAATGCCGAGACTCACACAGAGAAAGCCTATGCGGTGAATCACTGCGGAGCGGAGCGCCTGGCCGAGGCGGCACGGCAGTCCGGCATCGCATTGCTTCATATTTCGACCGACTATGTCTTTTCCGGTGACGCGCGTACGCCCTACAAGGAATCTGATCCGGTCGCACCAGGCGGTGTCTACGGTGCGAGCAAGCTGGCTGGAGAGCAAGCCATCCAGACCTGCCTGGATCGACACCTGATCCTGCGCACCAGTTGGGTGTATGGCGTGCACGGGCATAACTTCGTCAAGACCATGCTGCGATTGGGGCGTCAGCGCGATGCGCTGTCAGTGGTCGCCGACCAGTATGGCTGCCCGACCCAGGCAGGCAGTATCGCTGACGTACTGCTGGAGTTGGCACGACGCTATGAGCAGGACGGTAGCCTCGCTTGGGGTCTCTACCACTACACCGGCCGTTCGCCTTGTACCTGGCACGACTTTGCGGTGGAAATCTTCCGCCAGGGAGTCGCCAAGGGGTTGCTGGCCAAGCAGCCCCGGGTTTCATCGATCACTACCGCGCAATACCCTACGCCAGCGCGCCGGCCTGCATGGTCGGTTCTGGATTGTTCGAAGTTCGAAGCCACCTTTGGCATTCCAACACGAGACTGGCGCGATGAGCTTTCGGTTGTGCTTGATGCCCTGGCCGAAGCCGAGGCTCGCCAGCTGGAAGCCACCCATCATTCCCAGGCCTGATCGCAGACGGGGTTCAGCGAATCGAAGAGCTTGCCATCGACTGTTGACGGCAACTCAAGCGCACCGTGATTCGCACCCGACGGTCAGGTAACCTTGGGTCCGCAGGGCGGCATTCAGCTGCCGTAGTCGTGGAGAAAGGCGAGTGGTAGTTTTTCAGGCGATATTGCCTATATTTGGCCTGATCATGCTTGGCTACCTGCTGGGCTGGCGGCAGTGGCTAGCCGGCGAGGCGGCCACTGGTCTCGCCAACGTGACCTTCAAACTGTTCATGCCTGCAGTACTGTTTACCGGCATTGCGCGGGCAGAGTTGAGTGAGGGCATGTCGCCAATGTTGCTGCTGGCCTATTTTGTTCCGGTAGTGGCCGTCTTCACCGGGGTCGGGGTGGTCGCGCACCGTTTTCTTGGCCGAGCGTCCCCGTTGGGACTGACCGCAGCCTATTCCAACAACGTCCTGGTTGGGATTCCGCTGGTCACCACGCTGCTCGGACCGGCCAGCCTGGTATATGTGTTTTCCGTGCTGGTATTCCACAGCCTGATCCTGTTTTCCCTGCAAAGCTTCTATGCAGCTTTCGGTTCCGGTCAGCAGGTCAGCGGCAGGGCATTAGCGAAGAATCTGGCCAACCCGCTCATTGTCGGCCTGATGCTTGGCGCGCTGCTCAACCTGTCCGGCTTGCAATTGCCATCAGCGATTTGGCGTGTCGCCGACTGGTTGGCACAGGCGGCGCTTCCCTGTGCGCTGATGGTGCTGGGTATAAGTCTTTCACGCTATCGGCTGCGCCCCAGCGTAACGGCCTTGGGACTCACGCTGGTCAAGCTCGGGCTGTTTCCCCTGCTGGTCTGGTATTTCAGCCGATGGCTGCCAGGGTTAAGCGCGGAGGCCCGTAGCGTGCTGGTACTGCTCGCCGCCTGTCCTAGTGGGGTCAACGTATTGGCGTTCGTAAACAACCCCGAAGATACCCGCGTGGTGAGCTCCGTGGTGTTTCTTTCCACGGTGCTGGCTGCGGTCAGTTTGCCGTTATGGATGCTCTCGATGTCAGCGTAACCCTACCGGCACGCTCAATCGTTTTTGCCCTGGTGATCGGGGTGGGCGTTGTTGGCGATGATGTCTTCCAGCCGGAGCCCGGTCAGGCCGTGTATCGTCCGCCAGAGGTAGTAAAAGATTGCCATCATCATCAGCATGCTGGGTATGGCAATCATGGGATAGCTGAGCAGCGTCATGCGTCCCAACTCGTCATTGAACGCCTCGCTGCCGGCCGGGCTGTGGACAATCCATTTGGCCAGGGCGTAGTTCATGAACGACGAGAAGAAAAAGGTCCCGCTGAGAAAGTAGGTGGCGCGTAACAGGCGCGTTTCGAAATAGTCGACATGCCCCCTCAGTTCCAGTTGCTGGTGAACCTTGGTGACGTTTAGAACCCTGGGGTTGTAAAGCAGCGTGCGGATCAGAGGAAAGCGCGTACGCGTCGAGGCCAGGATAACAATCCCGATGACGCCCGGGATTGCCGCTTCCTTGATCGCCAGCCATTGGGGGTCGAGCTTGAGGAGGCCGATCCCGCCAGTCAGCAGCACGCTCAACAGCCCGAGCAGCGCGATCCAGTTGATCTTCCGGTATCTGGCCAGTTCGAACAGGCCCCAGCCGAGCGGGAATGCCAGCGCCAGCAGCAGCGCTCCGTCTGGACCGAGACGGTCTTCGCTGCTGAGCTTCATCAGGATCAGCGAAGGAATCACGATGCTGATCGCCAGATCCATCAGCGGTCTGGGCTTGTGCTCGGCCGTTGGAGTAGTGCCCGGTTGGTTGCTGCGGGTGTCGTCGGTCATGGATTTTCAGTTCGTCTTTAGCGGACAGGCATGATCGCCCGTGGGCGTTCGCTTGGCCATAGGCCAATGGTGTCTTTGCGAAAGGGCATCACTGGCCAGGCGTCTGTCCGCGTTTTTTCCTGGTAGACCATTGGCCGGCCTCGAATACCGCTACCACCAGAATCGCCAGGGCGAACGGCAGCAGGAGGTAGAAGGCCCTGAAGACAATCAGAGCTGCCAGCACGTCGGCCGTCTTCATGCCGGGCAGGGCGGCGAGAAATGTCACTTCCAACACACCTAGCCCGCCGGGAGCGTGGGATAGCAGAGCGAGGGAGAACGATGCCAGAAACACACCTAACACGATCAGGTAACCGGGATTATCGGCGGTGGGCAGTGTGAAGTAGATGATGGCCGCAGCGCAGGCAAGCTCCAGGGGCGCCGCTACCAGCTGTCGGCCTACAACTGGCAGGCGGGGATACTCGATACGCCACTTGCCAAGATGCAGCGGTGGGAATTGTCGCCATGCGCCGATCAGGTAAAGGCCCACCAGGCACAGCAGCGCAGAGCCGATCGCCTGGGAAACCCATGGCTCGGCATCGACCAGTCTTCCCAGCAATTCAGGCCGCAGCAAGAGAACGCTGCCGCCAGCCAGGAGCGTACCCAGCAGAAAAGTAAAAGAGCAGAAGACGATGAGCACGCCGATTTCCTGCGGAGTCAGTCCCTTGCTGCGATAGGCGCGATAGCGCACCACGGCGCCGGAAAACACCGAGGCGCCGATATTGTGCGCTAGCGCGTAGGTCGTAAACGAGCAGAGCGTGATGAACCACCAGGAGATGCTCTTGCCAAGATGCGCTACGGCGATACGGTCGTACCAGGCCAGCGCGACATAGGCACCAAGCGTCGCTCCTGCTGCCAGCAGCCAGTTGCGATCGCTGATGGCGTCAAGGCTGTCGGTGAGTTCAGCGAGTGAGAGATTGCGTATCTCCTGGAAAAGCAGGTAACCGGAAAGCAGAACTGCCGTGATGCCGATCAGCGTCCAGGCGACATCGCTCCTCTTCATCATTGCGTGGGGCTCCTTGGCGACGCTGCGCAGGGCTCAGGCGAGGCTGGCATAACAGGCGTGGCGCGTCGCGAATTCATTCAGCCGGTCTGTTATCGGCAGCTAGCGGCGCGATTTGTTCAGTTTGCTGCCTGCGGCCACGGCAAACGCGGCACCCGCAGCGCCGTGGGTGGTCCACCACAACAGTCTCCAGAAAAGGTGTGATTTATGGCCGATATTCCACGCATTCCCGATGTGGACAGCTCCCTGGCATTGCTGCGGGAAGGATACCCCTTCATTTCGAGCCGTTGTCGCGCACTTGGTACCGATGTATTTCAGGTCCGCCTCCTGATGCAGGACACCATTTGCATGACCGGCGAGGACGCCGCAAAGCTGTTCTATGACGAGCGGCTGTTCCAGCGTCGGCACGCCGCCCCACGCATGTTGCAAAAGACCCTCTTTGGTCAGGGCGGGGTGCAAGGGCTAGATGACGAGCGCCATAAGCAACGCAAACGAATGTTCATGTCATTGCTGACAGATGGTGCCGTGCATGACTTGGTGAAACTGACCGAGCGCAACTGGCAGGATGCGATCCCGGGTTGGGCCGGCCGCGAGCGAATAACCTTGCTGCCCGAAGTACAGGCGATACTTGCACGCTCAGTATGTGAGTGGGCCGGTGTACCGGTAACTGCGGACGAGTTGCCCGTGCGACGTGACCAGTTGGCCGCATTGATCGACGGGGCCGGTGGCATTGGTGCGCGGCACTGGAAGGCACGCAAGGCGCGTCGGGAGGCCGAAAGCTGGCTCGTCACGCTGATTTCGGAGGTTCGCAGCGGCAGTGTTGCGCTTGATGAGTCTCGGGCGTTGGCCGTGGTCGCACGGCATCGTGATGCGGACGGACAGCCACTGGATGAGAAAACCGCGGCGGTAGAAATGCTCAACCTGCTGCGGCCCACGGTTGCGGTAGCGCGCTTTGTCATCTACGCCGCATTGGAATTGCTCGCCCATCCTCAGTGGCGCGCACGGCTGCAGCAGGATGACGACATGCTCGAACCCTTTGCGCAGGAGGTGCGGCGGCTCCATGCCTTCTTTCCCTTTACCGCGGCGAGGGTGCGTGAGGATTTCGAGTGGCGTGGCTACCTGTTTCCCAAGGGAACCCGGGTCCTGCTGGATCTTTATGGCACCAACCGTGACGAACGGCTCTGGGAGAATCCGGAAGAGTTTCGCCCCGAGCGCTTTCACGAGTGGAATAAAGGGGCGTTCAATTTCATTACCCAGGGAGGGGGCGATGCTGCGACCGGACACCGTTGTCCAGGGGAACCCCTGGCCATCGCTTTGCTGATGGCTGCCCTGCGCATGCTGACACGCCATATGGACTATGCGGTGCCGGCTCAGGAACTACAGATGGCTCCCTCACGGATGCCTGCGCAGCCGGAAAGCCTGTTTATCATCGCCGACGTTCGCGAGAGGAGGGCGTAGAGCACTCAGGGTTGCGGGTCGGGCTCGGTCTTGGTGGCCCGAACCTCGACCCAGTGCTCGATCAGCTCGCGAAGCTGGGACATTTCGACCGGCTTGGACATATGTCCGTCCATGCCTGCCTCCCTGGCACGCTCGCGATGTTCGCTGAGAATGTGAGCGGTCAGCGCCACCACAGGCGTTCTCGGCCGGTTCTCGGCAATTTCCCAGCTGCGCAACTGTGCGGTGGCCTGGAATCCATCCATCACCGGCATCTCGCAATCCATCAGCACCAGGTCGTAGGGCTGCGCCTTGATGGCGGCCAGAGCCTCCTCGCCATTACTGGCCGTGTCCGGCTTGAGGTTCAGCTTGTTCAGCATGCCGCGGATGACCTTGGTGGAAATGCTGTTGTCCTCGGCAACCAGAATCCGGAAGTCATCCGGTACTGACAAGGGCGTGCTCGACTGGGTGGTGGTGGGACGCAACGTCGGGACTGTGTTGCGTCGGGCCAGTTCGTCGGCCAGTGTCGTCTTCAGGGTATAACCGGCAACAGGCTTGGCCAGGATGCGCTTGATGCCGGCGTTGCGAGCGATGATCTTGCTGGGTGCGCTGCTCATGCCTGTCAGCATCACCAGGAGAATGTCATGGTTGAGGCTGAAATCTTCCTTGATCTTGCTGGCCAGCTGCATGCCCGTCATGCCGGGCATGTCCTGATCGAGCAGAACTACGTCGAAATACTCGTTCAGATGGGCCTTGGTGCGCAGTAGCGCCAGAGCCTCCTTGCCGGATGCGACGGCACTGACTTCCATGCCCCAGCTGCTGCATTGCTGACTGAGTACCTTGCGGCAGGTGTCGTTGTCGTCCACAACGAGCAAACGGGTGCCTTTCAACGAAAGGTCCAGATCTCCGTGCGGCTGCTCGAGGACCTCGGCGCCGAGCGGAAGGCTGATCCAAAGGGTATTTCCGGCCAGACCGCTGGTTTGTATGCCGAACTCGCCCCCCATCAGATGAACAAGCTGGCGGGCAATGATCAGGCCTAGTCGACCGCCATGACGGGTCGCGGCGAGGAAGTCGCGACTGTCCAGGGCGGCATTGAGCAGCGCGTCGCGTTCCTGCGCTTCCAGCGGGCGGCCGCTGTCCTGGACCGTTATGCGCAGGCGCGGTTGCTCATTGCTGTCATCGATGGCGGCAATCACCAGCACTTCGCCTTCGTCGGTTTGCTTGAATGCGTTATCCAACAGGTTGAGCAAGGCCTGGCGCAGGCGTGTCGGGTCCCCGGCGACTACATGCGGCATCTGCGGCTGGATGAAGCTGATGAGTTCGACCTTTTGTTGTTCCGCCTTGGCACGGAAGATACCCAGGCAGTCCTCGATCAGTGCGTTGAGGTCGAACTGAACGTCATCCAGTTCGATCTGTCCCGATTCCAGCTTGGAAATATCCAGGATCTCGTTGATGAGGTTGAGCAACTCGTTGCCCGAGCTGTGGATCGTCTGGACATAGTCGCGCTGCTTCGCGGACAGCGAAGTGCTGAGCAACAGCTCACTCATGCCCAGTACGCCGTTCATGGGTGTACGAATTTCGTGGCTGATCTTGGCCAGGAAGTCTGCCTTGGTGCGCAGTTCTGCGCTGGTGACCGCCTCGGCAGTGTGCTGATTACGATTGTCAGCCTGGATCTGCCGCTGCCGCTCAAGCAGAGCGAAACTAAGAATCAGCCCCGAACAGGTCGCCATGCTGAACACCACACCGGTGAGCCAGTTGGGATCAAGTTCGCTCAAACCCAGCAGAACCGGCAGAACAGATATGAAACCTGCGTCGAAGATGAGCATGCCGGCGACCAGCAGCCGAGCTGGATCGTATTGGAGTCGCCAATGGTGAAAGGCAACCAGCGTCACGCTGGCGGCGGCCGCCAGGACCATGACATAGATAAGCCAGCTGTACCAAAGCTGGCCTGTGAAGATGATGATCGCCGCCAGTGCCACGACAAGGGCCACCTGGGTCGACAGCATCCAGCTGACCCAGCGCCTGCGCCGGTGCTGGAAAAAGCCCAGGGTGAACACCAGCAGCGAAATGCAGGCAAGCAGGGCAGCCATGTCCGCAACCAGTGGCTGGCTGTAAAGCAACCGAGGTACCCACACAGCGAGCAGGCCCAGATTGGCTACGGCGCAGGTTAGTAATGCGCCGTGCAGCAGCGCCAGCCAGATATGGCTATAGCTGAGCGTGTAGGCGAAACGCAGCAGGTTGTAGATCAGCAACAGGGACAAGGCGCCGAACAATGCACCGAATAGATAAGCCGGGCGGGCCTGTTCCACGAGGCCTCGCTCGTCGACCGTATAGAACCAGGCGGTGATCGGATGCGACGACTGCAGGCGTATGTACGCCTCGCGAGGTGCCCCGTCATTTGGCAACGAAAACAGATACGCACGGGCCGGCAGAGGGCGCGATTCAAGCGGTTTCAGCTCGCCTGTTTCAACATGCCGCTCCAGCTCGCCGTCGCGCAGGAGGTAGAAATCGAGATATTGCACACGGGGTGCGAAGACCCAGAGCCAGTTGGGGTGGGCGAAGGGTGGCAGGCTTACCTGTAGCCAGACGGCATTTTCGCTGGCTGGCGCTGCGTAGGACAGTTTTTCGATACGCTGGAACAGGCCGCGTTGACCGAGTATCTCCTCGAGTGTGAGTTGGCCTGATTGATCGATCAGCAGGCGCCAGTTCTGCGGCGAAGCCTGGGTGTCGGTTGCTGGTGATGGGGCAGAGGGCTCGACCGGTGCTGCCACGCTGGGCAAAGAAGCGCTCAGCGCAGCCAGCATGAGACTGAAGGTTAAAGCGATGGCGACCCGGAGTCGACGCACGATTGAAGTCCCTTCAGCTCATTGACGGCGGATTATAGGCATGAGAACAAGATGCTGTAATGCACGCAACCACGAGCGGATAGGCAGCAGCGCGCATCACGTCCAGGGACGTCAGCTCTCGCCTTGTTCGCGAGCAATGGCGCGGTATCCAATGTCGTGACGATAGAAATGCCCGTCCCACTCCACGCGCGCGGCCAGCGCATAAGCATTCTGCTGGGCATCGGCTACCGTTTCGCCCATGGCCGTGGCGCACAATACGCGACCACCGGTAGTCACGATCTGGCCATCCTTCAGGCCCGTTCCAGCATGGAAGACCTTGCCGTCCAGCTTGCCAGCCTCGTCCAGTCCCTGAATCGGGGTCCCCTTGGCATAGTCGCCGGGATAGCCGCCAGCCGCCAACACCACACCCAGGCTTGGCCGTGGATCCCACTGCGCCTCGATCCTGTCCAGCGCCTTGGCCAACGCTGCCTCGACGAGCAGCACAAGGCTGGACTGCAGCCGCAGCATGATTGGCTGCGTTTCCGGGTCGCCAAAGCGACAGTTGAACTCGATCACCTTGGGTGCGCCGCTGCGGTCGATCATCAGGCCTGCGTAGAGGAAGCCTGTGTACACATTGCCTTCGGCGGCCATGCCCTTGACGGTGGGCCAGATGACTTCGTCCATGACCCGCTGATGCACATCTGCGGTTACGACCGGCGCCGGTGAGTAGGCCCCCATGCCGCCAGTGTTCGGTCCGCTGTCTCCATCGCCCACGCGCTTGTGGTCCTGGCTGGTGGCCATTGGCAGCACGTTCGCGCCGTCGACCATCACGATGAAACTCGCCTCTTCGCCGTCGAGAAACTCCTCGATGACGACCCGCGAGCCAGCACTGCCGAAGACATTGCCGGAAAGCATGTCGCGTACCGCTTCCTCGGCTTCTGCCAGCGTCATGGCGACGATCACGCCCTTGCCGGCCGCCAGGCCGTCGGCCTTGATTACAATTGGTGCGCCTTTTTCCCGCAGGTAGGCCAGCGCCGGCTCGATCTCGGTGAAATTCTGGTAGTCGGCGGTGGGAATCTGATGGCGAGCCAGGAAATCCTTGGTGAAGGCCTTTGAACCTTCCAGTTGCGCAGCGGCAGCGGTCGGGCCAAAGCAATCGAGGCCGCGGCTACGAAACAGGTCGACCACGCCTTTGACCAGTGGGGCTTCAGGACCCACGATGGTCAGCTGAACATTCTTCTCTGCGAAGTCTGCCAGTTGCTCGATGGCCAGGACGTCGATTGCCACGTTTTCGCATTTTGTCTCGGTTGCGGTGCCGGCATTACCTGGGGCAACGAAAACCTTATCGACACGTGGGTCCTGCGCGACCTTCCAGGCCAGCGCGTGCTCGCGGCCGCCGCTGCCGATGATCAAGATATTCATGGGTCTCTCCTGCGCAGAGAGCTGCAAGCGGCAAGCTGCAAGCTGCAAGTAAAGGCATATACGCTTCTCGCTTGTGGCTTACAGCTTGTGGCCTGCGGCTCGCTGTTAGTGTCTGAAATGGCGCATGCCGGTAAATACCATGGCGATTCCCGCCTCGTCTGCAGCCGCGATGACTTCGGCGTCGCGCATGGAGCCGCCAGGCTGGATTACTGCGGTGATACCCGCCTTGGCTGCGTTATCGATGCCGTCGCGGAACGGGAAGAAAGCGTCGCTGGCCATGACCGCTCCAGCTACCGGCAGCCCGGCGTGCTCGGCCTTGATTGCAGCGATGCGGGCAGAGTTGACCCGGCTCATCTGGCCGGCACCGACGCCCACGGTCTGGCGGTTCCTGGCGTAGACGATGGCGTTGGACTTGACGAACTTGGCCACTTTCCAGGCGAAGATCAGATCATGGATTTCCTGTTCGGAGGGTGCGCGGCGAGTCACTACCTTTAGGTCGGCTTCGCTGATCATCGCAATGTCACGGCTCTGTACCAGCAAACCGCCATTGACTCGCTTGAAGTCCCAGCCGGGTGCCCGTTCTGCTGGCCACTGTCCGCATTCGAGTAGCCGCACGTTTGCTTTGCTTGCCACGATGTCACGGGCTGCGGCGGAAATGCTCGGCGCAATGATCACCTCGACGAACTGACGCTCGACGATGGCTTTCGCGGTTTCGCCGTCCAGTTCACGGTTGAAGGCGATGATGCCGCCAAAGGCTGATTCGCTGTCGGTGGCGTAGGCCAGTTCGTAGGCCTGACGAATGCCACCATCGGCTTCCGGAACCACCGCAACGCCACAAGGATTGGCATGCTTGACGATGACACAGGCTGGCTTGACGAAGCTTTTCACGCATTCCAGCGCGGCGTCCGTGTCGGCGACGTTGTTGAACGAGAGTTCCTTGCCTTGCAGCTGACGAGCCGTGGCGATACAGGCTTCGTCGGCGGTTTCAACATAGAAGGCTGCAATCTGGTGCGGGTTTTCCCCATAGCGCATGTCCTGCGCCTTGACGAACTGGGTGGTGAAGGTGCGTGGCAGCAGGCTGCGACCTTCTGTGGAAAGTGTCTCGCTGCGCTGGTCAACCGTTCCAAGGTAGTTGGCAATCATGCCGTCATAGGAAGCAGTGTGCTCGAAGGCCTTGAGCGCCAGGTCGAAGCGCTGGGCATAGGTCAGCCCACCATTTCCGAGATTTTCAATGACGTCGTCATAATCGTCGGCATTGACCACGATGGCGACGTCCTTGTGGTTCTTCGCTGCGCTGCGGACCATTGTAGGTCCACCGATGTCGATGTTCTCGATGGCATCGGGCAGCGTGCAGCCGGGCTTGGCCACGGTGGCTGCGAAGGGGTAGAGATTGACGGCAACCAGATCGATGGGGTTGATGCCGTGCTCAGCCATGACCTCGCCATCCAGGTCACGGCGGCCAAGAATGCCGCCATGGATCTTCGGATGCAGCGTCTTGACCCGACCATCCATCATTTCCGGGAAGCCCGTGTAATCGGCGACTTCCACCGCAGCGATGCCGTTGTCTTGCAGCAGCTTGAAGGTGCCGCCGGTGGACAGGATTTCGACGCCGAGGGCGGCGAGGGCGCGGGCAAAATCAACGACGCCGGTCTTGTCGGACACGCTGATCAGCGCGCGGCGGACGGGAAGGCGAGTGCTTTGGTCGGTCATTGTTATTCCAGTCGATTGGGCAATTCGGGTCAGCTTGCTAGAAGCTAGAAGCTAGAAGCTAGAAGCTAGAAGCTAGAAGCTAGAAGCTTAAAAGCTAAAAGCTAGCGATCTGGCTGTATGTCGAGGCTGCAAAAACTTCCGGCTTACAGCAGGTCGTACTGCTTGAGTTTCTTGCGCAGGGTGCCGCGGTTCAGGCCCAACAGTTCCGAGGCCTTGGTCTGGTTGCCCTTGACGTAATTCATCACGGTTTCGAGCAGCGGCGCTTCTACTTCGGAAAGCACGAGGTTGTAGACGTCCGTGACATCCGCGCCTTCCAGGTGGGCGAAATAGTTATGCAACGCCTTTTCCACGCTCCCGCGCAAGGTCTGGCCTGCTTCGCTCGGCGTATTCAGGTGTTGCTTGAGGTTTACGTTGTCGCTCACGGATGTTGTTCCAGTTAACAGTGTTTCGTTCAACAGCGTCATGCAGCCACCCCTTTTCCATCCCCCGAGTCAGGGCCTGTTCGGCGCTCGGCAAAAAATGCCCGCACGCTGGCGCATTGCGCATCCCTGTCTTCCAAACCATTGAACCGGGCACGGTATTCCCGCGCACCGGGTTGTGTCGCCAGATACCAGCTGACGTGCTTACGGGCGATACGCACGCCCATGACATCCCCGTAGAAGGCGTGCAACGCCTCCAGATGTTGCAATAGGATGCTTTCGACTTCCGTCAGCGTGGGTGGCGCCAGCAGCTCGCCCGTTGCCAGGTAGTGATTGATCTCGCGAAAGATCCAAGGCTTGCCTTGAGCGGCGCGGCCGATAAGCAGCGCGTCGGCGCCGGTGGCGTTCAGTACCTGTCTGGCTTTCTGTGGTGTGTCTATGTCTCCGTTGGCAAAAACCGGTATCGATACCGCCTGTTTGATCGCAGCGATGGTTTCGTACTCGGCTTCTCCCGTGTACAGGTCCGCTCGCGTTCGGCCATGTACGGCCAGTGCTGCGATACCGGACTGCTCGGCGATCTTTGCCACCTTCAGCCCGTTTCTGTTGTGTCTGTCCCAGCCCGTGCGGATCTTCAGCGTTACCGGAACGTCAACCGCTCCTACGACCGCTTCGAGGATCTCGGCTACCAGGCTTTCATCTTTCATCAGCGCCGAACCGGCCGCCTTGTTGCAAACCTTCTTGGCCGGGCAACCCATGTTGATGTCGATGATCTGTGCGCCTAGCTCCACGTTGCGCATGGCTGCCTCGGCAAGCATTTGCGGATCGCCACCCGCTATCTGCACCGAGCGGGGTTCCGGGTCGCCGTCGTGCAGCAGGCGCAGCCGCGACTTTCGGCTATTCCAGAGGCGCACGTCGCTGGTCACCATTTCCGAAACCACCATCCCGGCACCCAGCCGCCGGCATAACTGACGGAACGGCTGATCGGTCACGCCAGCCATGGGGGCGAGGATCAATCGATTGGGAAGAGTGTAGGGGCCGATACGTACCGCTGACATGGAGATTCCCTGCTTGGAGCCTGCTTGTTAGGTCGATCGGGACAGCAAAAAAGGGTGTGCATAATACCCGCTACGCATGACCGGTTAAAGGCTGTTCTGAACAAAATCTGAACAGCCTCAAGCTTATAACCGGCAGCCGGATTGGCACGTCAATGCGACCGGCGGTGGCAGGTTTCGCGATGCCAGGAGCGGTGCTACGGCAAGCTGAACCCTAATCGGGAGAGCGGAAACTCAGGCTGTAATTAACCGCCTTGGTACCGGGATCGAGGATGTCCAGCGCAATGTGGATGGGGACCTGTGACGGCATCTCCCGTTGCCCGGCGAGTTCGCCGGATAGGTATTCACCTGGTTTGAAGCTGCGGCTGGCCAGTGTCTGGCCGTTGATGTCGGCGAAGCGTACCTCCAGCAGCGGAAACGGCTGTGCGAACGGGGCACGGTTGTAGATGATCGCGTCGACTACCAGCGCACCGGTGAACTCCGGGTGGCTGCGCACCACCAGATTGCTGCTCTTGATCTGGGCGATGTCGACCTTGGCTGGCAACTCGCAGCCCAGCGATGAACAGACTTTTTCGAGCCAGGGACGGTATTCGTCCTGGCGCGAGAGCTCGTCGAAGTTGTAGGTCACGTACTGAGCGGCCAGCACCAGGAGCGCGATCAGATTCAACAGGCCCCAGCCGAGCCAGCGCCCCCATGGCCTGCGGCGGGCCTCCCAGTCCAGCTGCAAGGGTTCTTCGTCAAGTTCGAACAGCGGCTCTTCCCGATTGCGGGAGCTTGGTTGCGAGTCGAGGGTCTCGCCAGTTGCGGTGATCCTGACGGCATCATCGGTTTCGTCGTCCTCATCTGGCGGGCCCGCGCCAAGGGCCGGCTCAGCGCGTGGTGGGGGCTGCGTCGTGACAGGTTCGCTCAGAACGCGGTGGGTGCCTTTCAAGGGGGTTGGCGGAGCGGGGTTGGCCGTCGTCACAGGGGTGAGATGCGTCAACTGGAGGCTTTGCTCGGTCTCTGCTGCCGAGGTCGAATCAGCGCCGACTGCCGTAGATGGCAGCCGGTCATCCTCGGCGCTGATCAGGCGCTCGGCCCATGCCTCGTCATCCTTGGTTCGCTGTGCGTCCAGCTGGAGCAGCTCGCGAGCCAGCTCGTGCTCCTCCCGCTCCAGCTTTGCCAGCTCTGCATCGAGATCCAGCTCATCAAGGTCCAGATCGTCGTGAAGCCAACGGGCCTCGTCTGTAGGAGTAGGTGTCGTCGGTGACGGCGGTTGAGGGCTCGCAGCGCCAGGAATGGCGCTTCGAACACCCACGTCCTTTACCAGCGATACGTCGTCGTTTTCCAGGTCCCGGGCAGCGTTGAAGATTTCAAGGCAGGCACCGCATCGCACTGCGCCGCGGGCAGCGGTGAGCTGGGTGCGGCTGAGGCGAAAGCGGGTTCGGCAATGCGGGCACTGGGTGACGAAAGTGGTCATGCGCTGGTCCGGCGGAAATGCCGGCTAGTCTAGCGCATCCCCGCTAGCCTGCGGCAGTGCCAACGCTCAGGCTCGACAGATGCATGCTGAGGAGTGGGGTCAGGCGTGACGGGTACCGGTGATGCGCACCCAGCCATCCTTCTCTGCAGTCGTGTCGAGGTGGAACTGCCCGGAATAGGCCGCGCGTACTTCGTCAGCCTGCTCGGCCAGAATCCCCGAGAGGGCCAGCCGACCGCCCGGCTTGACCCGCTCGATGATTTGGGGTGCCAGCGTAACGAGCGGGCCGGCGAGAATGTTGGCAACCACGACATCTGCCTGGCCTGCCGGCAACTGCTCCGGCAGATACAGCAGGAAGCGCTCTGGCTCTATCCCGTTGCGTCCCGCATTGTCACGCGATGCTTCGATCGCCTGGATGTCGATATCCGTGCCGATCGCCCGTTCGGCGCCGAGAAGCAAGGCGGCGATGGCGAGAATGCCCGAGCCGCACCCAAAATCCAGTACCTGCAGGCCCGTTAGCGTCTGCGCATCCAGCCACTCCAGGCAGAGCGCGGTGGTGGGGTGCGTTCCCGTGCCGAAGGCAAGCCCCGGATCGAGCAGGAGGTTTACCGCGTCGGGTTGAGGAGCTGCATGCCAGCTGGGCACGATCCATAGCCGTCGACCGAAGCGCATGGGCTGGAAGTTATCCATCCAGCTTCGCTCCCAGTCCTGATCTTCGATGTGCTCGAGCTGGTACTGGGGCAGTTCGCCTCCGGTCAGTAGCTGCAGGTGGGCGAGGAGGTTGCTCTCATCTACATCGCTTTCGAACAGCGCCAGCAGATGAGTGTGCGTCCATAGCGGCGTGGTGCCCAGGTCAGGCTCGAAAATTGGCTGATCCTGCGCATCCATGAAGGTGACCGACACTGCTCCAACGCTCAGCAGTGCGTCTTCCAGGCCCTCTGCCTGTTCCGGAGAGATGGCGAGACGAAGTTGTAACCAGGGCATGGGGTTTCCTTCCGCAAACGGCTTCAAGACGCAAGCTTGAAGCGATCGATAAAAAAAGGGGATCGGCTAGCGCCGATCCCCCAACATCATACTTTTGCAGCTTGCAGCTTGCAGCTTGCAGCTTGCAGCTTAGTGCTTATCCATACCCAGTTTCTTTTCCAGGTAATGGATGTTCACCCCGCCTTTACAGAACCCCTCGTCGCGAACCAGATCCCGGTGCAGCGGGATATTGGTCTTGATGCCATCGACAACGATTTCGTCTAGCGCATTTCGCATACGCGCCATGGCTTCTTCACGGGTGGCGCCATAGGTGATCAGCTTGCCGATAAGCGAATCGTAGTTCGGCGGGACCGAATAGCCGCTGTACAGGTGCGAATCGACCCTGACCCCAAAACCTCCCGGTGCATGAAAATGCTTCACCTTGCCGGGGCTAGGCAGGAAGTTCGATGGATCTTCCGCGTTGATCCGGCACTCCAGCGAGTGGCCGCGGATCACCACGTCTTCCTGCTTGATCGAAAGCTTGTTGCCCGCGGCGATACTCAGCATCTCCTTGACGATGTCGACACCCGTAACCATCTCGGTCACCGGATGCTCAACCTGGACGCGTGTGTTCATCTCGATGAAGTAGAAGCGGCCATCCTCGTAAAGAAACTCGAAGGTGCCGGCACCACGGTAGCCGATCTCGACGCAGGCGTCGGTGCAGCGCTTGAGCACTTCAGTGCGCGCTTTCTCGTCAATGTAAGGCGCTGGGGCTTCTTCAAGGACCTTCTGGTGACGGCGTTGCAGCGAGCAGTCGCGGTCACCCAGGTGCACGGCGTTGCCCTGACCATCGGAAAGCACCTGGACTTCGACGTGACGTGGGTTGCCGAGAAACTTCTCCAGATAAACCATGGGATTGCCGAACGCCGCGCCAGCCTCGGTACGGGTCAATTTGGCCGACTTGATCAGGTCTTCTTCACGATGAACGACACGCATACCACGGCCACCGCCGCCGCCGGCGGCCTTGATGATGACCGGATAACCCACCTCACGGGCGATGCGCAGGGCTTCGGCTTCGTCTTCCGGCAATGGGCCATCGGAGCCTGGTACCACTGGCACGCCGGCCTTGATCATGGCGTCCTTGGCTGAAACCTTGTCGCCCATGAGGCGGATGGTTTCCGCTTTCGGACCAACGAACGCAAAGCCGGAATTTTCCACCTGTTCGGCAAAGTCGGCGTTTTCGGCAAGAAAACCATAGCCCGGGTGAATGGCCGTGGCTCCGGTCACTTCAGCCGCAGCAATGATCGACGGGATATGCAGGTAGGAGTTTGTGGCGAGGGCCGGACCAATGCAGACGGACTCATCTGCCAAGGCCAGGTGCATCAGTTCCCGATCGGCAGTGGAATGCACCGCGACCGTCTTGATCCCCATTTCCTTGCAGGCTCGCAAAATCCGCAGGGCGATTTCACCGCGGTTGGCGATCAGTACTTTTTCCAACATCGCTGAATCTCCGCGGTTCAAACGATGGTGAACAGCGGCTGGTCGTATTCGACCGGCTGACCATTCTCCACCAGGATGGATTCGATGGTGCCGCTGGTTTCGGCCTCGATGTGGTTCATCATCTTCATGGCTTCGACGATGCAGAGGATGTCGCCCTTCTTGACAGTCTTGCCGACATCGACGAACGAGGCAGCCTCTGGAGAGGAGGCGCGGTAGAAGGTGCCAACCATCGGCGAGCGAACCACTGTGCCGTTGAGCTTCGGCTGGGCCGGAGCAGCATCAGCGGCAGGAGCAGCGGCGGCTGCTGGAGCCGAAGCAGGTGCAGGCATTGGCGCCTGGGCGTAGTAGGGCTGCTGCATGGCCACCTGCTTGCTGTGGCGGCTGATGCGAACGGATTCTTCACCTTCGTGAATTTCCAGCTCGTCGATACCGGACTCTTCCAGCAGTTCGATCAGTTTTTTGACTTTGCGAATATCCATGAAGCGGTGACTCCCAAGTAAGTTCAAAGGGCATTGCTGCTCGCTTCTTCGAGGCCGGGCATCTTGATGCACGGCCTGTCAGGAAGCAGCGAGTTGTTCCAGGGCGGCCTCCAATGCCAGGCGGTAGCCGCTGGCGCCAAGGCCGCAGATCACCCCTACCGCGACATCCGAAAAATAGGAGTGATGGCGGAAAGGCTCACGCTTGTGCACGTTCGACAAGTGCACTTCGATGAATGGGATGCTCACGGCCAGCAGCGCGTCACGTAGCGCAACGCTGGTGTGGGTAAAAGCGGCCGGATTGATCAGAATGAAGTCCACGCCTTCGCTCCGGGCAGCATGGATACGCTCGATGAGTTCGTATTCGGCGTTGGACTGCAGGTGCAGAAGGTGATGGCCGGCATCCCGTGCCCGCTGTTCAAGATCCTCATTGATCTGAGCCAGCGTCACCGCGCCGTATACGCCAGGTTCGCGGGTGCCAAGCAGATTCAGGTTCGGGCCGTGCAAGACCAGAAAGGTCGCCATGAATAGTCCTTGTTTTTATCCGGGAAAGCGCTGCGGTGCGGGCCGATACCGGTGAGGGGAAAAACTATGCACGAAGCGGGGGCTGACTGTCCAGTCATGTCGTGATCGGCGTAAATGCCGACATTATGACTGGAGATTGCCGCAATGAATCGTCTAGAAAAAGGATTGGGCGCGATCCAGTCGCTTGGAAAACTGATCGGCGTCGATTTCACCGACGACCCGTACGTCGGCCATTTCAGCGCCTGAGCGATCAAAGAAGAGAATGGCAGGTGGTCCGAACAGCTTGTAACGGTCCAACAGCCCTCGCTGCTCGGGCTTGCTGTCGGTGATGTCGAAGCGAATCAGCTGGTAGTCGGACAGGCGTGGTGCGATCTGCGGGTCGGCAAATACTTCTCGCTCGATCACCTTGCAGCTGATGCACCAGTCCGCGTACCAGTCGAGCAGGGCCGGTCGACCTGCAGCCCTTGCAGCGGAAAGCTGGGCATCGAGCGCGGCCGGCGTGGTCACGGTGTTCCAGCTTTCGTTGTCGGTCGGCGTGCCGCTGGCAGCGGACAAGACAGGGCGAGGGAGCGGGCGCAAAGGGTCCGTACCGCCCTGCAGCGCGCCGATCCAGGCGGTCAGGCCGTATATCAGGAGCATCAGCCCCAGCAGTTGCGCGAGTTTCTGCCGTGGCGCCTTCTGCACCAGTTCGAGCGTGCCGAGAAACAACGCCGTGCCTGCTGCCAGAGCTCCCCACAGAAACAGCGCCACTGGGCCTGGAAGAACGCGTTCGAGCATCCAGACGGCAACTGCCAGCAGCAGTACCCCAAAAGTGTTGCGTACCGTCACCATCCAGGGGCCACTCTTAGGCAGCAATGCCCCACCGCCAGTGGCGAACAGGATAAGTGGCGCGCCCATGCCCATCCCTAGAGCGAACAGCTTCAGTCCGCCGCCCAAGGCATCGCCGCTGGCGCTGATGTAGAGCAGTGCACCCGCCAGAGGCGCGGATACGCAGGGCGAAACCAACAGGCTGGATACCGCACCAAGCAAGGCTGCGCCCATGAACGAGCCGCCCTTGGCGCTGCCAGCCAGATGGTCGAGGCGGCTGTTGACGGCCTGTGGCAAGCGCAACTCGAACATGCCGAACATGGCCAGGGCAAAAACCACGAAGAAAGCCGCGAAGGGGATGAGGATCCATGGCGATTGCAGTCTTGCCTGCAGGTTCAGCTCGGCACCGAATACACCCATCAACGCACCGAGCAAGGCAAATCCGGCGGCCATTGGCAGCACATAGGCCAGTGACAGCAGAAAGCTGCGCATTCCGCCGGTCTGCCCACGCAGGACGACTCCGGACAGAATAGGGAGCATGGGCAATACGCAGGGAGTAAAGGTCAAACCGAGCCCGGCCAGGAAGAACAGCGCGACTGAACGCCACGAACGCGAGTCATCTGTTTCGCTGACACCGGGATTGCTGCCAGGGGAGACTGAGGGGCCTGATGATGGGGCGGCTGCTGCGTCGCCTATATCAAGTGTTTCGGTTTCCGGAGGGTAGCAAAGACCTTTATCCGCACATCCCTGGTAAGTCACCCGTAGCGTGAACGGGCGGCTATCTGGGTTTTGCACTGGCAGCTCGACGTCCAGTACGCCGTAATAGACTTCGACCTCGCCAAAGTAATCGTCTGTTTTCGCTTCTCCCGCCGGAAGCTGCGCCTCGCCGATAGCGACCGCCGGATCGCTTGATACGAACTGAAAACGATGCCGGTACAGGTAATAGCCTTCGGCGGCAACGAAACGCAGCTTGACCTGCTCGGGTGAGCTGTCAACCAGGCTCAGGCGGAAGGCTTCACGTACGGGCAGAAAGTCGGCGCTGTTGTTCAGTCCACCCAGGGTAGCGCTTGGTCGACTATCGAACAGGCCTGCGCTGGCGGGAAGGGCAAGCAGTAAAAACAGCAGACTCAGCAAACGACGCATAGTCATCTCACAGGTAGCGATGGGCGGCATGATACCGAACACAGCCAGGCGTCGCTTGCGTACAGGGTCGCACTAGGTCGTGATTTGCGACCATATGCTGCCGTCGCGCTCGGTGCAGGGATGGGCTCTTAGCGCTTCGCCGGCACAGGGGCCGGACACGCATTCTCCGCTGTCGATCAGAAATAGCGCGCCATGGGTGGCGCACTGGATGAGGCTGCCGCTGCTGTCCAGGAACTGGTCCGGTATCCACTCCAGTGGCACGCCTCGATGTGGGCAACGATTTTCGTAGACGTGCACGACACCGTCCCTGCGTACAGCAAGAAGGCGCTGTCCCTGTTGCTCGAATCCTTTGCACTGGCCTTCGGCAAGATCAGTCGTGGCGCACAATCTCATTATCGATCTTCCTCGGTAGGCAGTCATTATGCGCTGGTGATGCTCCGGTGCTACAGGTGGGTGGCCGCGCCTGGTGTTATGGCGATTCACTGTTGCAATCGGCTCGGGCTGAGTGAAGATGAGCCTCGTTGCGGGAAGTTTGCAGGCCACATTGGCTTGTCTTCGATTCAAAATTCATGGACAGGGTCGCCAGCCCTGGATCCTACCGCCACTTGCCGAGGATGATCGATGCGATTGCTGCGTTTGCTGGTTATGACATTGCTGACCGCTTGCCAGGCTCTCCCGCCCTTGCCTGACTGGCAGAGCCCGGAGGGGCGTGAGCATGCGGATCTGGGCGAAATCATCGAGCTGAGCAGTGGCGAGCATATTTCCCCCCAAGATCTGGTAGCGAGGTTGGCCAACGCTGATCGGGTTCTGGTTGGCGAGCGTCACGACAACCCGGATCACCACGCCTTACAGCTCTGGTTGCTGCAAGCCCTGGCGCAGCAACGACCTCAAGGCAGCGTATTGCTGGAGATGATCAATCCGGACCAGCAGTCAAAGGTCACTGAGATTCAGTTGGCGTTTGCACGAGGCGAGCGTCCCGATGATCTGCCTGCCTCGCTAGCATGGCAGGAGGGTTGGCCCTGGGAGCTGTACGGACCTCTGGTGGAGTACAGCCTGGCACAACCCGCACCGTTGCTGCAGGCAAACCTCGATCGCAATGAGATAGCCGACATCTATCGTCGCCAGCCACGGCCGAGCGGGCTGGCGGCGGAGCGGCACGTGACGGAAGCCTTGGCCCGGCAGATCCGCGAGTCGCATTGCGGGATGTTGCCGGAGTCGCAGTTGCCGGCGATGCTGGCTGTCCAGCAGCAACGTGATCGGCGAATGGCGGACCGGCTCGAGGCTGCACCCGAGCCGGCGATACTGCTTGCTGGCGGCTTTCACGTCAGGCGTGACCTTGGCGTGCCGCTCCATCTTCAAGGCAGTCGGGATAAACCGGCGGTGCTCGTCTTGATGCTCGCTGAGGTGGGGGTGCGCGTAGGCGATGACAGGGCTGACTATGTCTGGTTCACCCCGGCTCAGCCAGAGGAAGATTTCTGCGCAAGGTTTCGCCAGCCGTCGCGCTGAGCGCCGGGCTCCGCCAGCGCTCTATTGCAGGCAAAAAAAAGACCCGGCAAGAGCCGGGTCAAAACCGTGATTAGCCTGATGAGGAGATAACCTGAAAGCCCGACTGCCTGGCCTTCCAGTTTACCCAACTGATCTCGCGACCAGTTGTGGTAATAATAACAATTCTCATTACGTAGTCAACAGGCAATCGAGAATAAATTTGCTTTCCGTCTCCCTTGCGCTGGGGTGCTTATCAAGCAGTCAGTGGCAAGCGTAGCTGGGTGACCTCCTTGTTAAGAAGATCGATTCGCCTGGCCATACTTTCTATCAGGCTATGGGCGATCTTGGGATTGCTCTGCATAAGCCCGAGAAATTGGTCCTTGGGGATCACCATCACCGTACAGGGAGCGGTCGCGATAACCGTGGCGCTGCGCTTTTCCCGCGTGAAGACCGCCATGGCACCGAAGATCTCGTCACGTTGCACGTCGCCAACCTTCTGTCCGTCTACTATCGCCTCTGCGTGTCCCTCGATGATGATGAACACGTTGTCGGCGTCTTCACCCTGGCGAATCAGTTCCTCTCCCGGGGCAAAGTGCTGGAAACCTGTAGTTGGGTGAATTTCAGGCTGTTTCAGGCGTGCCAGGGCGTCCGATAACAATGCGGTCTGGCCAATCAAGTACTGGGTGAAAAGCTCCTGACGCCGCGGGTCGTCATGAATATGCTGAAAAACCGCAGGGCGGGAATAGGGGAGCAGGCGAACCGATTCGTCGCTTCGATACCGACACGCGGGTAGCTCTATGCCCTGGCGCAGCCCAAGCAGGTCGCCTTCCTGCATGTAGAAGAGCGGTCGCTCATCCACCAGTGCATGTAGCAGGCCGCTTTCGATGATGAACAACTGTTGCTCCGGCAACTCACGGCCAAGGTCATCTGACCCTTTCATTTCGATCAGCTCTGCGCACGGTGCAAGTCCTTCAAGGAGCTGGGCGGGGATCCCCTGGAGGCGGTTGATCAAGTGGTCGGCATAGGCCGGTTGTTCCCCGAGTAAATACATGACGGCAATCCTTGATCAAGCGAGCTGACAGACGGCTAAGCGATGTGCCCGCTCACAATAAGCCCGGGGACTTCACGAGTAAATCGGGCTGCTTAGAGGTTGTGAGCTAGCTCTTGTTGCGCGAAGGAAGACTATCCAGATGCTGATTCAGCTCGCGCTTCAGCGTGTCGGGCAGATCCTTCCAGTTAATGTCGCGAAGCGCCCCCTCAATTGCATAGAGCAATACGCGCGATGCCCCGAACCCTCGTGATTTGACGGCGTGGTATGCGCTGACTGCGCCCAGTTTGCGGAGGTCATCCAAGGTATGGATGCCCGAGGCGTGGAGCCACTGCGCGGACGTCTTGCCAAGGTTCTTCAGGGTCAACAGCTCGTCGTGCATAGGGGTACCTATCGGCCCGGGAAGCCTGCGAGAAGATGCAGGGGCCAGCGCACTCTGCGTTTCTGCTCAGAGTTGTCCCACTGCTGTGCTAACAGGGGGGCGAGCTCCTGCACCGGGTCTTTGCCGTGCTTGTTTTGCCACTGGGCTACCGCAGACCAGGTGCGCAGGTAACCAAGAAGCTGATGCAGGTCCCACTGCGTTTCGATGAAAAACACTGGCGTAACGAGCCGCTCGAATGGCGCTTCTATATCGGCATAGCCGGCATCAACGCTGGCGCGTCCCCGAGGCCAGTAGCCCGCTAGTGTCTCTCCGTGCAGTCGCTGGATAATCATGTCGAGCGCCGGATCAATGGTCAGCAGGCTATAGCACCACGCGCAGAACAGCCCGCCGGGCCGCAAGATTCGTCTGGTCTCCTTGAAGAAGTCCGGTGTCGCGAACCAGTGCAGCGCCTGGGCAACCACGACCAGGTCTACCGTATTGTCCCGCAGCGGAAGCCGCTCCGCTTTGGCTGCAAAGCGCTGGACGGTTCGCCACTCGATGCTGCTGTTCAACTGTTCTGGGCTGGCGTCGCAGGCCAGCACCCGGTCGAAGTGGGCAAGCAGAGGACGCGAGGCCTGCCCGCTGCCGGCGGCAATATCGAGCGCGCATCGGGTGTGGCTGGACAGCTTGGCGAGCCAGGCGAAGAGGCCGGCAGGATAGGTAGGCCGGAACTGAGCGTACGCATGGGCGCGTTCCGAGAACAGCCTGACGCTGTCATCCATGACAATGGTCCGGCAAGGAGGGCGGTAGGGCGCAATCTGGCATGGTCAACTTCCCTGGTCAGTCCTGCCAGAGTATAGAAGCACCGGCGGATACTGCCCGCCGCGGTGCTTTTCGTTAACGGTGGGCTTGTTCGCGTTAGCCGCCAAGTTGCTCAAAGGCCTGGCAGGCGTTGACGGATGGCGCTTAGCAATTGATCGAGGCTCGCTGCGTCCGGAGTGTCGACCCGTCGGCTGAGGAGTGTTTCGCTGTCGGTCAGAGGTTCGCGCGAAAGCTGCTGTGCCTTGACCACTTCCAGCGTCGCGTCAGAGGGGTCGCCGCCTTCCGCCTGCCGCTGCTGGAGCCATTGCGCTATGACTGCTTCCGGAGCCTGGCAGTCTATGATCAGGAAGGGAACACCGGTGGATTCCGCGACTTGCCAGGCTGCCTCCCGATGGTGCCGCTTGAGGTAGGTGGCGTCGATCACCACGGAAAATCCTGCGTTGAGTGCCCTGCTCGCGAGGCCATGCAACTGCTGATAGGTCATGTCGGTCGCTTCGACGCCGTATAGCCCGGCATCCGGTTCGCTGCTACCAGGTTGTTCAGCGAAGAGTCGCTTACGCTCAACATCCGAGCGCAGTCGGATGACGCCCAGCGCCTCCACCAATCGCAAGGCGACCTGGCTCTTTCCAACCGCTGATACGCCGTGAGTAATGGCCAGGAAGCGCGAGGGAATTGCGCTGTAGCTTTCGGCCAGGTTCGCATAGCTGCGGTATTGGCGCAGGATGACCCGGCGCTGAACGGCGTCCTGCTCCTGATGCAGGCGGAACAGGCTTACCTTGGCGCGAACCAATGCCCGGTAGGCCTTGTACAGGTGTAGCAGCTCGAGGGCCGCATAGTCACCGGTGCGTTCCAGCCAGCCGTTAATGAAGCGTCGGGCCTGGCATTTCAGCCCACGGTCTTCCAGGTCCATCGCCAGAAAAGCGGCATCGGACGCAATGTCGATCAAGCGAAATGGCTCGTTGAACTCGATGCAGTCGAACAGCACGACCTTGTCGTCTATTAGGGTGGCGTTGCCCAAATGCAGATCGCCATGACATTCACGAATGAATCCTTGCTGGCTGCGTTGCTCGAGCAATGGCTGCAGCCGCGTGATGCTCGTTTCGGTCCAGTCCATCATGGCGTCGAGCTGCTGCAGGTCGGCTTGTTCGCTCAGCAACGGACGAATCTGCTCGAAATTCTGCCGCATTGGCGCAACGATCGCTTCGGCACTGTTCAGCGGATGGTCGGCAGCCACTTGGGGAATGCTCATGTGGAAGCTTGCGATCTGCGCCGCAAGTGCATCGATATGACTGTCAGTCAGCTCACCGCGCGCCTGCACCTCGGCCATCAGTTGGGTTTGCGGGAATTCACGCATTTTAAGCAGGTATTCGATCGGTTCGCCGCTGCCGTCGATTTCAGGCTTCTCGACACTGCCGGTAACGGGCAGGACCTGGAGGTAGAGGTCTGGTGCCATGCGCTGATTCAGGCGCAGCTCCTCCTCACAGTAATGCTTGCGGGCGGCCAGGTCGGTAAAGTTGAGAAAACCGAAGTCCACCGGTTTCTTCATCTTGTAAGCGTAGGTGCCAGTCAGGATGACCCAAGAGATATGGGTCTCGATAATCCGGAAGCCATCGACCGGATGAGGGTACAGGGCCGGATTCTGCAGCGCGGCGATCAATGCTTGGCTCACGGTCATTCCTTTTTAGATTCGTTGGCGGAGCGTGTGGACGACTTCGCGATACAGTTCACACAGTCAGAAAGCGATCCATTATGGCCATCCAGGGGAGCCCTGCAAACCGCCAAGAGGCCGTCTTCGTGGTAAATCAAAGTGCGTATAATCCGCCGCCATGACTAAATCACGCTCTTCTCGCTCCCGCTCCAAACGCCGTTCCTCGGCCTCTCGGCCCTGGTTGGGCTGGATCCTCAAACTGTCCGTCGTCGCTCTGGTGATTATTGCCGGCGTGGCCATCTATCTCGATGCAGTGGTTCAGGAGAAGTTCTCCGGCAAGCGCTGGACTATCCCGGCAACGGTCTATGCCCGGCCGCTGGAGCTGTTTGTCGGGCAAAAGCTCGACAAGGAGGATTTCCTTACCGAGCTCGATGCGCTGGGATACCGACGGGAAAAGTCTTTGAGCGGCCCCGGTACCGTATCGGTCGCCAGTAATGCCGTCGAAATGCACACACGCGGATTCCGGTTTTACGAGGGGGTGGAAGATTCGCAGCGGATCCGTGTTCGATTCTCCGGTGATTTCGTAGCGGGGCTTGCGCGCATGGACGGCGGCGATTTGCCAGTGGCGCGGCTGGAGCCGCTTGTGGTGGGCGGTCTATATCCGGCGCATAACGAAGACCGCATCCTGATCAAGCTTGATCAGGTGCCGCCTTATCTGGTCGAGACATTGGTGGCCGTGGAAGACCGGGAGTTTTTCAATCATTTCGGCGTGTCGCCCAAATCCATTGCGCGTGCTGTATGGGTCAACCTGACGGCCGGTGAGGTGCGCCAGGGAGGAAGCACGCTGACTCAGCAACTGGTCAAGAACTTCTATCTGACCAACGAGCGCAGCCTGAGCCGCAAGGCCACCGAAGCCATGATGGCCGTGCTGCTGGAACTGCATTACGACAAGCCGGAGATACTTGAGGCTTACCTGAACGAAGTCTTTCTCGGTCAGGATGGTCGCCGCGCCATTCACGGCTTCGGCTTGGCCAGTCAGTACTTTTTTGGACGGCCGCTTGCAGAGCTCAAGCTTCAACATGTTGCGCTGCTGGTCGGCATGGTCAAAGGGCCTACCTATTACAATCCTCGGCGCCACCCCGAACGCGCCCTGGAGCGACGCAATCTGGTCATCGATCTGCTGGCGGAGCAGCAGGTCGTCAGCGCGGAGGAGGCAGCCCAGGCGAAACAGGCGCCCCTTGGGGTGACCCAGCGTGGCAGCCTGGCCAACAGTTCTTATCCCGCGTTTCTCGATCTGGTGAAGCGCCAGTTGCGCGAAGACTACCGTGACGAGGACCTGACCGAGGAAGGCCTGCGAGTCTTCACCAGCTTTGACCCGATCGTGCAGTCCAAGGCCGAGAAGGCCATGACGCAAACGCTGCAGCGTCTGGGCAAGGCGGCCGAGGGCGTCGAGGGCGCCATGCTCGTCACCAATCCTGAAACCGGCGAACTTCAGGCGATGCTGGGCAGCCGGCATCCCGGGTTCGCCGGCTTCAACCGCGCTTTGGATGCCTCGCGGCCGATTGGCTCCTTGATCAAGCCGGCGATCTATCTTGCAGCGCTGGAACGACCAAGCCAATACACCTTGACGAGCCTGCTGGAGGACCAGCCGTTCTCGGTAAAGGGTGCGGATGGTAAGGTCTGGAAGCCGCAGAACTACGGGCGAACGGCTCACGGATCAGTGTTCCTCTATCAGGCTCTGGCCAATTCCTACAACCTGTCCACCGCGCGGCTAGGCCTGGACCTCGGTGTGCCCGAGGTACTCAAAACGCTGGCTCGCCTGGGGGCTTCGCCAGATTGGCCGGCTTATCCATCGATGCTGCTGGGTGCGGGTGGGTTGCGCCCGATCGAAGTTGCCGGGGTTTACCAGACGATCGCCAGCGGTGGCTTCAACACTCCCTTGAGAGCCATTCGTAGCGTAGTCGCTGCTGATGGGGAGCCCCTTAGTCGCTATCCATTCAAGATCGAGCAGCGGTTCGATCCCGGTGCGATCTATTTGACTCAATACGCCATGCAGCGCGTCATGCGTGAGGGTACAGGTCGCTCTGTCTACAATCAGGTGCCTAATTCGCTGACCCTTGCGGGTAAGACCGGCACGACCAACGACTCACGAGACAGCTGGTTCGCCGGATTCAGTCAGGACCTTCTGGCTGTGGTCTGGTTGGGACGAGACGACAACGGCAAAACATCGCTGACAGGCGCCACTGGAGCGCTGCAGGTCTGGGCGGATTTCATGCGTCGTGCCGACCCATTGCCGCTGCAAATGTCGATGCCAGACAATGTATCGATGTCATGGGTGGACGCACGAACCGGCGAAGGCTCGTCGGAGAACTGTCCTGATGCAGTACAGATGCCCTACATTCGCGGCAGCGAGCCCGCTCCTGGGCCGGGTTGCGGTCTGCCGGCCCCGGCTGAGTCGGTCATGGATTGGGTTCGTGGCTGGCTGCCGTAGGGGCTAGTCAAGGTTGGCTATCAAGAGGTTTGAAATTTGAACAAGCAATGGATGATCGTTCTGGTCGCGGCGGCCGTGCTGCCGGGCTGCGCATCGGTCAAGCGCGGCGCGATACCCGTGGTCGACTCCGGGGCGCCCGTTTCGGAAGAAATGTCGGCACGTCAGCGCCAGTCAGGCTCCAGTTCATCTCCAGCCGCTACGCCGGCGGCACCGGCTGACTCGGGTGTGATGGTCATGGTGCCGCAGCAAAGCTCCGAGCCCTTGCAGACATATCCCGCACCGGATGCCACCTTTTCCGGCTCGCCGTCCATGCCGTCTTCCAATAGTGCGGGGCAGTGGACGCCGCCTGCTCAGTCGGGGCCTATTCCCGCCCCCGCACAGCAGCAATCGCTGCCCACTGGTATTCCGTCGAACAGCGGAACCTTGTCTGCAGACGAGCAGTTGGATGGCCCCGTGCTGGCATTGCTCACAACTGCCCAGCAACAGCAGGGCGGTGGTGACCTCAACGGGGCCGCCTCCAGTCTCGAGCGTGCGCAGCGAATCGCGCCTCGCGAGCCGCAAGTGCTTTTTCGCCTGGCGCAGGTTCGCTTGGCGCAAGGTGACGCAGTTCAGGCTGAACAGCTTTCTCGCCGAGGGCTGAGCTACGCCAGTGATCGTCCGGCACTACAGGCAAGTCTCTGGGAGCTAATCGCCCAGGCGCGAGAGCGCCAGGGCAACGCGGCAGGCGCTGCTCAAGCTCGCGAGCGCGCCAAGGTTGCGCTGTGATGGACAAGCGAGTCCCTGAACTGGCTGACCAGTTGCTCCTGATCGAGCGTGAGCTGCGCGTGCTTGGCGTCTGGGCGTCGTCCCCGCCTGATGCGGAGGCACTTGCCAGCCAAGAGCCGTTTTGCGTCGACACGCTGGCATTTGATCAATGGCTGCAGTGGATATTCCTGCCGCGGATGAAGCAGATCCTGGAACAGGGCGAGTCGTTGCCGACCGTGTCGGGCATTCTTGCAATGGCAGAGATGGTCTATCGCCATCAGCCGCAGCGGGTGGCGGGGTTGTTCGAAGCGCTTGAAGGCTTTGATCGTTTGATCAGCTGCGGCGAAGACTAGGCAACGATATCCGTATCGGCGGACCTCGATTCGCTGTTCAGTTACAGGTGTCAGCGATCTTCTGTTTGGTCTCGCCAATGCGAGCCTGTCGCTCTTCTTCGTTCAGGCGCCGCACGCTGCCTTGCTCCTCTACACGGACGCGCGGGTTGTTCTGCAGTTGTGCCAGGTTGGTGCGCAGCGTCGTGCAGTAACGCTGACGTTCCGCTTCCTGCTCGGCGACTTGCTTTTTCACCTTCTGGTCAATGCTGCGCTGTTCAGAATCCGCTGCTTGATCGGGCTCTGCGGGTTCGGTGGCGGCAGCTTTTGCAGGGGTTACCGCGATATCAAATGATTCGACGCGTTGGTCTTCGGGTGGTTGCCCCCCGAAATGTGTGATGCCCTGACTATCGACCCATTTATAGACCTGGCCGGCCATGACGCTGCTGCACATTGCAAGCAGCAGGCCGCTCGCGAGAACCGTCGAATGCATGTTATTTCCCTGAGTGGATGCAAAACCAAGCCGGTACTATACGCAAAACCGGGGCACCTTCATTCTGCGCTGGATCACAGCTGAATACAGTCGAACGTAACAGCAGACTTGACTTGTCCAAGTCTAATCCGAACAATTCCATGCTTGCTGTTCTGGAGGACCCGCCGCAAGCGCGTCCTTCGTTCAATCATGAGGTGCACACCCGCGCCGACCTGCAACACCCGCAACGCGTTACCTCGCGCTGGGAGGGGTGCCCCGCAACACTTGGGGTTTTCCTGATACTTGCTTTGACAGTAGCTGACGTAGTCGGCGACCACCGTCGCTCATGCGCTGCTTGGCAGTAAACCTATTTCTGGCCGGTCCGACGCGGGGCGGCTATCTGGCGTTCTAGAGGTGAATAACGTGGAACTTTTATCCGGCGCTGAAATGGTCGTCCGCTTCCTGCGCGACGAAGGCGTTAAGTACATCTACGGCTATCCAGGCGGCGCCTTGCTGCACATCTATGATGCGCTGTTCAAGGAAAAGGAAGTCACGCATATCCTGGTCCGCCATGAGCAGGCTGCGACGCACATGGCTGATGGTTACGCCCGCGCTACCGGCAAGGCTGGTGTCGTGCTGGTGACCTCCGGCCCAGGGGCGACCAATGCCATTACAGGCATCGCGACGGCCTATATGGATTCGATCCCGATGGTCGTGATCTCCGGTCAGGTTGCCAGCAACATGGTCGGTACCGACGCCTTCCAGGAAACCGACATGATCGGTATTTCCCGGCCCATCGTTAAGCACAGCTTCATGATCAAGCATCCTTCGGAAATTCCTGAGGTCATGAAGAAGGCGTTCTACCTGGCTCAGTCCGGCCGTCCCGGCCCGGTTGTCGTTGACATTCCGAAGGATATGACCAACCCCGCCGAGAAATTCGAGTACGTCTATCCGAAAAAAGCCAAGCTGCGCTCCTACAGCCCGGCCGTTCGGGGGCACTCCGGACAGATTCGCAAGGCGGCCGAGCTCCTGCTGGCGGCCAAGCGACCGATCATCTACGCCGGCGGTGGTGTGATCATGGGCGGCGCATCTTCGCAGCTCACCGAACTCGCCAAGATGCTCAACCTGCCTGTCACCAACACGCTGATGGGGTTGGGCTGCTATCCAGGTAGCGATCGCCAGTTCGTCGGCATGCTGGGTATGCATGGTAGCTATACGGCCAACCTGGCTATGCATCATTCAGATGTCATTCTGGCTGTAGGTGCGCGCTTCGATGACCGCGTGATCAATGGCGCGACGAAGTTCTGCCCGAACGCCAAGATCATTCACATCGACATCGACCCGGCTTCAATTTCCAAGACCATCAAAGCTGACATCCCAATTGTGGGTCCGGTCGACAGTGTACTCACCGAAATGGTGGCAATCGTCAAAGAGATCGGTCAGGCACCAAACGCCGAGACTGTTGCCAGCTGGTGGAAGCAGATCGAGGAGTGGCGTGGCAGCCGTGGCTTGTTCCCCTACGACAAGGGCGACGGCACCATCATCAAGCCGCAGGCCGTTATCGAAACCCTTTGCGATGTGACCAAGGGCGAGGCTTACGTGGCTTCGGACGTCGGCCAGCACCAGATGTTTGCGTGCCAGTACTACAAGTTCGACAAGCCCAATCGCTGGCTGAATTCCGGAGGCCTCGGCACCATGGGCTTCGGCTTCCCTGCCGCGATGGGGGCGAAGTTGAACTTCCCGGAGGCCGATGTCGCCTGCGTTACCGGCGAAGGCAGCATCCAGATGAACATCCAGGAACTGTCGACCTGCCTGCAATACGACCTTCCGGTGAAGATCATCAACCTCAACAACGGTGCGCTGGGCATGGTCCGCCAATGGCAGGATATGCAATACAACAGTCGCTATTCGCACTCATACATGGAGTCCTTGCCTGACTTCGTCAAGCTGGTAGAGGCATATGGGCATGTCGGCATGCGCATCACCGAGCTACAAGACCTCAAGCCGAAGATGGAGGAGGCCTTCGCTTTGAAGGATCGCCTTGTCTTTCTGGACATCGCAGTCGATACAGGCGAGCACGTCTATCCGATGCAGATCAAAGACGGCGCCATGCGCGATATGTGGCTCAGCAAGACGGAGCGGACCTGATCATGAGACACATCATTTCCCTGTTGATGGAAAACGAGCCGGGTGCGTTGTCCCGCGTGGTAGGGCTGTTCTCCCAGCGCAACTACAACATCGAAAGCCTGACTGTTGCACCAACCGAGGATCCTACGCTGTCACGTCTGACGCTGACTACCGTAGGGCACGAAGAGGTGATCGAACAGATCACCAAGAACCTCAACAAACTGGTTGAAGTCGTCAAACTCGTCGACCTGTCGGAGAGCGCGCACATTGAACGCGAGCTCATGCTGATTAAGGTAAAGGCCACCGGCGCACAGCGCGCCGAGGTCAAGCGCACCACCGATATCTTTCGTGGGCAGATCGTCGATGTGACCTCCAACGTCTACACCATCCAGCTGGCCGGCACGACCGACAAGCTGGACAGTTTCATCCAGGCCGTCGGTACTGCATCGATTCTGGAAGTCGTGCGAAGCGGCGTTACGGGTATTTCTCGTGGCGACAAAGTGCTGAGCATCTAACACCTATATCGAATGGCCCGAGTGGCCAGCTACAGGGGTAACTCCATGAAAGTTTTTTACGACAAAGATTGTGATCTCTCCATCATCCAGGGCAAGAAGGTCGCGGTGATTGGATACGGCTCTCAGGGCCATGCACACGCTTGCAACCTGAAGGATTCCGGTGTCGATGTGACGGTAGGTTTGCGCGCAGGCTCGCCTTCGGTTGCCAAGGCTGAAGCACATGGCCTGAAAGTGGATAATGTTGCTGCAGCGGTTGCCGCCGCTGACGTCGTGATGATCCTTACGCCCGACGAATTCCAGGGTCGCCTGTATCGTGATGAGATCGAGCCAAATCTGAAGAAAGGCGCTACGCTGGCGTTCGCGCACGGCTTCTCGATTCACTACAATCAGGTCGTTCCGCGTGCCGATCTGGATGTCATCATGATCGCACCGAAGGCGCCGGGGCACACCGTTCGCTCCGAGTTCGTCAAGGGCGGCGGTATCCCAGATCTGATCGCGATCTACCAGGACGCCTCCGGTAACGCGAAGAATGTAGCGTTGTCCTACGCCTCGGGCGTTGGCGGCGGTCGTACTGGCATCATCGAAACCACTTTTAAGGACGAGACCGAAACCGACTTGTTCGGCGAGCAGGCCGTTCTCTGTGGCGGCTGCGTCGAGCTGGTCAAGGCTGGATTCGAAACCCTGGTGGAAGCAGGCTACGCGCCGGAAATGGCGTACTTCGAGTGCTTGCACGAGCTCAAGCTGATCGTCGATCTCATGTTTGAAGGCGGTATCGCCAACATGAATTATTCGATTTCCAATAACGCCGAATACGGCGAGTACGTAACCGGCCCGGAAATCATCAACGCCGAGTCTCGCGCCGCGATGCGCAATGCTTTGAAGCGCATTCAGGACGGTGAGTACGCCAAGATGTTCATCACCGAAGGCGCCGCCAACTACCCATCGATGACAGCCTACCGCCGTAACAATGCTGCCCATGGTATCGAAGTGGTTGGCGAGCAGTTGCGCTCCATGATGCCGTGGATTGCTGCAAACAAGATCGTCGACAAGAGCAAGAACTGATACCCGGTTCTCTTTGAAAGAACGCGGCCTAGGCCGCGTTTTTTCGTTATGGCGCGTGTCTCTGGTATAAACCGATGCTTGGCTGAGGGGTGAACCCGTTGCGCCAGGGTCTGTCGAAATTATTCAAACCTGCTGTAAGGTGAATGTGCATGAGTGAGCATCCCGAAGAGCCGAACAAGCCAGTCGAACCGGAAAGTATCCTGCCCATCGACGAACACATCGAAGAAAGTCAGGATGCAGAAGGTCGCAAGGTTCGCCATCGGGGCATTTATCTGCTTCCGAACTTATTTACCACGGCCAACCTGTTCGCCGGCTTCTTCTGCATCGTGACGGCAATAAACGGCAATTTCTATGTAGCTGCCGCTACGGTGTTCGTTGCAATGGTGCTTGATAGCCTGGATGGTCGTGTGGCTCGCCTGACAAATACTCAGAGCGCGTTTGGCGCCGAATACGATTCCTTGTCAGACATGGTCGCCTTCGGTCTAGCCCCGGCAGTGCTAGCGTATCAATGGGCTCTTTCCAGCTTGGGGAACGTAGGATTAACTGTGGCATTCATCTACGTGGCCTGCGCGGCGCTAAGGCTCGCTCGGTTCAATACCCAGATTGGCAAGGTAGACAAGAAGTGGTTCATAGGTCTGGCCAGTCCTGCCGCCGCCGGGGTTGTGGCTGGTTCGGTATGGGCTGTTTGGGCGCTCGATGAGCCAGGAATTCGTGGGCACGATCTACCGCTTGCGGTAATCATGCTGTTTGCGCTCCTGGTAGCTGCCGCAGGCCTGCTGATGGTCAGCAATATCAAGTACTACAGCTTCAAGGACCTGGACTTGAAAGGACGAGTTCCTTTTGTCGCGATACTTGTTGTGGTTCTGATTTTTGCTGTGGTCTTCAGCGATCCGCCGCGCATCCTGTTACTGATCTTCCTGGCTTATGCGGTCTCCGGGCCGGTGCAGTTTCTCATCCGTCGCCGAAAGCGCGTCGGAAGTTGATTTTTTAGAGGATCCGCTGTCTAGTGCTCGGTCTCGCCAGCTAGAACAGCGGAGTCCTCATGTTGATCAAAACGCCACGTAGCAGTGATTGCGCTGAGTCAGAGGTAACCCCCGAAGCGGTCTATATGAATCGGCGTCGATTCATGCAGGGGGCGGTTCTATCCGCTGGTATCGTCGGGCTTCCATTGACTGCCCGGGCAGAATCTGGGCTCTATCCAGGTGTAGACGCCGCTGACTCCCCTCAATGGTTCCGTGAAAAGCTTGCTGATGCTCAGTGGGGCGTCGTCACGGTCAAGAACGAGGACATCACGCCATTCAATGACGCTACCCATTACAACAACTTTTATGAGTTTGGTCCTGACAAAGGTGACCCGGCACGCAACGCGCCGCGGTTAGTGACCGAGCCTTGGTCCATCACCGTAGATGGCGAAGTGGCGAAGCCGGGAAAATATTCGGTGGAGGATCTCGTTTCCGAGTCTTTGCTGGAAGAACGGATCTATCGACTGCGTTGCGTAGAAGCCTGGTCGATGGTGATTCCTTGGCTGGGCGTGCCGCTCGCCGGGCTGATCCGCCGCGTTGAGCCAACGTCCGGCGCGAAATACGTTCGGTTTGAGACCCTGGCTCGTCCCGAACAGATGCCGGGCATGCGTACAGGGTTCTCCCTTATCGACTGGCCCTACGTCGAAGGCTTGAGAATGGACGAGGCCATGCATCCGCTTAGCCTAATGACAGTTGGAATGTATGGAAGGATACTGCCTAACCAGAACGGCGCACCGCTTCGCCTTGTTGTGCCGTGGAAATACGGTTTCAAAAGTATTAAATCAATCGTCCGCATCAGTTTCGTGCGCGACCGGCCAGCTACTACTTGGGAAACGATGGCGCCTCAGGAGTATGGCTTCTACGCCAACGTCAACCCAAAGGTTTCCCATCCACGATGGTCGCAAGCCCGAGAGCGGAGGTTGCCAGGCGGCCTGTTTAACCCCAACGTTCGCGAAACACTCATGTTTAATGGCTATGAAAACGAAGTGGCGACCTTGTACGCGGGGATGGATCTGAGTCGAGATTACTAATGCGCTACCCCGCGTGGAGGTTATTGTTGTTCGTTTGTGCGGCTAGCGTGCCAGCCTATTGGTTGTATCTTGCCGCTACCGCTGCACTGGGGCCGGATCCAGGGAAGGTGCTGGTCGATAACCTGGGCGAGGGGGCCTTGATCCTTCTTCTATGCTCGCTTGCAATGACTCCTTTGCAGAAGCTGACCGGTTGGTCCGGCTGGATTGCGTTTCGTCGGCAGCTGGGGCTTTGGTCCTTTGGTTACGCGGCGCTTCATCTCACGGCTTACCTGACGTTCATTCTGGGCCTGGATTTCCGCAGTCTTCCCACAGAGCTGGTTGACCGTCCTTATATAGCCGTCGGTGCGATAGCATTTTTAGGCCTTCTAGCACTGGCAATGACTTCCACTCGGTGGAGCATGCGAAAGCTTGGCAAACGGTGGAAAAAGCTGCATCGCATCGTTTACCTGACGCTTCTGGTGGTGCTAATCCATATGTTGTGGGTAGTAAGATCCGACGCAGGGCAGTGGAGCCTGTATGCCACGCTAGGGGTGATACTGCTGCTGGCAAGACTGCCGGCTGTCCAGAAAAGCATGGTTAATATTCGTGCTACGGGGCAAAGCAGATCAGCGGCCCATAAAATCCAAAAAAGCCGTTGACGGCTGATTCTGAGCCCCTATAATGCGCACCTTCTCCGGCG